>NZ_JBFAIN010000031.1:0-97055 GCF_040654735.1 Saccharopolyspora sp. NPDC050642 | reverse complement strand
GCGGACCCGTGCGTCGACGTGGTCCGGAAGCGGCTGGGCGAGGAGCACTTCACGGTGCTGGAGCGCAAGGCGTGGCCGCTAGAGCAGCCACAACCACTCACGACCACTGCCCAGCGGAAGCGCCAACGATAGGGAGAAGCCAATGTTCTGGATTCAGCTCAGCACGTTCGTCCTGTTCAACCTGCTGATCCTCGCGATGCTCACCACTCAGATCCCCGTGCGGGCGATTGCCTTCGCGACAACGGGGCAGCATGCGGGCGGTGGCGAAGGTGCTTACACGGTCTGGCATCTCATAGCCGACATCGAAGCGGAAGCCCGAGAAGAATACGGGTCGGAACGCGAACATCCCCGCATACCGCCGGAATTCCCCACTACTGACCCCGATGAGCCCACCGGGCGCCACCACCTGCGGCCCTGAAAGCTCGTGAGCGCTCACTCCGGCTCTTACCGGAGCCAGCACTCACGAGACCCGAGCAGGGCCGGTGCGGTGACGTCCCCCAACCCCCACCCGCACCGGCCCACCCCGGTGACCGGGCGCGATACCCCCGACCCCACGCGCCCGGTCACCGGCCAAAACCCAGCGGCTCAAGGAGAACGCGATGACGCGATCGACCGAGAACGGCCCCGAAGAGCGAGTCGGCTACTGGGCCGCCTTCGGCTACCAGAACCACGTGATCCCGGTCGAGGACCCACGCCGCGAAGGCCGGGACCTGATCGCGCTCTGCGGCGTGATGACGGCCCCCGACGACGTCACCGCCCGAGACGGCCGCCCGACCTGCGGCGTGTGCGCAGCCGAAGTCCGAAGTGGACGAATAGATGTGCGGCCGTGACGTTCGGCTGAAGATCGCATTTCCGGCATCTCGGTCGGGCATAATGCTATCTGGCCTGGTGACAGGTCGTTTTTGGGGGAGCGCTCCGATTCTGCGCGAGCGCGTTCATGCCGAGGGGAGCATGTCGAAGTGACTCATCAAGGCTGGCCGGGAAACCAAGGCCGGCAACCCTATCCACAGCAGCCCTACCCGCCGCAGTACCCGGCGATGCCGCCCAAGAAGCGCCGGACGTGGGTGCCGCTCCTGATCATCGGGCTAGTCGTCGTCCTGGTCGGCGGCGGCGTGGCCGGATGGCTCGCGCTGCGCGCCAGGTACGGCCCGAGGGATGAGGACCAGCGGCAGGCGGCGACGCTGCTCTGGAAAGAAAGCCCGACGATGGAGGAGAAGCCGTTCAACAGCTGGGCTTCTGACGGCATCGTCGCCGTGATGCACGAAGACTGGCTCGACGCGTTCCACGCCGAATCCGGCGAAGACGCTTGGGACCTGGAACCGCCGCTGCGGGCCGGGGACGACGCGAAAATGAGCCGGTTCTGCGGCATGAGCCACGAGGTGAAGAACGGCCTCGGCGTGGTCGCCTACGGCCCGTACAAGAAGGACACCTACGGCGGCACCGGCTGCTCGACGATCGCCGTCATCGACGTCAAGACCGGTGCCGTGAAGCGGCAGTTCGACATGCCGGTCGTCGAGAACCGAGGCACCACGAACTTCACCGACCCGGAGATCGTCGGCGACGTGGTGGTCTTCGCGCTGCACGACATTGTGTTCGGAATGAGCTTGACCAGCGGTAACGAGATCTGGCGCCACGACCAGGAAGTGCACCGGGGCTGCCGGGTGCTGGGCCCGGCCATCAGCGAGCGGACCGTGGCGGTCCCGCTCGACTGCACGACCGACGGCGCCGCCCAGGAGCTCCTCCTGCTGGACCCGGCCACCGGCGCGGAACGCGGGCGAGCGACGTACGAGTCGCAGAGCCCGGTCGGGGTGATCTCTGCCGACCCGCCGATCGTCGAAATCGCGACGAGCGATGACTTCCAGGCCCCGCGAACGCTGCTCGTCTTCGACGAGGCGGGGCGTCAGGTGACCACCATCCCGGAAGAGGTTCCCGCAGGGCGGCTGAACTTCGCGCCCATCAACGACGAGGTCGACAACAGAGCGCGCAAGAGGTATCGCGCCTTCGTCGCAGATGGGCTGCTCATCGCGCCGACGATGAGCAAGGCTGTCAGCGAGTACCGCGAAAGCAACAAGATCGTGGCGGTCGATCTGAAGACCGGCAGGCAACGCTGGGATGCGGAGCTCGGGCCGAAGGTCAGCGGCATGCCGTTCGCCGTCACGGGCCGTAGCGTGCTCGCGATCAACCAGCACACCTACGAGAACCCGTCCCAGGTGTTCGAGATCCCGCTCGGCGGTGGCAGTCCGAAACCGATCAGCGGGCTGTTTCCGGATCCGGGCACGCTGGTGGACAACTACAACCTGCATTGGGGCGAAGGAGTGGTTTACGGCGCCTACATGAACTCCGGCACCACTCCGATGCCGATCTTCGCCGTGAGATAGCCCAAGGAAAGCGCTGGCCGCGCACCGGAATCGGTGCGCGGCCAGTTCGCTTCGGTCGACCTCAGCGGGTGTTGCTCACTCGCCGAAGACCGGCGGGGCGACCTTGGGCAGGCCCAGGTCGTCCCAGGCCTCGTCCGTGTCGACCCAGTACTTGTCCTCGTGCTCCAGGTCTTCCTCGCCCTGCTTGCCCTGGCCGCGACCAGCAGCACCAGCGCCCATGCCACCGGCGCCACCACGACCGGCCGCACCAGCAGCGCCACCGGCACCGCCGGCACCGGAACCGCCGCCGAGACCGCCGAGTCCGGCGCGCCCGCCGGCACCCAGGCCCGCACCGCGGCCGCCGGCGCCACCGGCGCCGAGCCCGCGAGCGCCACCGGCACCGCCTGCGCCGGAACCGGAGCCGCCGCCGGGCGGCATCATGCCGAACCCGCCGCCGCCCATGTTCGGGCCCGTGCCGACGTTGGGACCGGGGTTGACGGGCAGGCCGGGACCGTTGGTGACGGGCGGCGAGGACCACTGCGACGTGTTCTGCGACGGAGTCGTGTAACCGTCGCCGGGACCGCCGGTGCCACCAGTGCCGCCGCTACCGCTACCGCTGCCGCCGCCGAGGCTGCCACCCCAGCTGCCACCGCCACCGCCGCCACCAGGCCCGCCGCCGGGAATCCCGGAACCGTTGGGAATGCTGCCAACGGTCGGGTTCGTCCCGGTGCTGCCGGAGCCCTGGTCGTACGCCATCTCGGGAGCCTTCGGGTAGAAGGCCAGGTTCTGCGAGACGTTCGTGGTGCTGTTGCTGTAGTTGTCGTAGTGCTGCTTGGCTTCCTGAGCCTTCTCGGTAGCCTCGCGCTCCTGCTTCTGCAGGTCGGTCTCGCCACCGACCAGCCAAGCGCCGCCCTTCTCGAGCAGGTTGTCGGTCGCGTCGACCTTCACCGGCTCAGGCATGCTGTGCTTGACCTTGCCGAAGTTCTGGACCTGCTGCTCAGCAGCGTCTCCGACCGACGTCGAAACGTCCTTGGCGTCGCGGATGTAGTCAGTCATCGGGCTGAGCTTGTTGCCGTGTTCTTCGGCTGCTTGGCCGGTCCAGGCAAGGCCCGCCTTGGTGTTGGCCGTGTCGAGGTCACTGGCAACCCGGTCAAACAGGTCGGCGATCTCGCCCTTCCAGCCACGGACGGACTCGGCCAGATCGTTGGTGCCCTTGCCGCCCTGGATCTGCTGGTACTTCTCCGGGTGGTTGAAGCCCACCTTCTGCATGATCTCGTCCGTGTTACCACGGTCCGAATCACGCGTGAGCAGGTAACCACCGACGAGGATCGGTAAAACCATGATCACACCCCCTTGTCAGTAATGGTCGTGGTATGCACGAACGCGATCAAGCGTTCGGGATGTTCTTCAGGACTTGGCTGGTGACCTTCTCGGCGTAGCCGCACGGGTCTTTCATCTCAGGAGAGTCGCCGCCGCGGAGGCTGAAGTTGACTTCAATCGACTGGTCGTCGGCGACAGCCAGCTCGACGCGGCACAGAGTGCTCTGCTCGTCGACGCGCGCGCCCTGATAACCATCGACCTGCGTCGGCTTGAAGTTGTCGTTCGAATCGGCGCCATCCATGATCTTCGCCAGGCCGCCGAGCTTGGTGTTGATCGCGATGTTGATCGCGAAGGCATCATTGCGGATGAAGCACTGAGTCTCTCCGTACTCGGACGTGCTCTGCTCCGTCTTGCCCTCGCCCTCGGCACCCAACTGCGACAGCTGGTCCTTGGTGATCAACTGGCAAGCATCGGTTGTCGACTTGAGGTTCTTCGGGTTCTCGACCTTTGGCACCGCCGACGTAGGGGCCGTTGTCGGCTCGGGCGCGGCCGATGTCTGCTCGCTACTCGACCCGCCGGGGGAACACGCCGATACCCCCAGGACGGCGAGAAGTGACAAGGCGGTCAATGCTGCGCGGCGTTGCACGTGAGATCGTCCTTAAACCTGGCGAATACGGGAGTCTTCGTCAATGTTCTGGTAGTCGCGCGATGCGGCTTCGAGCTGCTCAATCTGCACCTGCAGGCGCTTCTTGGCATCGTCGACGGCCCACGAGAGGCAACCCTCGTTGTGCCCTGCCATGTCGCCCAGCGCGGAGGAGAGTCGGTCGCTCACCTCGTCGTCACCAGGAGGCGCGATTTTCTGCAGCTGCTGCGCTTTGAACAGGATCTGGTCGAGCTTGTCCTGCGCGTCCTTGTATGCCGTGAGCAGGGCTGGAATCTGCTCGATGTCGACCTGGAACGCCGCCGCCGATGCGGTACCGCCCGAGTTGATCGCGGTGTGGATCGTCGCTGACCGCGCGGCCTTCTGCCCCGCCGTGACGACAGCGTTGCCGATCCCGTCGAAGAATGACACCTCTCACTACCCCCTTTGTCCCCTGAATCAGGTACACGTCGCGCTTAGCTTGCCAGGTCTTTGCCCGTTCGTGCACAGGTGTGACGATCCTTGGCGCGGTTCGGTTCCCAACTCGTTGTCGGATTGGTCCTTTTGGCGGAGTGACGTTGGTCGCTACCAGGCCGCTTCGCGCTGGGTCTTCGTCGTCAGCTCCCCGAGCACCCTGGTGAACGTGCTCATGTCCGCCCCCGCGAACATCCGCTGGGTCCCGCTGTTGTAGACCGCCGTGCGGCCCTGCTGTAGGTCGATGATCCGCAGCGTCTGGTCTCCCCGGCGCTCGCGGCGGCGGTCGTCCCAGATCGTCACGCCCGCTTCGCCGAGGCCCAGCCGCGGGCCTTCGAGCAGCTGCGTCATCTTCCGGAAGCTCGCCACGTTCACGCCGCGCGCTCGCAGGCTCTGCTCGATCGCCTGCGGGTCTTCGTCCCCGCGGCGGCGCACGTCGGCCATGGCCGCGCGCATCTCGGCGAGGTCCACGCTCAGCGCCGGTCGGATGCGGGCCGGCGGGTGCTCCGGGAGCACCGACACCAGCGACGGGATCAGGTCGTTCGGGTGCACCGGCTCCAGGATGATCCGGTCGCCGTCGACGACCGTGCGCACCGCCGTCTTGTTCGCCTTCGACACCGCGGCGCGCAGTTCGCTGCCCTTCTGCGAGGAGAACCGCAGGTCGTATTCGACCGTCACGTGCGTGTAGATGCCGAGCAGTTCCATGACCCGGTCGTTCACGCCGCTCGGGCTGATCAGGCCGCGATCGCGGACCCGCTGCTCCGCCGCCTCGAACTCGCGAGGCATGTCTTTCACGGTCGTCCCGTAGTTGCTGTACGACGCGATCATCGGGATCCGGCTGAGATCGGCGCGTTCGGCCAGGATCGCGAATTCGAGTCGGTCGACGTCGAGCTTGGGCACTGGTGCTGCGCTCCCGCGTTAGGGCATCGGAACTTGATGTCGACTGTGCAGACTAACTGGTCGCGGGGCTGTTCGGAGCAGAATCGGGCAGGCTCAGCCGTCGAGTCCCGACAGGCCCTTCCAAGCGCCCCGGGAACCGCGGCGCGCAGCCGAGCGCTGCCAGCGGAACACGCCGTAGCCGATGATGCCGAGCACGCCCCCGGCCAGGCAGGTCCAGAACTGGATGCCGGCCCAGTCGCGGATGCCGAACAGCACCACTCCGGCGAACCACAGGGCCGTGCCGAACAGCACCACCGGCGTGGGGTCCGCGAGCCTCCGCGGCAGCGGCGGAACCGGCCGGTGACCCGGCGCCGAGGGGGTGGATTCGCTGTCCTGTGCCACGTCAGGCAGGCTACTCCCGGTAATGAACGCGCGCGCAGGCGCGGTGATCGGGAAGTACTGATGGTGGATCGAGACGTTTCCAAGAAGTCGCTGCTGGACCGGTATTTCAAGATCACCGACCGCGGGTCCAGCGTCGGGCGGGAAGTACGCGGCGGCGTGGTCACGTTCGTCACGGTCGCCTACATCATCGTGCTGAACCCGCTGATCCTCGGCAGCTCCTCGCCCGACGACGCCGGTGCCAAGCGCGACGTGCTCGGCAACATCCTGCCGGTTTCGCAGGTCGCGGCGACCACCGCGCTGGTCGCGGGCGTGATGACGATCCTGTTCGGACTGATCGCCAACTACCCGTTCGCGATCGCCGCCGGGCTCGGCATCAACACGCTGCTGGCCGTGACCATCGCGCCGCAGGTCACCTGGCCCGAGGCGATGGGCCTGGTGGTGGTGGACGGCATCATCATCCTGATCCTGGTCGCCACCGGGTTCCGGACGGCGGTGTTCAACGCGGTGCCGCCCGAGCTCAAGGCCGCGATCGCGGTCGGCGTCGGCGTGTTCATCACCTTCGTCGGCCTGGTCGACGCCGGTTTCGTGCGGCGCCTGCCGGACGCCGCCAACACGACCGTGCCGGTCGGGCTGGGCATCGAGGGCTCGATCGCCTCGTGGCCGACCGCGGTGTTCGTGTTCGGGCTGGTGCTCACCTCGGTGCTGGTGGCGCGCAAGGTGCGGGGCGCGATCCTGATCAGCGTGGCCGTCACCACGGTGCTGTCGATCGTCATCGAGACGGTCTTCCACGCGGGTCCGTCGAAGGGCACCAACCCCTACGGCTGGAACCTCGGCTACCCGGCGGTGCCGGAGCAGGTCATCGGCCTGCCCGACCTGTCGCTGGTCGGCGACATCTCCTTCGGCGCGTGGACGCGGCTGCCGGCGCTGGCCGCCGCGATGCTGGTGTTCACGCTGGTGCTGGCGAACTTCTTCGACGCCATGGGCACCATGACCGGCCTCGGCAAGGAGGGCGGGCTCGCCGACAAGGACGGCAATCTGCCGGGCATCGGCAAGGCGCTGGCCGTCGAGGGCGTCGGCGCGGTCGCCGGCGGGTTGGGTTCGGCGAGCTCCAACACCGTGTTCGTGGAGTCCGCGTCCGGTATCGCGGAGGGGGCGCGCACCGGTCTGGCGAACGTGATCACCGGCCTGCTGTTCCTGGCGGCGATGTTCTTCACCCCGCTCTACCAGATCATCCCGGTGGAGGCGGCGGCTCCGGCGCTGGTGGTGGTCGGGGCGATGATGCTCACCCAGATCCGGCAGATCGACCTGTCCGACTTCAGCATCGCGCTGCCCGCGTTCCTGACGATCGTGGTCATGCCGTTCACGTACTCGATCGCCAACGGCATCGGCGCGGGCTTCATCAGCTACGTGCTGCTGCGGGTCTTCACCGGCCGCGTCCGCACCGTGCACCCGCTGATGTGGGTCGTGTCGGCGGCGTTCGTGCTCTACTTCTGCTCCGGCCCGCTGCACGTGCTCTTCGGCATCTGACCCGGCCCGTTCGCGCAGGTGATCGCCCGTGCGCGTGTTGTGTCGCCAGGGCAGCACAAAGTGCACACGGGGCCTGGTCGGGCGCGACGCAGCATTGGTCCGTTCGGAGCAGTGCGTCGATTGGGTTGCGATTCCGGGCGCGGGGTCGCCGGCTGGCTATGGTGGACGGCCACTGATTAGGCCTGATCAGTTTGTCCGTTTCCCCGAGATAGTTTGGTAGACTAACGACGTGTCCGATATCGCGGAGCGCGAGCGCACCCTGGCGAGTCGGCTGCGGCTCGCCGTCGTCCGCCTGAACCGGCGGCTGCGCGCGCAGAGCACCGACTCGAAGATCACGCTGTCCCAGCTGTCGGCGCTGTCCTGTCTGCACAAGGCCGGCGCGTTGACGCCCGGCGAGCTGGCGGCCCGGGAAGGCGTCCAGCCGCCGTCGATGACCAGGGTGATCTCCGCCCTGGAAGATGCCGGGCTGGTCGCACGTCGGGCGCACCCCACCGACGGCCGGCAGGCCATCGTGGAGCTGACCGAGGCGGGCCGGGCCCGCATAGACGAAGAAGTCTCGATCCGGGAGCGCTGGCTGGACCAGCAGCTCGCGGACCTGACCGAGGAAGAACGCCGCGTGCTGTTCCAGGCGGCGGAGATCATCGACCGGTTGGCCGGCCGATGAACCGAGTCCGATGAGAGGCGGTACGCGCCAGCGTGGTTGACCGATCCGCAGCACGCACGGGAACCGACCCGAGCGGAGATCCGGCCAACCGCAAACCACCGTCCACATCGGACCGATCCGGCGGCATGTTCCGCTCCCTGCGGGAGCGCAACTACCGCTACTACGCCTCCGGCCAGGTCGTTTCCCTGACCGGCACGTGGATGCAGCGCGCCGCGCAGGACTGGCTGGTGCTGGAACTCTCCGGCGGCAGCCCGGCCGCGCTGGGCGTGGCGGTCGCCCTGCAGTTCGCCCCGACCCTGCTGCTGACGCTGTGGGCGGGCGTCATCGCCGACCGCTTCGACAAGCGGCGCATGCTCGTCGCCACCCAGAGCGCGCTCGGCGCCTGCGGCCTCGTGCTGGGGCTGCTCGACGTCACCGGTGTCGTGCTGCTCTGGCACGTCTACCTGCTGTGCTTCGTGCTCGGCTGCTTCGCCGCGGTCGACGCGCCGGTGCGGCAGTCCTTCGTCGTCGAGATGGTCGGGCCCCGGCAGCTCACCAACGCCGTCGCGCTGAACTCGATGACGTTCAACCTGGCGCGCATCGTCGGCCCGGCCATCGCCGGGGTGCTGATCACCGCGATCGGCACCGGCTGGGTGTTCCTGCTCAACGGGTTGAGCTCGGCCGCCGTGGTCGCCGGGCTGGCGCTGATGGACGCGTCGGCGCTGCACCGAGCCAAGCCGCCGCCGAAGGAACGCGGCCAGCTGCGCGCCGGGCTGCGCTACGTGCGCGGGCGGCCGGACCTGCTCGTGGTGATGGTGCTGGTGTTCTTCGTCGGCACGTTCGGGATGAACTTCGAGAGCTCCTTCGCCGTGATTGCGCGCAACGTCTTCGGGCGCGACGCCGACGGCTACGGCCTGCTGATCACCATGCTCGCGGTCGGCACGCTGACCGGGGCGTCGCTGGCGGCCCGGCGCAGCGGCCGCGGGGTGCCGAGGCTGCGGCTGATGCTGCTGGGCGCCGGGGTTTTCGGCGTGCTGGAGGCCGCGGCGGCGCTGATGCCGACCTACGAGCTGTTCGCGGCGTCGCTGGTGCCGGTCGGGATCGCTGTGATGACGTTCACCACGAGCGCGAACGCGACCGTCCAGCTGGCCGTGGAGCCGACCATGCGCGGCCGGGTCATGGGCCTCTACATGCTGCTGTTCCTGGGCGGAAAGCCGCTGGGCGGGCTGGCTTCGGGATGGCTCGCCGAGGTGCTCGGGCCGCGCTGGCCGATCCTGCTGGGCGGGCTGGCGTCGCTGGCCGCCGCGCTCGGCGGCGTCGCGGTGCTGGCTTGGCGGCGGAGAACGGGGTTGCCCAAGTCGAAAGGTTAGGCTAACCTAAAACGCGTCCGCTTCGTGGTGGGAGCGGTAGTCAGTTCGGGAACAGATCGGGCCCCGGTCTCCTGCGGGAGGCCGGGGCCCGGTCGTATCCAGGGGCCTGGAAAAGGACTTCGGGGCCCTCCCTGAGGAAGGCCCCGAAGTTTCGGCAGTGGGCTTGTCGGAGCACTCACCACCGAGCGGTGGGGCCGTGAGTGCTTTGTGTCGCCAAGGCAACACAAAGCACTCACGGCTTCTGACCAGCGAGAACCGAAGGCGCGGTGGTTCTGCTTGTCAGGCGGTGGGAAGGCGGAGGCCGTTGTAGCCGGCGCGGGCGTCGGCGAAGCGCTTGGAAACCTCGTCCCAGTTGACGACGTTCCACAGGTGCTTGACGTAGTCCGCCTTCACATTGCGGTACTGCAGGTAGTACGCGTGCTCCCAGATGTCGAACACCAGCAGCGGCGTGGTCGCGATCGACAGGTTCGAGTGGTGATCGCGCAGCTGCTGGGTGATCAGCCGCTGACCGACCGGGTCCCAGGCCAGCACACCCCACCCGTTGCCCTGGATCGTCGTCGACACGGCCTCCAGCTGGGCGCGGAACTTGTCGAACGAGCCGAAGTCCTCGTCGATGGCCGCCGCCAGCTCGCCGGTGGGCTTGTCCCCGCCGCCCGGCGAGAGGATCTTCCACCACACCAGGTGCAGCGAGTGTCCCGCCAGGTTGAACGCCAGCGTGGTCTCCAGCCCCACGATGGAGGAGAAGTCGCCCTTCTCCCGCGCCTCGGCGATCTTCTCCACCGTGTCGTTGGCGCCCTTGACGTACGCCGCGTGGTGCTTGCTGTGGTGCAACTCGTTGATCTCACCGGCGATCGCCGGCTCCAACGCCGCGTAGTCGTAATCCAACTCCGGCAGAACGTACTGCTGCGCCATTGAGCGTCTCCCTTCGCTATCGACAGACTCTAGCTACTGCCACCCTATGGCAACTAAGCCGGATGGAGGCGTTGATCTCACCTGTCGGGCGAGTCCCCGCTGCGACCGCGATGAGCAGCGAAGACGTTGCGGCGTGGGAGGAAATTGCCCGGTTGACCCGGTTCGACGCGTGGGGCAGCATCCTCGGCAGACCCTGCGAGCGGGGGAAGCCGGTCGAAGTCCGGCGCTGACCCGCAACGGTAGGCCGCGCGATGCGCGGCGAGCCCGATCACCTGCTCGCGAGGGATGGCTCCAACGACCGCCGTGGTCTGCGGTCGGGGTCAGGGACTCGCGGCCGCCCGCGCGGCCCCGGCTTCGGCGCAGGCTCGTCCGCCCTGGAAGGCAAGATGCGCCGCTTATTCGTCCTCGTCCTAGTCGCGCTGTCCCTCGCGGGCTGCGCCAACGCCGAGTCGCAGGCCGACGGGTTGCGCGTCGAGAACTGCGGCAGCACCGAGGTGTTCCCCGAACCGCCGAAGCGCGTGGTGAGCCTCAACCAGCACGCCACCGAGATCCTGCTGGCGCTCGGCCTGGGCGATCGGCTGGTCGGCACTGCCTACCCGGACGATCTCGCGCCGCCGGCATCGGTGGCCGCCGCGTACGCCGGGGTGCCGCTGCTCGCCGACCAGTACCCGTCCTACGAGCGCATCCTCGAAACCGAGCCCGACCTGGTCGTCGGCGGCTACAGCAGCGCCTTCGACGACACGGAGGGCCGGAGCCGGAAGACGTTCGAGGACAACGGCATCCGCACGCTGCTGCTTTCTGAGTCCTGCGCCGCCAGCCCGGCGGGGATGGACACGCTGCTGTCGGACATCGCGATGTTCGGCGAGGTGCTGGGCCTGCAGGAGAACGCACGGCAGGTCGCGGCCGGGATCGAGCAGCGGGTGCGCGCGGTCGAGGAGCGGCTGGGCGGCGCGGAGCCCGTCGACGTCTTCGTCTACGACTCCGGCGAGCAGGCCGCCTTCACGCTCGGCGGCAACGGCGTCGGGCACGACGCGCTGCGCCGGGCCGGTGGTCGCAACGTCTTCGGCGACGTGCCGAAGGTCTTCGCCGACGTCAGCTGGGAGCAGGTGGCGGCGCGGGCCCCGCGCGCGATCGTGCTCGTCGATTACCTGGCCGCTCCGGTGCAGAACAAGCAGGCGTACCTGGCCGGGCATCCGCTCGCCTCGGGCACGCCCGCCGTCCGCGAGCAGCGGTTCAGCACGATCCCGCTCGTCGAGCTGACCGAGGGCATCCGGTTCCCCGACGCCGTCGAGCGGCTGGCCCGGGACCTGCACGGCGCATGAGGGCGCGGTTGGTGCTGGTGCACGCCGTGCTGCTGATCGCGCTGGTGGTGATCGGCGGACTGGCCGTGTCGCTGGGCTCGGTCCGGTTGCCGCTGGACCAGGTCTGGCGGATCGTGCTGGAGCCGGTGGTGCCCTGGATCGACGCGGACTGGACGCGGGTGCGGGCCGCGATCGTGTGGGATTCGCGGATGCCGCGGGTGGTGACCGGCATCGTCGTCGGCGCGGCGCTCGCGCTCTCCGGCGCGATCGCGCAGCTGGTCACCGCGAACCCGATGGCCGACCCCTACCTGCTCGGGGTGTCCGAAGGCGCCGGCTTCGCGGCATCGCTGGTGATGGTGCTGGGCGTCGGCGCCGGGGCGCTGGGGCTGCCGGTGGCCGCGTTCCTCGGCGGGCTGCTGGCGCTGGTCGTGGTGCTGGCGGTGGCCGGGCGCTCCGGATCGATGACGACGCTGGTGCTCGGCGGGCTCGCGGTCGGCCAGGTGGCCTACGCGGCGACGTCGTTGGTGCTGCACGTCTTCGCGACCGGGGACCAGGCCAAGCAGGTGCTGTTCTGGATCACCGGCGGGCTCGGGGCCGCGCGCTGGGAGTCGCTGCCGGTGCCCTCGGCGGTGCTGGTGATCGGCCTGATCGCGGCGGTGGCGGCGGGCCGCTGGATGAACGTGCTGCACGGCGGCGACGACGCGGCCGCCGCGCTCGGGCTCAACGCCCGGGCCTTCCGGATGGCCTGCCTGGTCGGGATTTCGCTGCTGGCCGGGACCGCGGTCGCTTTGGCGGGCGGCATCGTTTTCGTCGGACTGCTGGTACCGCACGCGGCGACCTTCCTGGTCGGAGCCGAGGCGCGGCGGATGCTGCCGGTGTCGGCCCTGTTGGGCGCGGTGTTCCTGGTGCTGGCAGATCTGGTGGCGCGGCTGGTCATCGCGCCGTCCGAACTGCCGGTCGGGGTGCTCACGGCGATGGTGGGCGGGCCGCTGTTCCTGATCATGCTCCGGCGGCAGCGGAGGATCGCATGAGCGTGCGGGTGCGCGGAGCGCGCGTGGAGCTGGGCGGCAGAGCGGTGCTGTCCGATGTGGACGTCGAGGTGCGGGAGGGCGAGGTGTTCGGGCTGGTTGGCCCGAACGGCAGCGGCAAGACGACGTTGCTTCGCGCGCTGTACCGGGCGATCGAGCCGACGGCCGGAACCATCGAAGTGGCGGGGCGAACCAAGGTCGGGCGACGCGAGCTGGCCCGGATCCTCGCTGCGACCGTGCAGGAAACCGAGAACCGCGCGGCGTTGACCGTGCGCGAAGTGGTGACGCAGGGCCGGCTGCCGCACCTGGGCCTGTTGGAGCGGATGCGGGCGGCGGACCAGCGCATCGTCGACGAATCCCTGCGCGCCACTGGACTTCTGGATGCGGCGGAACGAGATGTGCGCACGCTGTCCGGTGGCGAGCGGCAGCGAGCGGCGATCGCGCGTGCGCTGGCGCAGCAGCCGCGGGTCCTCGTGCTCGACGAGCCGACGAACCACCTGGACCTGCGGCATCAGTACAGCATCCTCCGCCTCCTCCGCGACCTGGCGAGTGACGGCCTGACGGTCCTGATGACGCTGCACGACCTCCGCCATGCGGCGGAGTTCTGCGACCGCATCGCGGTCCTCCACGAGGGCGAGGTCGCCAGAACGGGAACCCCGACCGAAGTCCTGGACGAGGACCTGCTCGCAGAGGTCTTCGGAATCCGGGCCCGCCTGACCCACCACAACGGCCGCCCCACCCTCGACGTCGACGGAGCCCTCTGACGTGCAACGCCGATGCTCCCGGGGAAAGCGCACAATATCGAGGATGAGGAGTTTCCAATTTTAGGCAAAATCGGGAATCCGCTCGGTGGAGCGGGAGCTTTCGTGGGCTGAATTTCCCGGTTTTAGGCAAAATTGGGAAGTTCAGCCCACCGGCCAGGTGTGGACCGGGTCACCGTTGTCCGCCAGGTCGATGTACCGGCGCAGCATCCCCGCCAGCGCTCCGCGCCGGTCTGCGCCGCGATCTTCCAGCAGCGCAACCGTTTCCCGCTGCCACGTCGCGCCGTTGCGCTTCGCCATGCACCGCTTCTCGATCACGCCCAGGTAGCGTTCGCGGGCCGCGTCCGACACGCCGCACGCCTGCAGGCCGTCGTGCGCCATCGGCAGCAGGCGGCGCAGCACCAGCTCGTCCGGCGACACCCAGCCGACGCTCGGCCAGTACAGGTGCGCGTCGAAGCCATGCCGGGCCCCGGCGTAGAAGTTCTCCTCCGCCGCCGCGAACGACATCTGAGTCCACAGTGGCCGGTCCTGCTCGGTGAGCGCCCGCTGGACGCCGTAGAAGAACGCTGCGTTGGCGACGATGTCCACCACCGATGGCCCCGACGGCAGCACCCGGTTCTCCACCCGCAGGTGCGGAACCCCGTCCACCAGGTCGTAGACCGGCCGGTTCCAGCGCCAGATGGTGCCGTTGTGCAGCCGCAGCTCCGCCAGCGTCGGCGCCCGGCCGGAGTCCAGCGCCGCCAGCGGATCCTCTTCCTCCGGTTCCGGCAGCAGCGCCGGGAAGTAGCGGACGTTCTCCTCGAACAGGTCGAAGATCGAGGTGATCCACCGCTCGCCGAACCACACCCGCGGCCGCACGCCCTGGTTCTTCAGCTCCACCGGACGCGTGTCGGTGGCCTGCAGGAACAGCGGAATCCGCGTCTCGTGCCACAGCGCCTTGCCCAGCAGGAACGGGGAATTCGCGCCGATGGCCACCTGCACCCCGGCCAGGCACTGCGCGGCGTTCCAATGCGCCGCGAAGTCCTCCGGCGCCACCTGCAGGTGCAGCTGGACCGACGTGCACGCCGACTCCGGCAGGATCGAATCGGCGTAGGACCGCAGCTTCTCGGGCTGCGCGTCGTCCAGCGGCACGCCCTCCATGTCGAGCAGCATTTCTTCGCCGCGCGCCAGGAAGATCTGCTCGTTGAGCAGCGAGTACCGCGGGTTGCGCGACAGCCAGTTCGGGTCGAAGTGCGCGCTGCGCAATGTCGGCAGCGTGCCGATCATGACGATCTTCGCGCCCGCGTCGTGCGCCCCGCCGTCTGCGCGCACCAGCGCTGCGCGCAGACGGGACTCCA
This sequence comes from Saccharopolyspora sp. NPDC050642, assembly GCF_040654735.1. Lineage (NCBI taxonomy): Bacteria > Bacillati > Actinomycetota > Actinomycetes > Pseudonocardiales > Pseudonocardiaceae > Saccharopolyspora > Saccharopolyspora sp. NPDC050642. The sequence goes on along the minus strand of NZ_JBFAIN010000031.1, from coordinate 82,104 downwards.
GCTCCAGGGCGCTGTCGCCCGCGAGCACCTGCGGCTCCACGTTGAGCTCGATGTTCTGCTGGCCGAGCTCGGTGGTGAACAACGGTTCGCTGATCTTCTCCAGCACCACGGCGTTGGACATGGACGGCTCCATCTGCTCGTCCACCAGGCACAGCTCCATCTCCAGCCCCATCTGCTGGTGGGGGAAGGAGAAATTGCCTTCGGCGAGCATCCGGGCCAGGGCGTCCAGGCCGCGCTGCATCTTGTTCCGATACCGTTGCCGGTCCACTGGCTTGAACGCTTGATTGTCCACGTGCCGTCCCATGCCGTCTCCCCGCTTGATCGGCAGCACGTCAGCGCGCAGCGCTGGGGAAACCACCGTGACACATCGGTACCCGGGGGAACAGCGGCCAAAACGGTGTCACGCACGGCGCGGAGAGTGATCAATCGGAGGCGTCGGTGAGCCGCTCCAGCTCGGCTTCGGTCAGCTCCAACCCGGCGGCCGGGAGCAGGTCGGCGAGCTGCTCGGTGTTGCGGGCGCTGGCGATCGGGGCGGTCACGGTCGGTTGCCCGAGCAGCCAGGCAAGCGCGACCGAGGACACCGGCACGTCACGCAGCGTCGCGATCTCGTCCAGCGCCGTGAGCACCTTCACACCGCGCTCGTCCAGGTAGGCACGGGCGCTTTCGGCCCGCGGGCTTTCCGAACTGTCCCCGCCCGGGCGGTACTTCCCGGTCAGGAACCCGTGCGCCAGCGCGTAGTAGGGCAGCACGCTCACCTTCTCCCGAGCGCACAGGTCGGCTAGCGCGCCTTCGAACTCGCCGCGTTCCACGAGGTTGTAGTGCGGCTGCAGCGCGGAGAAGGCGGCCAGCCCCTCGCGGCGGGAGACCTCCAGCGCCTCGGCGAGGCGGGGCGCGGTGTAGTTCGACGCCGCGATGTAGCGGACCTTGCCCTCCCGCACCAGCTCGTCGAAGGCGGCCAGGGTTTCGGCCAGCGGGATGGACGGGTCGTCATCCCCATGGGCGTAGTAGAGGTCGATGTGGTCGACACCCAGGCGGCGCAGCGAATCTTCCGCCGCGGCCTTGATGTTCGCCGCCGACAGGCCGCGGCGGCCCGGCAGCCTGCCGACCTTGGTGGCGACCACGATGTCGTCGCGGTTGCCGCGGGCGCGCAGCCATTCGCCGATCAAGGTCTCGGATTCGCCGCCGGAATTGCCCGCCACCCAAGCGGAATAGCTGTCGGCGGAGTCGATGAAGTTGCCGCCCGCAGCGGCGTACTGGTCCAGAACGGTGAAGGTGGCGTCGCGATCCGCCGTCCAGCCGAACACGTTGCCACCGAGGCAGATGGGGAAGACGTCGAGTTCAGTGTCGCCGAGTCGAGTCATGCTGCGGAACCTACTCCCTCCCGCACACCCCGGAACCGATAGAGCCTGTTCCGAACTTGCTCTGCGTGGCGGTGCGGGTGGCGGCCCCCCTGCGGGAGTTGCTGTCGCCTTCTCGCTGTGGGATCCCCGACATCATGAATGCCACGGGGCTGTCCTCGCGAGAAGGCACTTGAGAACCCGCGGCGGTGCGAGTTGCGAGGGTGGGCCAAGTGCTGCGCCGCTTCAAAGGCAAACCCCGCGTTACCGCACCTCACACCACGACATCCCCAACAGCCTCTATAGCGATCTTCGTGTGGTTTGCCGGAAGTCCCGGGAGATCGATGCCGGCACCTCCGGTCCCACGAGTCGCGCGCGACGGCGCGAGATCGGCCGGGCCGACTCGATTGGCGGCGGGTGCGAGAATGCGGGCGTGGTGCACATTGTCGAGGTCGACGACGTCGACGACCCGCGGGTCGACGACTTCCGCGATCTGTCCCGCGCGGACCGCCGCCCGGACCGGCCGGGCGGGCGGGGGCTGGTGATCGCCGAAGGCGTCGTGGTGGTCGAGCGGCTGCTCGCCTCGCCGTACCCGGTGCGGGCGCTGTTCGGCGTGCGCCGCCGCATCGAGGAGCTGACCGAGGCCGCCGAGGTCCTGGACGTGCCCGCCTACGTCACCGACGCCGACGTGATGGCTCGCGTCGTGGGTTTCCACCTGAACCGCGGCGTGCTGGCGGTCGCCGATCGCGCGCCGGTCGTCGAGCCCGCCGAGCTCATCGCCCGCTCCCGCCGCCTGGTGGTGCTGGAAGGCATCGGTGACCACGAGAACCTCGGCGCGCTGTTCCGCAACGCCGCCGCGCTCAGCGTCGACGGCGTGCTGCTCGGCGCGGGCTGCTCGGACCCGCTGTACCGGCGCAGCGTGCGGGTGTCGATGGGACACGTGCTCCGCGTCCCGTTCGCCCACCTCGGCTCCTGGCCGGAAGACCTGAAATTGCTGCGCGACAACGGCTTCCGCATCGCGGCGCTGACCCCCAGGGCGGATGCGAAATCCCTTCGCGAAGCGGCCCTGGACAGCGGCCCGGTGGCGGTGCTGCTCGGCTCCGAAGGCCCCGGGCTCACCGACGAGGCCATCGCGACCGCGGACCTCGCGGTCCGCATCCCGATGGCGAGCGGGGTGGATTCGCTCAACGTCGCCACGGCCGGTGCGATCGCCTTCCACGCGATGAGCGGAACGTGATGGACGCCCGGGAAACCGGCTGGGAGCTGCACGCGCGATCCGGTCGCGCGGTGCTGGTGCGCGGCGTCGGCCGGGAGGTGGACCCGGCCCGGCTGCGGCTGCCCGGCTCGCTGGTCTCGGCGCTGCACGAGTGGGCGCACGTGGTGGAAGCGCTGCAGACCGAGGAAACCGCGGACACCACGGCGGAGCTCGTCTCGCGGCGCGGTCGCCAACTGGCGATGCGCCTGGCGGCGGAGACCGGCGGCCAGATCGGCTACGTCGACCCGCTCAGCGGCGAACTCGACCACATCGGCCGACCGCGCTCGGCGCACGCGATGCGCGGGTGGCACGGCGGAACGATCGCCCCGGTGCAGCCCACGCCGTGGGGCCCGGGCCTGGTGATCAGCGCGATCATCGGCGCGATCGTGACGGTGACCCTGGTGGTGGTGACGCTCGGTCTGGCGGACGTGAGCGGAATCCTCGCGGCGGTGGTCAACATCGCGGTGGCCGCGGGGTTCGCGCCGTCGATCTGGCTGGGCCGCAACGTCCCGGTCTGGCGCTGGGCGGCTTACGGAACGGCGGTGGGCATCATCGCGGCCTGGATCGCTCTCCTCCTCAGTCTCCTCGGCTGAGCACTACCCCTGGTCAACCCGCAATTTCAATGGAAATCGAACCTCTGATTTCCATTGAAATTGCGGTGAGTTGTCCACAGCCGTCGGCGTGTCGTGGTCCGACATGCCGACGTAGTGCGGTTCAACGGCGTGCAGTTTCAATTGAAACTGCGGTGGACATGGCAACGGGGCCGGGGCGAGCATCAAGCTCGCCCCGGCCCCGTTGGGTTGTTCTGTCGTCAGCGGTGGGAGCGGACGCCGAGCAGGACGTCTTCCCACGACGGCACGATCGGATGACTCTTGCGCCCGCGCCGCGGCTCCGCCTTGCGCTGCGCGTCGTCCTCCGCCGCCTCGGCGGACGCGCCTTCGGCGCTCTCCTCCGCCGTCGGCTCCGCCACCGGCTCCGCCGGCGGAGGGCCGGTGTCCAGGTCGAGGGTCGGCGCCTCCGGTCGCTGCGCGACCACCGGCTCCTCCACCCGCTCCGGGACCGGCTGCGCCTGCTGGTCGAGCTGCAGCGCTTCGCGGGCCAGCTCGGTGACCGGCCGGACCGTCCGCAGCGGGCGGTTCGGGGACGGGTCGAGCAGGTCGGCCGCGTGGTCGTCGAGCGCCGCGACGGTGCCGCCGTGCGCGCCGGGGTGGAAGACCCAGTGCGCGCGGTTCTCCGAGCGCCCGGCCTGCCAGGTCAGCTGGACGACCCACTTGCCGTCCTCGCCGCGCCACGAGCCCCACTCGGCCTCGGCGTAGTCGTGGCCGCGCATGCCGAAGGTGTGCGCGACGACCTCGCCGAGCGTCTGGACGTCCGGGCCGTCCTCGCGGACCGGGTGCGCGCGCTGGGCCATCTCGGCGATCTGGGCGCGCTCGAGCAGCACGGGGTAGGCGTAGCGCTCGACCCGGTGCTCGGGGATGCCGGAGGCCTCCGAGATCTGTGCGACGGACGCGCCGGAGCGGATGCGGGCCTGGATCTCCCGGGGCCGCATCTGGGCTTCCATCTCGATCTGGACCTGGCCGAGCCTGGTGAGGTCACCGCGGGCTGCGGCACGCAGTCGTTCGTCGGCGGGCACGGTGAAGCGCTCGCCGTTCTCCGGGTCCTCGCAGATGACGGATTCACCGTCCTCGTCGAGCCCGACCACTCGCAGCGCTCGCATACGCCAGCCTCCCGCCGACCTACATGTCACCAAGCTGTGACAGTAACCCGGCGCGCCGCCTTGACGCGGGAGGCACGCCGGGCACGTCGTCTCGTTGTTGGTCGCTCTCTCCGCCTTCGATCTTGCCGGAAAGGTGGCGCCTGGGCGAACGGGTAAAACCACTCATTTTCGTTGAGGATCACCGCTAGTGCCCAAAAGTTCGCTTGGTGGTGTCATTTTGGGCAAAAAGCCGCCGGGACCTCTGCGGATCCCGGCGGCTCAGCGTGTCAGGAAAGCTGCGAAACCACCCAATCGATGGACTTCGTCAGAGCGGTGACGTCGTCCGGGTCGATCGCCGGGAACATGCCGACCCGCAGCTGGTTGCGGCCCAGCTTCCGGTACGGCTCGGTGTCCACGATCCCGTTGGCGCGCAGCGCCTTCGCCACCGCGGCGGCGTCGATCGAGTCGGCGAAGTCGACCGTGCCGACCACCTGGGAGCGCTTCGCCGGGTCGGCCACGAACGGCGTGGCGTACTCCGACGCCTCGGCCCAGGAGTACAGCCGCTGCGACGACTCGCGGGTGCGCTGCGAGCACCAGTCCAGCCCGCCCTGGCCGTTCATCCACTCGATCTGGTCGGCGAGCAGGAACAGGGTGGCGACCGCCGGGGTGTTGTAGGTCTGGTCCTTGCGGGAGTTGTCCAGCGCGGTGGGCAGCGACAGGAACTCCGGCACCCAGCGGTCGGACGCGCCGATCTCGCCGATCCGCTCGATCGCCGCCGGGCTCATCGCGGCCAGCCACAGCCCGCCGTCGGCGGCGAAGCACTTCTGCGGCGCGAAGTAGTAGACGTCGACGTCGGCGGCGTCGAACGGCAGCCCGCCCGCGCCCGAGGTGGCGTCGATCGCGATCAGCGCGTTCTCCGAGCCCTCCGGGCGGCTCGGCGCGAGCATCACGCCGGTGGAGGTCTCGTTGTGCGCCCAGCCGATCAGGTCGACGGACGGGTCCGACACCGGCTCCGGCGCGTCGCCCGGCTCCGCGGAGACCACCACCGGGTCGCCCAGGAACGGCGCCGTCTTGGCGGCCTTGGCGAACTTCGAGGAGAACTCGCCGTAGGTGAGGTGCAGCGACCGCTCGCGGACGAGGCCGAACGTCGCGGCGTCCCAGAACGCGGTGGTGCCGCCGACGCCGAGCACGACCTCGTAGCCCTCCGGCAGGGAGAACAGCTCGTGCAGTCCCTCCCGGATGCGTCCGACCAGGGACTTCACCGGCTTCTGCCGGTGCGAGGTGCCCATCACCGCGGCGCCCGCGCCGGCCAGGTTCGCGAGCTGCTCGTCGCGGACCTTGGACGGGCCGCAGCCGAACCGGCCGTCGGCGGGCTTGAGTTCCTCGGGAAGCTTCAGGGTCGTCGGGTCGATTTCGGCCTGCGTCATGCCGGCGCCTCCGGGCGTTGTTGTGGTGACTGTGCAGGTGGCGGGGCAGTGCCTCCCGCGCGCCAGTGGCCTGATGACCGGCGCCTTTGCCGGCTCGGCTCAAGTGTTGCAGCAGGGTTTCGGGGTCGTGACCCCGGTGCTGCCAACAGCCGCAACGCAACTTACTGCGGACGTCGGCCGTTGGCCAACAGCATCCGGATCTTGGTCAGGCGAAGCCCGGGGCGCCGCAGCACTTCTTGTACTTGCGCGCGGAGCCGCACCAGCAGGCGTCGTTGCGGCCCGGCGGCCAGGCGATGGCCAGGCCGCGGCGGGCGGCCTCCGCGGCGAACTCCGCGCGGGTGGACTGCTCGTCCAGGGCGATGCCGCGCGACGCCGCGAAGCCCACCAACGACTTGAACGAGCCGATGACCACCGCCGCCTCCGGGTGCTGCTGCAGCGCCCGCTCGGCCTCCCGGCGGTGCTCCAGGTGCTCGGTGCCCGGGTACCAGCCCGGCCGTTCTCGCTGGATCTCGGCGAAATCCGCCGCCGGCCAGAAGAGGATCGCCGGGTCCTCTTCGTGCCGCCGGATGCTCTCGATCTGCGCTCCGATCTGGCGGCCGTGCTCGGTCAGCCGGTCGTGGAGCTCGTCGGGGCCGTCGGACGGCAGGCCCAGCTCGCGACGCAGGAGGCTGCGCTGCCGCAGCAGCTCGGAGCCGGCATCGCCCATCTCGATCTCGGCGTCCAGGCTCGGGACGAACCGGTTGACGCCGATGTTGAGCCAGCGCAACGCTTCCTGCGGTTCGTCGACGAGCTGGTACGCCATCGACGCGGTCACGTAGGCCCACTCGCAGTTCGAGCCCTCCCGGAGCAGCCGCGCGAAGCGCTCCTCGGCCTCCGCGCGCCGCCCGTGCGTCAGCAGGAACTTCGCGTAGGCGGCCGGGCCGTGGAGCACGTTGCTGTCGTCGTCGACCTCGGCCGCGACGCGCAGAGCCCGCTCCTCGCGCTCGTGCTCGCCCGCGAAGTGCCAGTAGTCCGCCGCCTCGACGAGGTCGTTGCACTGCTCGCCGCTGGTCTCAGCGTCGGCCTCCAGCGCTTCGGCGTACTCGACGTGCAGCCGCCGTTGCGCCTCGCCGGATGTGACCGTCACCACTCCACGCTACCGCTGTTCGCGGCTCGGGTGCCGTGAGTGCTTTGCGCCGTCATGGCGACGCAAAGCACTCACGGGCGGTTACCGGTCACACCGAGGCGATCAGCTGGTCGATCGAGCCCCAGCCCGCGACGTCCTGCGGGGAGCGCGGGTCCGGGCCGGTGTACTGCGCCGACGGGCGCACCAGGCGGCCGGTGCGCTTCTGCTCCAGGACGTGCGCCGACCAGCCCGCGAGCCGGGCGCAGGTGAACATCGCCGGCATCATCGCCGTCGGGACCTGCGCGAAGTCGAGCACCACCGCGGCCCAGAACTCCACATTGGTCTCGATGGGCCGGTCCGGCCGGCGCTCCCGCAGCACCGACAGGGCGGCCTGCTCCAGCTCGCGGGCCACCTCGAAGCGCGGCGCGCGCAGCTGGTCGCAGGTGTTGCGCAGCACCCGGGCGCGCGGGTCCTCGGCGCGGTAGACGCGGTGGCCGAAGCCCATCAGGCGGTCGCCGCGGTCCAGGATCGACGTCACCACCCGGCGCGCGTCGCCGGTGCGCTCGGCCTCCTCGATCATCGGCAGCACGCGGGCCGGGGCGCCGCCGTGCAGCGGCCCGGACATCGCGCCCACCGCACCGGACAGGCAGGCGCCGACGTCGGCGCCCGTGGAGGCGATCACGCGGGCGGTGAACGTCGAGGCGTTCAGCCCGTGCTCGGCCGCCGATACCCAGTACGCGTCGAGCGCCTGCACGTGCTTCGGGTCCGGTTCGCCGCGCCACCGGGTCAGGAACTGCTCGGTGGCGGTGGCCGCTTCCGCGATCCGGGCGTGCGGAACCGGCGGCTGATCTCCGCGCGCTGACTGCGCCACGAAGGACAGCCCGAGCGCGCTGGAGAGCGCCAGCTGCGCGCGGGCCTGCGCGTCGTCGATGTCCAGCAGCGGCGCGAAACCGGCGGCCGGCGAGGTCATCGCCAGCGCCGCCTGCACGTCCGCCCGCACGTCGCCGGTGCGGATCGGCAGCGGTGTGTCGTCCGCGGGCGGCAGGCCGTCGCCGAACCGGCCGTCGACCAGCAGGGCCCACACGTCGTCGAAGGAAACCGTGCCCACCAGGTCTTCGATGTCCACGCCGCGGTAGCGCAGCGCGCTGCCGTCGCGGTCGGGTTCGGCGATCTCGGTCTGGAAGGCGACCACGCCCTCCAGGCCCGGGCGGAATTCGGTCTGGTCCGCCTTGCTCATGGCTGCCTCGTCTCCTCGGTGGTCGGGACCGCGCGCGTGCGCGGGCCGGGGACGTGGCGGGGCGTCGGGAACACAGTGCACCCGTCCACATGGCGGAAGCAATCGGAATCGGTGGGGGAAATCTCCGAAATGAGCTAGATCACATGGCGATGTCGCCGGCGTAAAAATTTTAGTTAGCGGGACAAAAAGTTGAAAAAAAGGTTGTAATGTGTCAATTGTCTGAAGTAAAACCGCTGGACACAGCGGGCCGTGTCAGTTCCCGTATGTTAAAAGGGCTTCATGCATCTTGCTCCTCATGAGCGCGACAAGTTGCTCGTCTACGTTGCGGCCCGCCTTGCGCGCGAGCGGCTGGACCGCGGGTTGAAGCTGAACTACCCCGAAGCGGTGGCGCTGATCACCGACCACGTCGTGGAAGGCGCCAGGGACGGCAAGACCGTCTCCGACCTGATGAAGAGCGGTAAGGACGTGCTGCGCGCCGACCAGGTGCTCGACGGGGTGCCGGAGATGATCCACAACGTGCAGGTGGAGGCGACCTTCCCGGACGGGACGAAGCTGGTCACGGTGCACGACCCGATCACCTGACGCGCGAGCCAGGCCGACCACCGATCTCGAATCGACATTCGTGAGGAGTTGCCATGCGCCCTGGGGAGATCATCACCGGTGACGACCCGATCGAGCTGAACCCGGGCCGGGAACGCATCCGGATCACCGTCAACAACCGCGCCGACCGCGCCGTTCAGGTCGGCTCGCACTACCACTTCGCCGCAGTGAACCCGTGCCTGGAATTCGACCGGGCAGCGGCCTGGGGCTACCGCCTGGACGTGCCGTCGGGCACCGCCGTGCGCTTCGAGCCGAACAAGGACCGCGAGGTCAGCCTGGTGCCGGTCGGCGGCAGCCGGCTCGTGCGCGGCCTCCGGCTGGAGTACGCCGGCGAGCTCGACGCCCGCGACCACGAACCCACCCCGTTCAAGTACGGCGAGAAAGGCGAGGGACACCACGGTGAGCACATCGTCCATTGACCGGTCCCAGTACGTCGAGCTGTTCGGCCCGACGACCGGCGACCGGATCCGGTTGGCCGATACCGATCTGCTGATCGAGGTCACCGAGGACCGCAGCCAGGGGTCCACCGGGTCCGGCGATGAGGTGGTGTTCGGCGGCGGCAAGGTCATTCGCGAGTCGATGGGGCAGTCCGCCGCGATCCGCGCCGAGGGCACGCCGGACGTGGTGATCACCGGGGCCGTCATCCTCGACCACTGGGGCGTGATCAAGGCCGACGTGGGCATCCGCGACGGCCGCATCGTGGGCATCGGCAAGGCCGGCAACCCCAGCGCCAACAACGACGTGGACAACTCGCTGGTCATCGGGCCGTCCACGGAGATCATCGCCGGCAACGGCAAGATCCTCACCGCCGGCGGCATCGACTCCCACGTGCACTTCATCTGCCCGCAGGAGATCGACACCGCGCTGGCCTCCGGGCTCACCACCCTGATCGGCGGCGGGACCGGTCCCGGCGAGGGCAGCAAGGCCACCACGGTCACGCCCGGCGCCTGGAACCTCGGCCGGATCATGCAGGCCCTCGATTACATGCCGGTCAACGTGCTGCTGCTGGGCAAGGGCAGCACGATGCGCGGCGAGGCGCTGTGGGAGCAGCTGCGCGCCGGCGCGGGCGGCTTCAAGATCCACGAGGACTGGGGCGCCACGCCCGCGGTGCTGGACAGCGCGCTGCGGGTGGCCGAGGAATCCGGCGTCCAGGTCGCGCTGCACGCCGACACGCTCAACGAGGCCGGGTTCTACGAGTCGACCCTGGAAGCCATCAACGGCCGTTCGATCAGCGCATTCCACGTCGAAGGCGCCGGTGGCGGGCACGCGCCGGACATCATCCGGCTCGCCTCGCAGCCGCACGTGCTGCCCTCGTCGACCAACCCGACCCGGCCGCACACCGTCAACACCATCGACGAGCACCTCGACATGGTGATGGTCTGCCACCACCTGAACCCGGCGGTGCCCGAGGACGTGGCCTTCGCGGAGAGCCGCATCCGGGAGTCGACCATCGCGGCCGAGGACATCCTGCACGACCTCGGCGCGATCTCGATGATGAGCTCGGACGCGCAGGCGATGGGCCGCATCGGCGAGGTCATCATGCGCACCTGGCAGACCGCGCACGTGATGAAGCGCCGCCGCGGTTCGCTGCCCGGCGACGGGCGCGCGGACAACAACCGCGCGCAGCGCTACGTCGCGAAGTACACGATCAACCCGGCCATCGCGCACGGCATCGCCAAGCACGTCGGATCGATCGAGGTCGGCAAGATGGCCGACCTGGTGCTGTGGGACTCGAAGTTCTTCGGGGTCCGCCCGCACATCGTGCTCAAGGGTGGGTTCGCCGCGTGGGCGGCGATGGGCGACGCGAACGCGTCGATCCCCACGCCGCAGCCCTACATCGCGCGGCCGAGCTTCGGGGCGCAGCCGCGAGCGGCCGCGGCGAGCAGCGTGTTCTTCGTGGCACCGGTCGCGCTGGACGCTCAATTGCCGGAGCAGTTGCAGCTGAGCTCGCGGCTGGTCGCGGTCGACAGCACGCGGTCGGTGGGCAAGAAGGACATGCTGAACAACGACGCCACCCCGGACATCCGGGTCGACCCGGACCGCTTCGCGGTGGACATCGACGGCGAGCGCGTCGAGCCGAACCCGGTCGACGAGGTGCCGATGGCGCAGCGCTACTTCTTGTTCTGACAGGCAGGAAGCAGCGGAGCATCGAGCGGGAACGCGATTTCAATGGAAAGTGGACCTTCGATTTCCCTTGAAATTGCGGACCCCTGTCACTGGAACGGATGAGGTTCGTCTCGTCCGGTTTGGAGGGAGAGCGGTGCGAGCCGGTCTTGCGGTGCTGGCACTCGCGGACTCCCGGTTCCCCGGCGGGGGGCACGTGCACTCCGGCGGCGTCGAGGAGGCCGCCGCGCGGGGGCTGATCAAGGGAATCGGCGACCTGCGCGAATTCTTGTACGGGCGCTTGCACGGCGCGGGCGCCCTGCAAGCGGTGTTCGCCGCCGCCGCGGCGCACGCCGCGTCCCGCGGTGTCCGAAGTGGACACTGGCGGGAGCTGGACGTCGAACTCGACGCCCGCACCCCGTCCCCGGCGCAGCGGGAGGCCTCGCGCGCGCAGGGGCGGGGCATGATCCGCGCCGGCAAGGCCGCCTGGCCGTCGCCGGTGCTGACCGAACTGGTGGCCGCGACCCCGCGGCCACACCATCCGATCGTGCTCGGCGCGCTGGCGGCCATCGCCGGGGCCGGGCCCATGGAGGCCGCGCTGGCCGCCGGTTACCTGGCGGTCAGCGGACCGTCCTCCGCCGGCGTCCGGCTGCTCGGGCTGGACCCTTTCGCGGCCAACGCCGTGGTCACCGAACTGGCCGACGACCTCGACCGGATCGCCGCCGAGGCGGCCGCGGTGGCCGGGCTCGACCCGGCCGAGCTGCCCGCCCCCGGCGCCCCGGCGCTGGACCTGCTCGCCGAAGCGCACGATCGCCATCACCGGGAAGAGGTGCGTCTCTTTGCTTCCTGAACACGGACACGGCCACGGGCACGGTCACACGCATCCGGTCAACTTCGACCCGACCGCGACCGAACCGGACCCGTTCTCGGCCGAACCGCAGAACGGGCGCCCGTTCCGGCTCGGCATCGGCGGGCCGGTCGGCAGCGGCAAGACCGCGCTGACCGCGGCGCTCTGCCGCGCGCTGGGCCCGGAGCTCAACCTCGCGGTCGTGACCAACGACATCTACACCACCGAGGACGCGGACTTCCTGCGCAAGGCCGGGGTGCTGGACACCGACCGGATCGAGGCCGTGCAGACCGGCGCCTGCCCGCACACCGCCATCCGCGACGACATCACCGCCAACCTGGACGCGGTGGACCGGCTCTCCGAACGGCACCCCGGGCTGGAGCTGGTCATCGTGGAAAGCGGTGGCGACAACCTGACCGCGGTGTTCAGCCGCGGCCTGGCCGACCGGCAGATCTTCGTGGTGGACGTCGCCGGCGGCGACAAGGTGCCGCGCAAGGGCGGCCCCGGCGTCACCACCGCTGACCTGCTGGTGATCAACAAGATCGACCTGGCCGAGCTGGTCGGGGCCGACATGGAGGTCATGGTCTCGGACGCGCACCGGATGCGCGGTGAGCTCCCGGTGATCACCCAGTCGCTCACGCGCACCCCGAACGCGCCCGACGTCTCGGCCTGGGTTCGCGAGCAGGTGAAGGTCGGCGTCAGTGCCTGAGCGAGAGCTCACGCCGGTGGCGGGTGCGGCGATTTCGCGCGCACACGCGTGCCAGGTGCCGGTTTCGCGCGAAATCGCCACCTGGCTCTCGGCGACGAGTCCTGCGGTGGAAGGCGGTGCGGCGTGCGCGCCAGTGCGCTGCTGAGGGTGGAGCTCGGGTCCGGTGGGCGCAGCGTCGTGCGGGAGCTCCGCTCGGAAGCGCCGATGACGCTGTTGCCCCGGCGCACGGTGACGGCCAGCCCGGACGGCACCGCCGTGGTCCACCTGGTCAACTCGGCGGCCACGCCGGTCGGCGGTGACGAGGTCGACCTGCGGGTCCAGGTCGGGCCGGGCGCCAGGCTCCGGCTGCGCGGCACCGCCGCCACCATCGCGTTGCCGGGCCCGTACGGCGAGACGAGCCGGGCCACCGTGCACATCGAGGTCGGCGCGGGCGGCGTCGTCGACTACCTGCCGGAGGCGACGGTGATCAGCGCCCGCGCCGATCACCGGGCCGGGATGACCATCGAGCTGGGCGACGGCGCGCGGGCCAGGTGCCGGGAGACGCTGGTGCTCGGCCGGTACGGCGAAACGCCTGGCCGGATGACCACCACGACGCACGTGGTGCGGTCGGGGATTCCGCTGCTGCGGCAGCGGCTGGACATCGGCGCGGACCGGCTCGGGGCGAGCGCGGGCTACCTCGCCGGGGCGCGGGTGCTCGCGACCGAGACGGTCATGTGGGACGACGATCCCGCCGAGGCGATCAGCGGCGAGTGGTGGTCGCTGGTGCCGCTGGCCGCGGGAGGCGCACTGGCCACCGCGCTGGGGGAGAGCGCCGTGACCGCGGAGCGGCGGCTCGCCGAGGCGATGGGCCACCACCCGGATGCGAAGGATCTAGAGGTCCGCAGCTGGTGAATGCCACTTCGAAGGCAACGGAGCCCGAAGTGCGGCACGGCGCGCGGCACCTGCTGCGCGCCGTGCCCACGGGCATTTCGCAGGTGTACCTGCAGGACAGCGTGCCCGCCGGACTGCTGTTCGTGGTCGCGCTGCTGCTGGCCGGCCCGCAGCTCGCGCTGGCCGCGCTCGTCGGCAGCGCGGCGGGCGTGCTGACCGCGGCGGCGCTGCGGGTGCCGCACGAGCGAATAGGCCAGGGCCTGTTCGGCTTCAACGGAACGCTGGTGGTGCTGGGAGCGGTCGGCTCCTTCCAGCCGCTGAAACTGGCGTTGCTGGTCGGAACCGCGGGGGCGGTCGTCGCGACGGTGCTGATGCGCATCGCGGACACCTTCCTCACGGTCCCTGCCCGCACCGCCCCCTTCGTGCTCACCTACTGGCTGACCGTCTACTTCGGACACCGGATGGACTGGGCGCCCGCAGCCACGACGTCGCCGTCGCCGGTGCTCGGCCTGCACGGCGACTACCTCGGCCTGTTCACCGCCGAGTCGGAGGTGTTCCTGGTCAGCGGCTGGCTGCCGGGCGTGGTGATGCTGATCGGGTTGGCGCTGGTGCGGTTCCGGCTGGCCGTGGGCGCGTTCTGCGGCGCCGCCGTGTCGGTGCTCGCGGTCGAGCTGCTGCCGGTCACGCCGCCCGACGTCAGCGCCGGGGTGTACGGCTTCAACGCGGCCCTGGTCGTGGTCGGGCTGCTTAGCACCGGGCGCGGTTGGCGCTCGTGCGTCCTCGCGGTGCCCGCGGTGCTGTTGCTGCACGGCGCGATCGAGGCGGTGGGTCTGGTGCCGACCACGTTCCCGTTCGTCCTGGCGATGTGGACCGCGGATCTGCACCGGCGGCACCGCGGGTCGGATTGAGCCCGGTTCGTGCCGTTTTGGCCGCTAAAGGGCATTTCGCCGGAAGGTGTGAGATGGCTGGTTCTGGCGGGTGGTTTCACGATCTGCGGGCGTCCGAACGAGTGTGGGAACGATCACTGCATCGGTTGCGGAATCGATCGTGAAGCACCGCTGATTCGGCGTGCGTTCGGATCCCGTTTACCGTCGTACGCGTGGCTGGCGCCACCAAACGTGTCGCGCCGGCCGGTCCAACCCGTACCGTCCGGCGAACAGCCGGAGAAGTCGAGTCGTGCCGCTGCCGGGCGAGTCAGGGAGGAACAGGATGTCGGAGGCCAACGTCGCGCTGCCGTCCATGCGGGTGTCCTACGAGGCGGGGGCGTTGGACGAGTCCTCGCTCGCCACCACCTGGCACGAGCAGCTCCAGCTGTGGTTCGACGAGGCGGTGCAGGCCGACCTGGTCGAGCCGAACGCGATGGTCCTGGCCACGGCCGACGCCGAAGGCATCCCGTCCTCGCGCACCGTGCTGTGCAAGGGATTCGACGAGCGGGGCGTGGTGTTCTTCACCAACTTCACCTCGACCAAGAGCCACGACCTCAAGGCCACCCGGGTCGCCGCCGCCACCTTCCCGTGGCTGGGCCTGCAGCGCCAGGTCAACGTGCGCGGCACGGTGGAGAAGGTCGCGTCCGCGGAGACCGCCGCGTACTGGGGCGAGCGCCCGCGCGGCTCCCAGCTGGGCGCCTGGGCTTCGCCGCAGTCGCGGGTGGTGGCCAACCGCGCCGCGCTGGAGGCGTCGCTGAGCGGCATCGAGCGACGTTTCGCCGAAGCCGAAAAGGTGCCGGTGCCGCCGCACTGGGGCGGCTGGCGGATCCGCCCGGAGTCGGTGGAGTTCTGGCAGGGACGCCCGGACCGCCTGCACGACCGGCTGCGCTTCCGCCGCACCAACGACCTCTGGACCGTCGAGCGCCTCGCCCCCTGAGTCCGGCGTCACCCGAACAGCGCGCAATTTCGCGAGAAGACGACGTTCGCCCGGGTGGGCGTCGAATTCTCGCGAAATTGCGTTTTACCGCCCTTGAATTGGCGTTTTCGCAGGTGGGGAAGGTTGTTCGCGCGGCGGGTCGGCGGTGGGCGAATTTTGTCCGGTTCCTCCGTTGGGTGTTAGACATCGGTCACACGGGGCGAAAAATAGAATGCCGTTAGCCGGTCTAATCGCTACTGTTTTGCATCTGTGCGGCCCAGCAGCGGAACCTCGACCTCGTCCCGTCGATCCATCAGATCCCTGCTGAGCAAGGTCTTCCTCGACACCCGGCCGCTGAAGTACCCGGCGTACCGCCGGCTGTGGCTGTCGAACATCGTCACCGCCGTCGGCGCGCAGTTCTCCGCGGTCGCGGTGCCCAAGCAGCTCTACGACATCACCGGTTCCTCCGCCTACGTCGGCCTCGCCGGGATCTTCGGCCTGGTGCCGCTGCTGGTGTTCGGCCTGTGGGGCGGCGCGATCGCGGACACCGTCGACCGCCGCAAGCTGCTGCTGATCACCAACGGCGGCCTGGCCGCCAGCGCGGTGCTGCTGTGGGTGGTGGCCGCGGCGAACGTCCAGTCGGTGTGGCTCGTGCTGATCCTCTTCGCCGCGCAGCAGACGTTCTTCGCCGTGAACATGCCCACTCGCGGCGCCGCGATCGCCCGGCTGATCCCGGTGCACCTGCTGCCGTCGGCGCAGGCTCTCGGCGCCACGGTGTTCCAGCTCGGCTCGATCATCGGGCCGCTGCTGGCCGGCGTGTTGCTGCCGGTGCTGGGGCTTTCGGTGTTGTACCTGGTGGACGCGGTGGCGTTGTGCGCGGCGTTGTGGGCGGTGTTCCGGCTTCCGCCGCTGCCGCCGCAGGAAGGCGCCCCGAAGCGCGCCGGGCTGCGCGCCGTGCTGGATGGATTCCGCTACCTCGCGATGCATTCCGTGCTGCTGGCGTCGTTCCTGCTGGACATCATCGCGATGGTGTTCGGCATGCCGCGGGCGCTGTTCCCGGAGATGGCGGAGCGCACCTTCGGCGATCCGCCGGGCGGCGGTGCCGCGCTGGGCTGGCTGTTCGCGGCGATCCCGCTGGGCGCGTTCGCGTTCGGCGTGTTCTCCGGTTGGCTGCACCGGATCGCGCGGCACGGCGTCGGCGTCACCGTCGCGGTCGTGGCGTGGGGCATCTCGGTGATCGGGTTCGGCTGGTCGGATTCGCTGTGGCTGGCGGTGTTCTTCCTGGCCCTGGGTGGCGGCGCGGACCTGGTGAGCATGGTCTACCGGAGTTCGATCATGCAGACGGCGGCCACCGACGAGATGCGCGGCCGCATCCAGGGCGTGTTCACCGTCGTCGTCGCGGGCGGCCCGCGGCTGGCCGACACGCTGCACGGCCTGGCGGGCGCGGCGGTCGGGACTGCGACGGCGGTCACAGTCGGCGGCGTCCTGGTCGTCGTCGGCGCGGTCATCGCGGCGGCCCTGCTGCCCGCCTTCTGGCGCTACCGGGCACCCGTTTCCGAGCAGCAGTGATCGCGGACTGGGCAGGGTGCCACGCCTGAGCCGACCGCAGCAGTGCAGTTCGACCAGGGGTGGGCAGACAGCTGGACCAACCGCATTGCACACTTTTCAGCTATGGCCAACGAGACGACCGTGAACGACGACGCGCCCGGCGGTGCGCAGGAGCCTGGCCTCAAGAAGGTGATGGGCCCGAAACTGCTGCTCTTCTTCGTGGTCGGAGACATCCTCGGCACCACGATCTACTCGCTGACCGGCAAGGTCGCAGGCAAGGTCGGCGGGGCGCTGTGGGTTCCGTTCCTGGTCGCCTTCGTGGTCGCCTTCCTGACCGCGTTCAGCTATCTGGAACTCGTCGGGAAGTACCCGAAGGCGGGCGGGGCGCCGCTGTACGTGCACAAGGCGTTCGGGGTGCACTTCCTGACATTCATCATCGCGTTCGCGGTGATGTGCTCTGGCATCACTTCAGCCGCATCGGCCGCACAGGCGTTCAGCGGTGACTACCTGGAGGCGATCGTCGGCGACGGCGTCTCCTCGTGGGCCTGGCTCGTGGCGATCGGCTTCCTGCTCCTGCTGGCCGCGATCAACTTCCGCGGCGTTGGCGAGTCGGTGAAGATGAACGTGGTGCTGACCTGCGTCGAGCTCACCGGGTTGGCGATCGTGATCGTCTTCGGTCTCGTCGCGCTGATCTCGGGGACGCACAGCCCCGACGTCGATCCGGACCCGAGCCGGCTGCTGGAGTTCAACGCCGGCACCTCGCCGCTGCTGGCGATCACCTCGGCGACCGCGCTGGCGTTCTTCGCGATGGTGGGCTTCGAGGACTCGGTGAACATGGCCGAGGAGACCCGCGACCCGGCCAAGACCTTCCCGCGCGCGCTGCTGGTGGGCATGGTCATCACCGCTTCGATCTACCTGGTGATCGCGCTGATCACCTCGACGCTGGTGCCGACCGACACGCTGGCGGAGTCCGACGGGCCGCTGCTGCTGGTCGTGAAGGCCGCGGCGCCGTGGTTCCCGCCGCTGCTGTTCTCGCTGATCGCGCTGTTCGCGGTGACCAACACCGCGCTGATCAACATGCTGATGGCCAGCCGCCTGGTCTACGGCATGTCGCAGGAGCGCATCATCCCGAAGCAGCTGGGGCTCGTGCACCGCACGCGGCGCACGCCGTGGGTGGCGATCGTGTTCACCAGCATCATCGCGGTGGCGCTGGTGAGCTCGCTGAAGATCTCCGACCTGGGCAGCACCACCTCGCTGCTGCTGCTCGTGGTGTTCGCGGTGGTCAACGTGGCGGTGCTGGTCCTGCGCAAGGACAAGGTCGAGCACAAGCACTTCAAGGCGCCCACCTGGGTGCCGGTGCTGGGCGCGCTGACCTGCGCGTTCTTCGCCAGCCCGCTGTCCGGCCGGCCGGGCACGGAGTACATCATCGCCGGCGTCCTGCTGGGCATCGGCGTGATCTTCTGGGCGATCAACTTCCTCATCGGTGGTCGCAAGCAGAAGTTCGACGCCGCGAAGCTGGGCAAGTAAGTCGCACCTGGAGGGCCCTCCGAGCCGATTTCGTCGGCTCGGGGGGCTTTCTGCTTCTACAGTGGCGATGTGCACGAGCCTGTTCCCGCCACCGGGCGGCAGTTCGAGATCACTTCCGGCCCCGCGCGCGCCGTGGTCACCGAAGTCGGTGCGGCGCTTCGGGTTTTCGAGGTCGACGGTGTGCCGTACGCGGAGTCCTTCGACGCGGACCGGCTGCCGCCGGGCGGCGCGGGCGGGGTTCTGGTGCCGTGGCCGAACCGGGTCGCCGGGGGCCGCTGGCTGTTCGACGGGGAGCCGCAGCAGCTGGCGCTGACCGAGCCCGCGCGGCAGAACGCGATCCACGGCCTGTTGCGGCACACGGCGTGGACCCTCGTCGAGCACGCCGAGTCCACAGTGGTCTTGCACGCGATGGTGCCCGCGCAGCCGGGCTGGCCGGTGCCGCTGCTGACGTCCATCGGCTACGCCCTGGACGAAGGCGGCCTGACCGTCACGCACACCGTGGAGAACCTCGGGGCGCGGGCGGTCCCGTTCGGGGTCGGCGTGCACCCGTATCCGCGTGCGGGCAACGCCGCGACCGATGACTGCACGCTCCGGCTGGCGGCGGCGACGGTGCTGCCGGTGGACTCCGAGCGGCTGCTCCCGGTGCGGCCGCCGCGGGGCCTGCAGGGCGACGAGGTGGACTTCCGCACTGGGCGCCGGCTGGCCGGGGTGCTGCTGGACACCGCCTTCGGCGGCGCGACCCCGGCGCCGGGCGACGACCTCGTGCGCCACAGCCTCACCGACCCGGACGGGCGCGGCGTGCAGCTGTGGGCCGACCCGGTGTTCAAGTGGGTCCAGGTCTACACGGCGGACGACTTCCCGGGGCGGGGCAGGGCGATCGCGATCGAGCCGATGACCTGCCCGCCGGACGCCCTGAACTCCGGGGTGGACCTGCTGGTCCTGCAACCGGGCGAGAACTGGATCGGCCACTGGGGCCTCAAGCCCCTCTGACGCCAACCCCTTCCACTACGCGGAACCCCGGTTCCATGTCCGCAATTTCAATGGAAATCGGACCTTCGATTTCCATTGAAATTGCGGACCTCCGGTGTGTCGGGTGCGCGACACACCGGAGGTTGTGGATAGACGGTGTGGATAACTTCCGCAATTTCCATTGAAATTGCGGGCGAGATCAGGACTTGGCCAGGTGGCGGGCGATGAGCATGCGCTGGATCTGGTTGGTGCCCTCGAAGATCTGCAGGACCTTCGCCTCGCGCATGTAGCGCTCCGCCGGGAAGTCGCGGGTGTAGCCCGCGCCGCCGAGCACCTGGACGGCGTCGGTGGTCACCTTCATCGCCGCGTCCGTCGCGACGAGCTTCGCCACCGACGCCTGCTGCCCGAACGGCAGCCCGGCGTCCCGGCGCCGCGCGCCGTCGAGGTACGTCGCCCGGGCCGAGTGCACGGCCGCGGCCATGTCGGCGAGCAGGAACTCCAGGCCCTGGAACTCGATGATCGGCCGCCCGAACTGCTGCCGCTGCTTCGCGTAGTCCACCGCGAGGTCCAGCGCCGCCTGCGCCAGCCCGACCGCGCAGGCCGCGATGCCGAGGCGGCCGGAGTCCAGCGCCGACAGCGCGATCTTCAGCCCGT
Organism: Saccharopolyspora sp. NPDC050642; assembly: GCF_040654735.1. Lineage (NCBI taxonomy): Bacteria > Bacillati > Actinomycetota > Actinomycetes > Pseudonocardiales > Pseudonocardiaceae > Saccharopolyspora > Saccharopolyspora sp. NPDC050642. The sequence goes on along the minus strand of NZ_JBFAIN010000031.1, from coordinate 62,378 downwards.
GGCCCTCGGCTCCGATGAGCCGCTCCGCGGGCACCCGCGCGTCCTCGAAGTACAGCGGCGTGGTCGGCGAGCCGGTGAGCCCCATCTTGTGCTCGGGCGGGCCGGCGGAAAGCCCCGCCGTGCCGCCGTCGACGAGCAGGCAGCTGATGCCGAGCGGCCCGTTGTCCGAGGTCCGGGCCATGAGCGTGTAGAAGTCCGCCACACCGCCGTGCGTGATCCAGGCCTTGGCCCCGTTGACGACGTACGAGTCGTCCTCCCGCGCGGCCCGCGTGCTCAGCGCCGCCGCGTCGGAGCCGGCGTGCGGCTCGGACAGCGCGTACGCGCCGAGCAGTTCGCCGCCGATCATCTCCGGCAGCCAGCGGGAGCGCTGCTCCGCGCTGCCGAAGTGGGCCAGCGGGTAGCAGCTCATGGTGTGCACCGACAGACCGACGCCGACGGTCATCCAGGCGCTGCTGAGCTCTTCGAGCACCTGCAGGTACACCTCGTACGGCTGGGCGCCGCCGCCGTGTTCCTCCGGGTAGGGCAGGCCGAGGAAACCGGCCTGGCCGAGCAGCCGGAAGGCGTCGCGCGGGAACTTCTCCGCGGCCTCGTCGCCCGCCGCGCGCGGGGCGAGCTCATCGCGGGCGATCTCGCGTGTCAGCGCGAGCAGGTCGGTGGCTTCTGCGGTGGGAAGCAGGCGTGGGACGGCCATGGCGGATTGCGCTCCTGATACCAGTGTGACAGCTGCCGGTAGTACTGATGGCGGTACTGTAGGACGTTCTGCAGTACTGTGAAAGTCTCGCCGGCCGGAACCCGCGCAACCGTTCGAGGGTGCTGTGGCAGGCTTCATCCGATGACCACCTCCGAAGGCCGTCGCCGGCCGGTGAACGCGCGGCGGGCCCAGCTGCTGGACCGGCTGCGCGACCTGTTCCTCGCGGAGGGGTTCGCGCACTTCACGCTGGACGACCTGGCAGCCCGGCTGCACTGCTCCAAGTCGACGCTGTACACGCTGGCGGGCAGCAAGGAGCAGCTCGCCGTCCGCGTCGTCGCCCACTACTTCAAGAGCGCCACGCAGCTGGTCGAGCAGCGGGTCGCGGCGGCCGACGACGTGCGGGAGAAGGTGCGGGCGTACCTGGATGCCGCGGCCGAGGCGCTGCGCCCGGCGTCCCGCGAGTTCATCGACGACATGGCCGCCAACATCGCGACCCGCACCACCTACGAGGCCAACGCGCACGCCGCCGCGGACCGGCTCCGCGGCTTCATCGGCGAGGGCGTGCGGCAGGGCGTGTTCCGGGAGGTGCACGCCGCGTTCGTCGGCGAGATGGTCGGGCTGACCATCGTCGGCATCCAGCGCGGCGAGATCGGCGAGCGCACCGGCCTGTCCGACGCGGCGGCCTTCGAGGCGTTGTCGCAGTTCCTGCTCGGCGGGTTGACCGCCCAGTGCACAGTGGAGGAAAAGTGATCGTCATCGGCGGTGAGGCCCTCGTCGACCTCGTTCCGGACCCGTCCACGGCGGACGGCGAGCTCGGGCCGCTGCACCCGCGCCTCGGCGGGGGTCCGTACAACGTCGCGATCGCGCTGGGGCGGCTCGGGGTTCCCGCCGCGTTCTTCGCCCGGCTGTCCACGGACCAGTTCGGCGACAAGCTCCTCGAACGCCTGCGGTCTTCCGAAGTGGACGTCGACCTGGTGCAGCGCGGCCCGGAGCCGACGACGCTGGCCGTGGTCGGGCTGGCGGAGGACGGTTCGGCCCGCTACAGCTTCCACACCGAAGGCACCGCCGCCCGCTTCGTCGCGGACCGGCCGCTGCCCGCGCACGTCACCGCCCTCTGCCTGGGCACCCTCGGCATGGTGCTCGAACCCGGCGCCTCGGTGTACGAGGAGGTGCTGTTCCGGGAGGCCGCGCGCGGCCGGTTCATCGCGCTGGACCCGAACATCCGCGCCGACCTGATCGCCGACCCCGACGCCTACCGCGCGCGGTTCGCCTCCTGGCTGCCGTCGGTGGGGCTGCTGAAGGTCTCGGACGACGACGCCGAATGGCTCGCGGACGGCGGGGACGTGCTCGCCGCGGCCCGCGAGTGGCAGCGCAGCGGCCCGGCGGCCGTGGTGCTGACCAGGGGAGCCGACGGGCTGACCGCGGTGACCGGCGACGGCGAGGTGTCGGTGCCGGGCGTGCGCGCCGAGGTCGCCGACACCATCGGCGCGGGCGACACCGTGCAGGGCGCCCTGCTCGCGTGGCTGCACCGCAACGACGCGCTGTCGGCGGACGCCGTCCGCGCGCTCGACCGGGAGCAGTGGGAGCAGGCGCTGCGGTTCGCCGCGGCCGCCGCTGCGGTCACCGTCTCCCGACCGGGTGCCGAGCCGCCGTGGGCCGCCGAGTTGGCCTGACGGTCGGCGAACCGCGTCTGACGTGCGCGAGGACACCTTGTGAGGTAAACCGCGCGAGGCCGGTCGGTCGAGATCGGGTTAGACCGATCGGACGGGCTCGTTGGTCACGATGAACTGCTCGTCCGGCTTCGGAGCGTCGAAAATTTTCCGCCGGAAGCGCCCCGATGTGATGTGATCGTGGTCCCACCTGCCAAAAAGCCGAAACGCGATTGCTGCGCTGGGACCCCACTGCGGTCTAGCGTGACTACTGACAGGACCCCAACGGGGTGGTGCTGCGGCGGTTCGGACACCCCGACCGGCGCGCGGGCGACATCGCAGCCCTGCCGCTTGGCTGGGCAACCGCGGTCGCCTCGACACGCACCCCGACGAGCGCGAGAGGTTCCCGAATGCCCGACGACGTGACCGCCAAACGTACCGTCGCGCTGCGCTATGACGCCGGCGAGCACGAAATGCAGGTGAAGCAGCCGACCGAGGGCGCCCCCGGGGTGGATCTCGGCAAGCTGCTGGCTCAGACCGGTTTGGTGACGTTGGATCCGGGCTTCGTCAATACGGCGGCCTGCCTCTCCGACATCACCTACATCGACGGTGACGCCGGCATCCTCCGCTACCGCGGCTACCCGATCGAGGAGCTCGCGGCGAAGTCGAACTTCATCGAGGTCAGCTACCTGCTGATCTACGGTGAGCTGCCGACCCAGCAGCAATACGACGAGTTCGCCGAGCGGATCCGGCGGCACACCCTGCTGCACGAAGACCTCAAGCAGTTCTTCGACGGCTTCCCGCGGGACGCGCACCCGATGCCGGTGCTGTCCTCCGCGGTCTCCGCGCTGTCCACCTTCTACCAGGACAGCCTCAACCCGTTCGACAAGGACCAGGTGGAGCTGTCCACCGTCCGCCTGCTGGCGAAGCTGCCCACGATCGCGGCCTACGCCTACAAGAAGTCGGTCGGCCAGCCGTTCCTGTACCCGGACAACTCGCTGGGCCTGGTGGAGAACTTCCTCCGGATGACCTTCGGTTTCCCCGCCGAGCCCTACGAGGTCGACCCGGTGCTGACCCGCGCCCTCGACCTGCTGTTCATCCTGCACGCCGACCACGAGCAGAACTGCTCCACGTCGACGGTCCGGATGGTCGGCTCCGCCGAGACCAACCTGTTCGCCAGCATCTCGGCCGGCATCAACGCCCTGTTCGGCCCGCTGCACGGCGGCGCGAACAGCGCGGTGCTGGAGATGCTGGAGGGCATCCAGGCCAACGGCGGTGACGTCGACTCGTTCGTCAACCGGGTCAAGAACAAGGAGCCCGGCGTCCGGCTGATGGGCTTCGGGCACCGGGTCTACAAGAACTACGACCCGCGCGCGGCGATCATCAAGAAGACCGCCGACGAGGTGCTCGGCAAGCTCGGGGCCAACGACCCGCTGCTGGACATCGCCCTGAAGCTCGAGGAGAAGGCGCTCGCCGACGACTACTTCGTCGAGCGCAAGCTCTACCCGAACGTCGACTTCTACACCGGCCTGATCTACAAGGCGATGGGCTTCCCGACGAAGTACTTCACCGTGCTGTTCGCGCTCGGCCGGCTGCCCGGCTGGATCGCGCACTGGCGGGAGATGCTGGAGGACCCGGCCCGCAAGATCAGCCGTCCGCGGCAGGTGTACACCGGTTCGCCGGAGCGTGCCTACCAGTCGATCGACCAGCGCTGAATCGAAACCTGAATCCAGTCGGCCGCCGACGCGACCGACCCACGTGCGGCCCCGGACACCGGCCTCTCGGCCGGTCCCCGGGGCCGATCCGTGTCCAGAACGGTTTTCCAGGCTCGTCCTGCGTGGCGGTGCGGGTAGCGGAACCTCAGACGCCTTCTCGACTCCGGGATCCCCGGCACACGTATGTCCAATACGTCGTGGCGGGGCTGTCCTCGCAGAGAACCCCGGTGGGGTGGGCACCGCCTGAGAACCCGCGGCGGTGCAAGTTGCGTAGGTGGGCTAAGCGGCTGCGCCGCTTGCGGCGACTCCCGCACTGCAACGTCGAGCGTCGCGGCGGCGGTTTCGCCCCCTTAGTTCGGTCAGGCGGCGCGGAGGGCGTCGCGGAGCTTCACGCGGGCGCCGGTGTGCAGCACCGCGTTGCTGTAGATGCGGCCGCCGAGGCGGAGGAGCACCGCGATGGCCGCGAGGCTCAGGACGACCGACAGGGCGATCTCCCACGGGGCGGCGACGCCGAGGGCGATGCGCATCGGCATCAGCGTCGGCGAGAAGCCCGGCACCAGCGAGAGCACCGCGGCGAGCGTGCTGTCCGGCGAGCTCGGCAGCATCGAGACGCCGATGACGAACGGCACGACCAGGACCATGATCACCGGGCTGATCACGTTCTGCAGGTCCTCCTGGCGGGACACCAGCGAGGACGCAGCGGCGAGGACCGTCGCGTAGGTGAAGAACCCGAGCAGGAACCAGGCCAGCCCCCAGCCGAGGGTGCCCGCCAGCGCCGCGGACGGCAGCGTCAGCACGCCCCCGACTCCGGACGCGATCAGGCCCGCGGCGGCGATGATCACCAGCTGCAGCAGGTTCGTCAGGCCGATGCCGATCACCTTCCCGGCGAGCAGCTGGGTCGGCTTGATCGTGGACAGCAGCAGCTCGACGACCCGGCTGGACTTCTCCTCCACGACGCCCTGCGCGACCATCTGGCCGCCGATGATCAGGAACATGTAGAGCACGACGCCGGCCGCGATGGCCAGGCCGAGCCGCTCGCCGAGGTGCGGGTCCTCGGTCTCCAGGCTGGTCACGGAGACGTGCGCGCTCTCGGTCGCGGCGCGGACCCCGGCCGGATCCAGCCCGGCGCGGGCGAGTTCGGTGTTCAGCGCCTGCTGCTGCACGACCGCGTCCAGCGCGCCCCGGAGTGCGCTGTCCGGGCTCCGCTTGACGACCAGCCGCGGCGCGTCCGGCGTGCCGGTGATCAGCGCTTCCAGGTCGCCGTCGCGCACCTGCCGCTCGCCCGCGGCCTCCTCGACGGTGCTGATCTCGAAGGACTTGCCGAAGGCCGTGCCGGCGGCCTGCAGCGGCGCGCCGACGGCCGCCGCCTGCGCGGTGACGCCGACCTTCGTCGTGCCGGCCTGGTGGCCGATGAACATCATGAGCGCCGCGTAGCCGCCCATGATCAGGATGGTGGCGACGGTGCCGGCGATGAAGGCGCGGGTCCGCACCCGGGTGCGGATCTCCCGGCGGGCGACCAGCCAGACGGGGCTCATGCGGCGGGCTCCTCGGAGACGACGTTGCGGAACAGTTCGGTGAGCGCGGGCCGGTGCCGGCTGAACTCGCGGACCGGGCCGGTGGCCAGCGCGGCCTTGAGCACCGCCTGGTCGTCCGCGTCGTCGGCGAGCCGCAGCGTGGTCCGGCTGCCGTCGACCTCGACGACCTCGGCGCCGGGCACGTCGGCGGCCCAGCCGGGCTGGGCGTCGGGGGCGTCGACGACCAGCGTGGCCGGGCCCTGGTCGCGGAGTTCGGAGACGGTGCCGCAGGCCACCATCTGTCCACTGCGGATGATGCCGACCCGGTCGCAAAGCCGCTGCACCAGGTCGAGCTGGTGGCTGGAGAACACCACCGGCACCCCGGAAGCGCACTTCTCCCGCAGCACCTCGCTCATCACGTCCACCGCGACCGGGTCGAGCCCGGAGAACGGCTCGTCGAGGATCAGCACCTCCGGGTCGTGCACCAGCGCGGCGGCCAGCTGCACCCGCTGCTGGTTGCCCAGGCTGAGCTTCTGCACCTCTTCGCCGCGGCGGGCGGCGAGTCCGAGCCGTTCGGTCCACCGCTCGGCGGCGCCACGAGCGTCCGCAGTGGACAGACCGTGCAGTTCGGCGAGGTAGGCGAGCTGCTCGGCCACCTTCATCTTGGGGTAGAGACCGCGTTCCTCCGGCATGTAGCCGATCCGGCGGCGGGCCTGCAGGTCCAGCGGCGCGCCGTTCCAGCGCACCTCGCCGGAGTCGGCGGCCAGCACGCCGAGTGCGATGCGCATCGTGGTGGTCTTGCCGGCGCCGTTGCTGCCGACGAACCCGAACATCTCGCCCGCGCGGACGGAGAACGTCATCTCCCGCAGCGCGACGACGTCCCCGTAGCGCTTGGAGATCCGGTCGATCTCCAGTTCGCGATCAGGCATCCCGTCTCCCTCGATTGGTGCTCGAATATCGATTCTGCCTGGTGACGGGCGAATATGCAGGATATTTGCGTTTGCCGGGAGGCGGTGCGAGGCTGAGCCGCTCGGACTTCGTGCGTTCTGGGTCGTGCGTGTTTTGTGCTGCTACAGCAACACAAAACCGCACGGTCCGTGATCAGCCCGAAACGCCGTGCAGCGCGCGCTCGACGAGCGCTTCGACCGCCGGGAGGGCCGCCTCGCGTTCCACCGGGTTCAGCCCGACCCGGCTGCGCCGGTCCAGGACGTCCGCCGCGTCGAGCGCGCCTTCGTGGCGGATCGCCCAGAGCACCTCGGCGGCCGTGAGCCGCAGGCCCGGCGCGATCGGCTCCGCGAGATCCGGGTCGAACTCGGCCAACGCGGCGACGCGCGCGGCCTCGGTGCCGTACTTCGCGATCAGCCGAGCCGCCGCTTCGACATCGGTCAGGTGCCGCCGCGGTGCGGCGCCGACCAGCGCCACGGCCGCGGTGCGCGACGGTCCGGCGGACAGCCCGCCGGTGCGCACCGCCGCATCGACCGCCTCGGCGGCCATCTTCCGGTAGGTGGTGAGCTTCCCGCCGACCACGGTCACCACGCCGTCCGGCGAGGTCAGCACCGCGTGCCGGCGCGACAGGTCCGCCGACCCCTTGCCGCCCGGCTGCGCCAGCAGCGGCCGGAGCCCGGCGAACGAACCGAGGACGTGCTTGCGCTCCAACGGCTGCCCCAGCGCGTCGCGCACGCCCGCGAGCAGGAAGTCCACATCGGACTGCGGAACCTCGGGAACGGACGGGATCGGCCCAGGCGCCGGCTCGTCGGTCAGCCCGAGCAGGGCGCGGCCGTCGGGCTGCGGCAGGAGCAGCAGGAACCGGCCCGACTCGCCCGGGATCGGTGCGACCAGCGCGGTCCCGGCGATCCCGGCGGCCTCCGCGTCGATCAGCAGGTGCGACCCGCGCGACGGCCGCAGTTCGACGTCCGGCGCGAGCTCACCTGCCCACACCCCGGCCGCGTTCACCACCGAACGGGCCCGGATCCGCAGCGATTCGCCGGTCTGCTGGTCCACCGCGTCGGCGCCGCGGCCGTCGAGTTCGCGCACGCGCACTCGGGTCAGGATGCGAGCGCCGAAACCGGCCGCGGTGCGCGCCAGCGCGACGACCAGGCGCGCATCGTCGACGAGCTGGCCGTCGAAGCCGAGCAGGCCGCCGCGCAGGTCGGCGGAGCGCAGGCCCGGGATGAGCGCGAGCGCCTCCGCGGCGGGAATCCGCCGGGGCGGCGGGAGCACGTCGGACGGAGTGCGAGCCGTGCGGCGCAGCGCGTCGCCGGCGTGCAGCCCGGCGGCGAGCACCAGCTCGGAGCGGCGCGACACGCTGCCGTGCAGCGGGATGAGCTGCGGGAGCGTCCGCACGAGGTGCGGCGCGGTGCGCGTCATCAGCACGTTGCGCTCGACGGCGCATTCGCGCGCCAGCGCGATGTCGCCGTGCGCCAGGTAGCGCAGGCCGCCGTGCACGAGCTTGCTGGACCAGCGAGACGTTCCCCAGGCGAGGTCCTCGGCCTCCACCAGAGCGACCGAGAGCCCGCGCGCGGCCGCGTCCAGGGCCGTTGCGGCGCCGGTCACGCCGCCGCCGACCACCAGCAGGTCCACCTCGTCTTCGGCGACTGCGGACAGATCGGCGGCGCGGCGCGCGGCGTTCAGCGAGGTGGCGCGCAGCGAACCGGCGGGCAGCGGGGTGGTGATCATCGGACCTCCGGGCGGGTTGGTGGGGTTCCGGGGGCCGCAGTTTCAATTGAAACTGCGCTCAGTCGACGGGTTCGGCGCAGTTTCAATTGAAACTGCAGGAAACCGGGGTGGTCAGGCATCGGTGGGCTCCGGGCCGAGGGCACCGTCGAGGAGGTGGGCCAGTTCGGTGGTCAGGGCCGCCGGGTCGATGTCGCCGGAGGCCGGGCGGGCGGAGATGACGAACGACTGCACGAGCAGCAGCAGGGCGCGCGCCTGCACGGCCGGATCGGCGCGGCGGATCGAGCCGTCCTCGTGGCCCCGCACGAGGTACTCGCGGATGAACCCCTCGGCGGCGAGCTGGGTGCTGCCGAGCCGCTCGACCAGGTAGGGCAGCAGGAGTTCGGCGTCGGTCTCCAGCACCCGCTGCAGCAGCGGCGCCGCCTGCAGCAGCCGGATGCCGCGGACCGTCCCCGCGACCAGGAGCTGCCGGCCGTTGCCGGTCTCCTGCCCGGCTTCAGCCAGCTGCAGGATCTCGCCGAACTCCACCGTCACCAGCGCGGTGACCAGGCTGTCCACGTCGGGGAACCGCCGGTACAGCGTCATCCGGCTGACCCCGGCGCGCCGCGCGATCTCCGTCAGCGTGGTGCGCCGGACGCCGTTGGCCAGCACGCACTCCCGGGCGGCGTTCAGCAGTTCGGCATCGCCGACCCGGTTGGCCGCCTGGCGGGCCGGGCGGGCGGTCGCCGGCGGGGTGCTGTCACCTCGCGTGCTGTGACATTGCGAAGTCATGTGTAACACTGTACTGGTGAACGGCCTGATCGAACACACCCTCCGCGGCAGCTGGACCCCATCGGGGGCCTCCGCTGCGCCGTTGTCACCACACGCGCTGCGCTGGTTGCGCCAGCGAACCGGCCTGGCCGAGACCGCCACGCCGGCGGTTCCCGCCTCGCTGCTGGAGGTCGCCGAGAGCGACCTGCCGGAAGCGGCGCGCGCCGAGCTCGCGGCCCTGATCGGTGGGCAGCAGGTGCTGACCGACCCCGCCGAACGGCTCGGCCGCGCCGGCGGGATGTCGTACACGGACCTGATGCGCCGCCGCGGCGGCAGCAGGCTCGCGGTGCCCGACGCGGTGCTGCTGCCCACGGACCCGGATCTGGTGCAGGGTGTCCTGGAGATCTGCGTCCGGCACGACATCGCCGTCGTCCCGTTCGGCGGCGGCACCTCGGTGGTCGGCGGCGTCGACGCGCTGCGCGGCGGCAAGACCGCGGTCGTCGCGCTGGACCTGGCCCGGCTCGACCGGCTGGTCTCGCTCGACCCGGGCTCGCGGATCGCCGTGGTGCAGGCCGGGATGCGCGCGGCGGAAGCCGAATCCCTGCTGGCCGCGCACGGTTTCACGCTCGGCCACTTCCCCCAGTCCTACGAGCGGGCCACCATCGGCGGCTTCGCCGCGACCCGGTCGGCGGGGCAGGCCTCCGCCGGTTACGGCCGCTTCGAGGACATGGTCGAGGGCGTCCGGCTCGCGACACCGGTCGGCGAGTGGCGGCTCGGGGTGTCCCCGGCGTCGGCGGCGGGCCCCGACCTGCGGCAGCTCGCGGTCGGCAGCGAGGGCGCGCTCGGCGTGATCACCGAGGTGGCGCTGCGCGTCCGGCCCGCGCCGGCCCGGAGCCGCTACGAGGCGTTCGTGGTCGACGGCTGGCAGTCCGGCGTCGACGCGGTGCGGGCGCTGGCGCAGGGGCGCGCGCTGGCGGACGTCACCCGCTTGTCCGATGTGGACGAAACCGACGTGCAGCTGGAGCTCTCCGGCGCGCTCAAGGCCCGATCCCTGAAGACCTACTTGCGCGGCAGGGGAATCCGGCAGCCCTGCCTGCTGGTGCTCGGCTGGGACGCGGCCTCGCGCGGCGAGCTGAAGCAGCGCCGGTCGGCGACCCTGCGCGCGCTGCGCGGAATCCGCACGGTCCGGTTGGGCCGCCCGGTCGGCGAAGCCTGGCGGTCGCACCGGTTCTCGGGGCCGCGGCAGCGCGACGCGCTGCTGGATCGCGGCGTGTGCGTGGAGACGTTGGAGACCGCGACGCACTGGACCGATCTCAGCGAACTGCGCTCCGCGGTGCGGACGGCGCTGGTGCGGAGCCTGCAGGTCAACGGCAAGTCGCCGATCGTGATGTGCCACATCTCGCACGCCTACGAGACCGGCGCCTCGCTGTACTTCACGGTGCTGGCGGCCCGCGACGTCGACGACCCGCTCGGCCAGTGGCAGCGGGCGAAGATGGCCGCCTCCGACGCCATCGCGGGCCGCGGCACGATCACCCACCACCACGCGGTCGGCGCCGACCACCTGCCGTGGCTCGAAGCGGAGATCGGCGACGTCGGCGGCGCGGTCCTCGCGGCGGCGAAGAAGGCCGTCGACCCCACGGGAATCCTCAATCCGGGCAAGCTCATCCGGCCAGCGCGGTGATCGCGCGGTAGCGGTAGCCGAGCCCGCGGTACACCCGGAGCGCGGGCTCGTTGCCCGCGTCGACCATCAGCGCCACGCCGCCGTCGCGGGCGAGCTCCGCGGTCAGGAACGCGCAGAGCGCCGTGGCCAGGCCGGTGCCGCGGTGGTCGGGGTGGGTGGTGACGCCGGAGATCAGGCGGAGCAGGGGCGCGGGCCAGGAGTCGGCGCCGACGGCGAGCAGTGTGCCGTCCGCGCCGCGGATCCCGGCCCAGCGGCGGGCCCCGGGATCGTCGGGGAACAGGTACGACGTCGGGTTCGCCTTGCGCAGCAGGCTGGCGATCGCGTCTTCGTCGGCGCCGGTGAGCCACTCGACGCCCGCGGTCGGGGCGCTCGGCGGCTCGGCGGCGAGGTGCATCCACCCGAAGGTCGCGCGCACGTCCAGCCCGAGGCGCTCCGCGACGGGCCCGGCGAGTTCGGCGTCGGCGAGCGGCCGGAGCCGGTCGCTGCGCACCTCCGCCATGACCCGCGCGAGGAGCTCCGCCGCGTCGTCGGCCGGGCCGCTGAACAGCACGCGGTCGTGCCGGCACAGCTTCGGCGCGTAGACGGCCACGGCGTGGCCGTGCTGCCACGCGGCCCCGGCTTCGTGCGGGTACTCCGGTGTCAACGCCTGCGCGCCCCAGCGGACCAGCAGATCATCGGTGGCTCCGGCGACGGCGTCGGCGGATAACAGCTCCTGCATGCCCCGATCGTCCCTCGCGAGCACCCGGCCGCAGGCACGGGGCCGTGAGTGCTTTGGGGTGTGATGGCACCCCAAAGCACTCGCGGAACCTTCAGTCGCGGAGGGACAGGAGCAGCGCCACCGCGGCGAGGGCGGCGGCGATGAAGCCCAGGTGTTGAGCGCCCGCCCACTCGATCCCGATCGCGCCGATGATGCCGGACGCCGCGATGGCCAGGTAGAGGATCGCGGCGTTGAGCGACACCAGCACCGATGCCGAGCCCGGCGACAGCGTGATCAGCCGGTGCTGCTGCGGCGTCGTGATCGCGAAGGCCGCGATGCCGAAGAACACGATCTCCGCCGTCGCCAGGCCGAAGCTCCCGGTGGTCAGCGGCAGCACGAGCAGGCTGACCGCCAGCCAGGCCAGGGCGAGCGCGACGACCTTCCGCCCGCCGATCCGGTCGGCCAGCACGCCGGCCCCGAAGTTGCCGATCGTGCCGATCACCCCGAGCAAGAACATCAGCACCGCCAGCCGGATTCCGCTCCCCGCGGTGGCCGGTGCGAACACGGCGGCGATGTAGGTGTACGGCAGGTACACGGCGGTGAAGCCGATGAGCGTCGTCACCAGCACCACCAGCACCCGCCGGTCGGCCAGCGGCGCGAACCTCTCCCGCAGCGACTCGGGCGTCGGCGCCGCCACCTCGGCGGGCACCAGCCGGAGCACACCCAGCAGGCCCAGCACCGCCAGGCCGGCGACGAACCACATCGTCATCCGCCAGCCGGACACGGCGCCCAGGGCGGTGCCCAGCGGCGCGCCGAACGCGGTCGCGGCGGTGAAACCCGTTGTCACGGCGGCGATGGCGCGGCCCCGCCGGTCCTCGGGCACCAGTGCGGACGCCGTGACCGCCGCCGTCGGCACGAACAGGCCTGCCCCCGCGGCCGCGACCACCTGCGCCGCGACCACCAGCGGGAACGACGGCGCGACGGCCGTGGCGATGTTCCCGATCAGGTAGACCGCCACCGCGAGCAGCAGGACCCGGCGCCGCCGCCAGCCCGCGGTCGCGGCGACGAGCACCGGCGCGACCAGCGCGCAGGTCAGCGCGAAGGCGGTCACCACCTGGCCCGCCGTGCTCATCGAGACCAGGAGGGTGTCGCTGAGCTGCGGAAGCACGCCCGCGAGCACGAATTCGCAGGTGCCGACCGCGAAGGTGCCGAACCCGAGCACCGGCACGGCCCAGCGGCTCGGGGTGTCCACTGTGGATGTCATCGGCGGGCTCCGACCCGGTTCGCGTACTCGGACATCGCCAGGCCCGCGACTACGAACACCGCTGCTACCCAGGGCAGTGCGGCGGGGGAGAACGGCAGCGCTGCGGCGCCGATGACCCCGGCCAGCGACGCCGCGAGGTATCCCCCGGAGGCGTTGAGCGAAATGACGAAGGAAGCCGCAGCCGGTGCGGCCGCGATCAGCCGGTGCTGCTGCGGCACCGTGATGCTCCACGAGGTGAGCCCGAAGACCACGATCGCGATGACCGCGCCGGCGAAAGTGGCGGTGGACCAGGGCATCACCGCGAAGTTGAGCGCGCCGACCACCATGGCGGCGGCGATCACCCGTCGCGGCCCGATCCGGTCGGTCCAGCCGCCGGCCGCCAGGTTCCCGACGGTTCCGGCGCAGCCGGACAGGAACAGCAGCACCGCCAGCAGCATGCCGCTGCCGCCGGTCGCGGCGCCGACGATCACGCTGACGTACGTGTTGACCACGAAGATCCCGATGAAGGCGGCAACCGTGGTCAGCAGGATCGCGACGACCTTTCCGTTGCCCAGCGGCGAAAGCCGTTCGCGCAGGCCCGCGGCGGGCGGTGCCGGAACCGGCGGCAGGAGCAGCGCAACGCCGATCCCGGCGGCGAGGCCGAGCGCGGCGACGAGCCACATGGTGCCGCGCCAGGTCGCGACCGTCCCGAGCAGCGTGCCGATCGGCACGCCGAGCGCGGTGGCCGCGGTGAGTCCCAGCGTCACCAGGGAAATCGCGCGTGCGCGCTGGTCCTCCGGAGCGAGCGCGGCGACGGTCGCCCCGGCGATCGGCGTGAACATGGAGGCGCCGGCGGCGGCGAGGACGCGGGTCGCGAGCACTGCGCCGTAGGTCGGGGCGAGCGCGGTGGCGATGTTGCCGACCGCGAAGACGGCGAGCGCGGTGAGCAGGACGCGGCGGCGGGGCCAGTTGCCGGTCAGCGTCGCCATGACCGGCGAGAGCACGGCGTAGGCGATCGCGAAGACGGTCACCAGCTGCCCGGCCTCGGCGATGCTCACCTGCAGATCCGCCGAGATCTCCGGCAGGACACCGGCGACGACGAAGGCGTCCGTGCCCACGGCGAACGTGCCCAGCGCCAGCACCGCCACCCGGAGCGGGACGCGGCCGGTGGTGGGTTCAGCGGTCTTGGTCAAGGGGGCTCCCCAAAACGGTACCGATCGTTTCCATGTGGCGAACGGTACCGATCGTTTCCGTTTTGGCGCAAGCTCGGATATCGTGGCGGCATGGCAACGCGCGCTCGAGAACGTCTCGTGGAGGCCGCGGAGCAGCTCTTCTACACCGAGGGCATCCGGGCGGTCGGAGTGGAACGGCTGGTCGCCGCCTCGGGAGTCGGCCGCGCCTCGTTCTACCGGCACTTCGACAGCAAGGACGACCTGGTCGTGACCATGCTGCGCGGCTACGCCGACGGCGTGCTGGAGCGGCTGAAGGCCGACGTCGCCAACCGCGGCGGCGGGCCGCTGGCGGTCTTCGACTCCTTCGCGGAGCGCTTCGCGGCGCCGGACTTCCGCGGCTGCGCCTCGATCAACACCATGGTCGAGATGGCGGACCCGGACAGCGCGGCGCACCGCGTCGCGGCGGAGCACAAGGAAGAGGTCACCGATTACCTGGACGGCCTCCTGGCGGAAGCGGGCTACCGCGGCCACCGGCAGCTGGCCGAACAGCTGATGCTGCTGATCGACGGGGCCAACGTCACGGCCCTGCGCGAACGAACGGCGGAACCGGCCAAACGCGCCAAGGCGATTGCCGCGGCCCTGCTGGAAGCCGCCGCCTGATCCGGCCCGCGACGCGCCGGGATGTCGCCGTTTTCGCTCGAAATTCACCCTCGCGCCGGGCTCGGCGTCGCTTTAGCGGTGGCCGTCGCGGCGCGCCGGTAGCGCCGCCGCCGCGACACCGGCCGCAACGAGAATTCCCGCGCTGGCCAGGAATGCCGTGGCGTAGTCCACCGATGCCTGCGGGTCCTGGGTGCCGGAGATGGAGATCAGCGCGGCAAGTCCGAATGCTCCGCCGATCTGCTTGGTGGTGTTCATCAGGCCTGCGGCGGCACCGGCGTCGGTGGCGTCCGCTCCGGCGGTGACCGTGGTCGTGAGCGGCGTGTTCAGCAGGCCGCCGCCGAAGGAGAGGACGATCGCCGGGCCGAGGATCCCGGCCAGGTATCCGCTGTCCGCGTCGATGCGGCTCTGCCACGCGAACCCGGCCGCGGCGATCAGCGCGCCGGCGACGATCAAGGTGCGGCCGCTGACGTGGCGCATCAGCCAGGGCGTGAGGAGCCGCCCGGCCACGATGGTCACGAGGGTGTGCGGCAGGAAGCCGAGGCCCGTTTGCAGGGCGGTGTAGTGCAGCACGTCCTGCATGTAGAGCGTGAGGAAGTACCACATCGGCGCCTGGAAGCACGCTCCTACCAGCAGCATCACCGCGTTGCCCACGGCGATCGAACGGTTCTGGAACAGCCTCGGCGGCACCAGCGGTGAGGCCGCGAATCGGCTTTCGACCACCGCGAAGAGCGCCAGCGCGGCAACCCCGGCGGCGAGCGGCACCAGGGTCTGCGGGGCGGTCCAACCGAGCGGGACGTTCGTGACGCCGTAGGTCAGGCAGGTGAGACCCGCCGTGGCGAGGATCGAACCGGGCAGGTCCAGGGTCCCGCGCGCCGCGGGAGGGTGGTCGGTGGTCAGTACGCGGGCCGCGGAGACCAGCGCCAGCGCGCCGATCGGCACGTTGATCAGCAAGGTGGCCCGCCAGGACAGGAACTCGGTGAGGGCACCGCCGACGAGGTTGCCCGCGGCGCCGCCCGCCACGCTGACCGCGGTCCAGGTCGCCAGTGCGCGTGTCCGATGTGGACCTTCCGCGAACGTCGTCGTCACCATGCTGAGGGTCGCGGGGGCGAGCACCGCCGCGCCGAGTCCTTGCGCGGCGCGCGCGGCGATCAGCGCGGCGGGGCCGGTGGCCAAGCCGCCCATCAGGCTCGCCGCGGAGAACGCCGCTAGGCCGGCCAGGAAGATCCGCCGCCGGCCGTGCAGATCGGCCAATCGCCCGCCCAGCAGCAGGAAGCCGCCGAAGGTCAGCAGGTAGCCGTTCGCCACCCACTGCAGGGATTCCGGGGTGAAGCCCAGCTCGGCCTGGATCGAGGGGAGCGCGACGTTGATCACCGAGACGTCGAGCACGACCATCAGCTGCGCCGCGCAGGCCAGCGCGAGCACCGCGCCGCCGGCTCGTCCCTGTCGCAATGGAGCCCTCCGCCGTTGATGATACGTCTGTATCAGATACACTTGTATCACAACGGAGGGAGTCGCATTGCCGAAGACCGTCGACCACGACCAGCGGCGGGCGCACATTGCCGAGGGCCTGGTGCGGGTGGCCGCGCGCGAAGGCCTGCACGCGGTGACGATGCGTTCGGTGGCCGCCGAAGCCGGTGTCTCGCTGCGGCTGGTGCAGTACTACTTCCAGACCAAGGCCCAGCTGATGCACGACGCCCTGCGCCACCTGGAACGGCAGAGCCAGGAGCGGTGGGCGGCACGGCTGGAGCGGATGCCGAGCCCGCCGTCGGGTCGCGCCTTCGTCGAAGCGTTCCTCTCCGAGGCGCTACCGACCGACGAGGTGAGCCGGGCCTTCCACCTCGTCGGCGCCTCCTACGCGGTGCTGGCGATGACCGATCCGGAACTCGCCGACCAGCCTTTCGTTGCGGGACTGAACCACCTCGAAGAGCAGCTCGCCGACGCGCTGCGCAGGGCCCAGGCCGATGGCGAGTTGCCGCGAGATCGCGACGCGTCCGTGGAAGCGGCTCGCCTGATCGCGCTGAACCACGGGCTGGGCACGGCAGTGCTCGTCGGCCAGCGCACCGGCCAGGATGCCGAGGCCGTGCTGCGCTGCCACATCGACGAGCTCTTCGCTGCCCCAGGCGAGTCCTGACCAGCCGTTTCCGCTGGTCAGGGCCCATACGTGGTTTGTGTTGCTATGGCGACCAAAAACGCGCACGGGTCCAGCCGGGCGGAACGGTGTCCGTGACCTGGTCAGGAATCCTTCTTGCGGCGGGGGCGGAGGCTCGCGGCGAAGCGGGGCTTCTCGAGCGCGTTGTAGAACGCCATGTAGGCCTGCTGGACATCGCGACGGGAATCGTCCGGTGTGGACGGTGCGGCCGTGCGGTCCGGGTCGGGCATGCTCGTGACCCGCATCCACCGCTCGTTCCACAGCGCTTCCATCGCGGCGTTCCACCGCTTGCGCACGTCGTCGAACACCTTCTCGCGCTGCTCGTCGGCGGCCTCCCGGCGCTGCTTCGCCGCCGCGACCGCCTCGCCGAGCTCGCCGGCCCGCTCGCGCTCGTGCTTGCGCAGCTGCTGCGCCGCTGTGGTGGCCCGCGCGGTGATCTCCTTGTACCGCTCCGCGGCCGGAATCTGCTCAGTCACCGGCTTCCTCCCGGATCTCGCACCGCTCGTCCGCCGCTCGCGGCGCCGGGACCGCCGGCACCGGTTTCGCCTGGTCGCCGAGGTCGAAGGGCAGGATCACCTCGGGCCGGGAGTGCACCGCGCGGTCGAAGAACAGGCCGCGCCGCGCCCGCGGCGACCAGTTGACCACCTGCCCGGCCGCGAACGCCGCCAGCTCCTGGCCGTGCACGTCGAAGGCGACCCAGGCACCGATGTCGTCGACCGGGCCCATGCCGAGGGTGTTCTTCACGCGCTGCGCGCTGCGCCACCAGCCGATCACGTGCACCCGCAATTCGGGACCCTGCTTGAGGATCTTCCGGAGGTGGTCGAGCCCGCTGACGCGGGTGGTCGGGTCCTTGCGCTCCAGCGTGGTGTGCGCCGCGTCGGCGGCGTAGAGCACCAGGACGTGCGGCACGTCGGCGCCGGATCGCTGGTCGATCGTCTCGGCGGTGGCGGCCAGCGCGGCCTCGATGCCGTCCAGGCCGACCAGCTCCACGTCATGACCGTCGATGCGCAACGCCTCGGCAACGCCGCGCGCGTCGTCGTCGACGTCGTCGAGCAGGGTCGCGATGGTGAACTTGATGCTGCCCGGAACGTATTGGCGCGCCAGGGAAAGCGTCGCCGTGCCGAGCACGCTGGTCGCATCCGCCAGCACCGAGCCGATCACCGCGATGTTGCGTCCCGGCGAGCGCACGAGCCGGACCGCGGCGGCCGTGCCGTTGACGTCGATGATCTGCCCGAGCAGGACCTTCGGCACCGCCACCGGCGCCCGCAGCTTCGCGTAGTCGTCCAGTGTGGACAGCGCTGGCAGGTTCGAGCCGTCGAACAACCGCGGCGGCGGAGCGTTCTCGTCGCGCCGCTTCCACAGCTCCTGCTGCAGCGCATCGAAGGTGTTCTTCGCAGTGGCGTCCGGGATGCGCGCGATCTCATTGCCGTGCTTGACGCCCGACTCGTGGTTGACGACCGCGTGCCAGCGCGGCAGCTCCAGCGCGGCGTTGTTCTGGTCGGCCAGCACCCGCCGCGCCTTGGGCAGCGCGATCCGCAGGATGAACTGCTCGAAGATCGCCGGCTTGCCCCAGAACGCCTCGATCCCGGACACGTCCTGGCTGGCCAGCACCAGGTGGATGCCCTGCGACCGGCCGCGCCGCGCGACGTCCTCCAGCAGCGTGGCGGCCTGCGCCGTGACCGGGTCGCGCTCGGCGAAGAGGTACTGGAACTCGTCGATCACGGCGACGATCCGCGGCCACCGGCCGTTCGGGTCCTCGGCGCGCAGCTCCTCCAGCTTGGTGACCTCGTGCTCCTTGGCGGACTCCGCGCGCCGCCGCATCTCGTCGGCCAGGAAGCGCAGCAGCGCCAGCCCGAACTCGCGGTCGGTGTTGACGTTCACCCCGACCAGCTGCGCGTGCGGCAGCCAACTCGGGTCGCGGCGGCCCGGGGTGAACTGGGCGAACGACACGCCTTCCTTGAAGTCCAGCAGGTAGAGCTCCAGCTCGTCCGGCGAGTAGCGGGCCGCGAGCCCGCCGAGCATGCCGTAGAGGAAATTCGTCTTGCCCGATCCGCTGGGGCCGCCGATCAGGGTGTGCGGGCTGCCGTCGCCGAGGGTGATCCACACCGGTTCGCCCTCGTTGAACCCGACCGGCGCGTGCAGCCCGGCCGTCGAGCGCTGCGTCCACAGCTGCTCCGGCACCAGGTCGTCGAAGGTCCGCACCCGCGCCCGCCGGGCGAGGAACGCCTCCGCGATCGCCGAGCACGCCTTGGTGACCTCGTTGCGCGACGGCGATTCGTCCAGCTGCACAACGGCTTCCGGCCCGGTCATGCTGGTGCGCGCCCGGTCACCGCCGAGCAGCCGGATGGACTCGATCGCGCTGTTCACGGTCAGCGAGAGGTCCACGACGATCAGCTGGATGCCGCAGGCCAGGCCGTTGCGCGCGATCCGCTGCAGCTGTTGCTGCTGCTCCTCGCGCAGCGCCTCGCCGTTGCCGAACAGCACCGCGACCCGCCAGGGCTCCGAGCGGTGCCCGCTTTCCGCGGCCAGCGAGCGCAGCGAGGTGTGGCCGCCCACCAGCGAACTGGTGTGGATCCGCCGGATGTGGTCGGAGAGCGCTTCGAGCATCTCGTCGAGCCGGGTCGGATCGTGCGCCGTCAGCAGGCCCGCGCGGGTCAGCGGGTAGAGCCCGGGCAGCGTTCCGGTCAGCTGCGCGACGTCCCAGACGTGGATGCGCACCAGGCCGGGCTGGAACCGGCTGAGCAGCCGCAGCAGCAGGTTCTGCACCAGGGTTTCGGCGGATTCCGGGTTGCCATCGGTGACGATCCGCAGGTGCGACTCGTCCAGCAGCGGGACGGCGGCCGGGAACGGTTGCGGGTCGGGCGAATCCGGGACGGTCGCGGTGCCGATCCGCCACAGCTCGGGCGGCGGATCGGCGGCGTCCTGGGTGCCGACCTCACCGAGCCATTCCGGCCATGGAAGCCCCGCAGCGCCAGGAGCCGCCTCCGCGACGAGCCCGCCGAGCTGCTCCGGGCCCTGCTCGCTCCACTCGGCGTAGATCTCCGCCCGATCGCGCAGCGCCTCCCGCATCGCGGCCTGGAAGACCGGGTTCGCGGGGTCGGCGATCTCCGCCGGTTCGCGTTCCGCCGCGGCCACCCCGACTTGGGCGATGCGCAGCGCGAACTCCTGCTGCGAGCATTCGGCGAGGACGCGGTCGTGCTCCTGCTCGGCGGCGCCGAGCGCGGAGGCGATGCTGGTTCGCAGGCGCTCGAAGGCCGCTTCGATCCGACTCCGCCGCTCGTTGCGTTTACCCACGCCCCACCTCGGAACCCGTGTTACAGACCGTGATCAAAATACCACTCGACGAGGAGCCGGGCAGGCCCCTGGTACACCCATGCACGAGGGCGAATGTGGCTCGGTTGAGCGCCGAAAGCCGAGGACGCCGCCGCGTCCTACAACCGGGTGGCGAAGTCGCGCACCGTGTCGAGGACGTGCTCGATCATCCCCTGGGATCGCTCGATCTGGTCATCTGCGCGGTGCAGGCTCGGCGGCACCACCGTCTCCGGGTGTTCCGGGTCGAGCTTCGCCAGCGCCTGCTCCGCCTCGGCCAGCGCGGTCCGGCTGGTGCCGAGGTGGGCGCCCGCGTCCGCCAGGTGTTCCTCCACGAGGCGCAACGTCTGGATCAGTTCGTCGAGTGTCGACACGGTGCCACAGAGCCTGTCTACGAGGTCGGGTTGGACTTCTGCCGTTGCGGCGGTTTCGCGCGAAATCGTCGCCCGGTACGCGTGGGGGACGGCGGTTCCGCGCGAAACCGCCGTCCCCGCCGAGCGGTCGGGACCTAGAGGCGGCCCGAGTAGCCCTCGGTGGCGTTGATCGTGGCGCTGATCTGCGCCTGCACGCCGCTGATCACCTGCATCACCTCGGCGAGCGAGCCGTGCGCGTGCTGCATCTCCTCCTGGGAGCTGCCCTGGGTGGCGGTGACAAGGGCCGATTGCGCCTCTTCGAGCGCGAGGTTGCCCTGTTGCAGGGCGGCGATGCTCTCCTGCATCTTCTGATTTGCCAAGGCAATTCCCGCGCGAACTTCTTCGACGCCCGCCATCTGGACTCTGGACCTCCGTGGTGCACAACGCTGTATCGGTCCACAAGTTAGCGCCCGGTGGCTGCGACGGCGCAGGCAGGTGGGTGCGGATGATCACGACGCGATCGCGGTGCGTGACGACCTGGGGAATTGATCACCCGGCCGGCAGCACGCCCTCCCGAAACGCACCTTTTGCCCGTTCGCTCCTCCGGTGTGCCCGCAATTTCAATGGAAATCAGACCTTCGATTTCGATTGAGCGTTTTTCATCCTGGTCGGCCCGCAGCCGCGGGCCGCAAAGCTGCACGTCGATGGGGTGCCGCATGCGCCGCAGGCGCATAGCCCACCTACGACACTTGCGCCGCCGCGGGTTCTCAGGGGCTTCCTGGCGAGGACGGCCCCTCCGCCGTGTATTGGACATACATCAGGAGGGGCACCCACAGTCCAGGGAGCCTCTGAGGTTCCGCTACCCGCACCGCCACGCAAATCGAGGTTGGAAAAACCTCATTGAAATTGCGGCCGATCGCCGGTCAGCCGCGGCCCGTGGTGCCCACTGTGGATTGTGGTTCGCCGGCCTCGGCCTCGACGGCGGACACCTCGATCGCCGCGACGCCGGACGGCGGCGTCGGCGCCGCCGACCACCGGGCGGTGGCGCGGTGTTCGTCGACGCGCAGCCGTGACCAGCCGTTGCCGCCGAGGGCCGAAATCGCGCCGAGCACGATCTCCGGCAGGTCGCCGAGCGCCGGCCCGAGGTCCATCGCGACCCGGACCAGCGGCGGATCCACCGCGTACTCGGTGATCGCGGCCATGTGCGACAGGCGGCTGGCCACCGCCCGCGCCGGCCACTCCGCGCCCGCCCGCCGCTCGGTGACCACGTCCACGAGCAGCCGCAGCCGCGGGCGCGGGTTGCCGCGCTCGTCCAGGTCGCCGATGCCCTCCGGCGCCTCCGCCGGCGGTTCGTCCGGGTCGCCGGCGTCGGACCTGCCGAACAGGATCGACCCGCCGGACCACGCCTCGACCAGCAGCCGCTCGCCGCCGGCGACCAGATCGCCCACCAGCTCCGGGTGCTCCACCACCGTCCACGCCGTCGGCGGCTCGCAGGCCACCCGGTGCCTGGCGTAGTCGGGGCCGAGCTCGCGCAGGAAGTTGCGCACCGCGCGGGACAACCCGGCCACGTGCTGCGCGGTTTCCGCGCTGGCCCGGCTGATCGTGACCGACCAGCAGCCGGGCTCCTCGTCGGAGCAGTCCCCGGACGCCACGATCCGGCCGTCGATCCGCCCCACCAGGCCGCGGCAGGCGGCGCGGGCGGCGGTCTCGTCGTCGGCCGCGACGACAACGGTGATCAGCAATTCGAGCTCGGTGTTCTCAGCCATCGCGAGAAGCATTCTCGCGCACTGAACCGGAACGTCGAACGGATGATCAGGTGAAGTCGCGACGCGCGGGCGGACGGCTTGTGTCCGACGACACAACCGACCCGTTTGACCCTCACACTGGTGTGATGGTTGGAGCATGGCCGCAACAGCCGGAAAACACCGCGACAGCAGGGAAAACCCGTCGCGGGCAGCCCGATCAGGAGGCGGCAGTGCACAACCAGCTCTTCGACTACAGCCCGATCGTCGACCGCGCCCCGCTGCGGTGGCCGGACGGCGCCCGGCTGGCGTTCTACGTGGGCCTCAACGTCGAGCACTACGAGATCGACCGGCCGTCCACCAGCATCTTCGCCGGGACCAGGGACCTCGCGCCCGACCCGCTGAACTACGGCTGGCGGGACTACGGCCCGCGGGTCGGCATCTGGCGGCTGGTGGACATCTTCGACCGGCACGGCATCCGCCCCAGCGTGCTGCTGAACTCCGACGTCACGGAGCACAACCCGCAGATCATCGACGCGGGCAAGCAGCGGGACTGGGCCTGGTTGGCGCACGGCAAGAACAACTCGATCCTGCAGGCGGACATGCCGGTCGACGAGGAGCGCGCCTACCTGCGGGACGTGGTGGACACCATCGAGGCCGCGACCGGCACCCGCCCGCGCGGGTGGATGGGGCCGGGGCTGACCGAAACGTTCCACACGCCGGAGCTGCTCGCGGAACTCGGCCTGCGGTACGTGCTGGACTGGAGCAACGACGACCAGCCGTACCGGCTGAACGTGCCCGGCCTGCTCAGCGTGCCGTACCAGACCGAGCTCAACGACGTGACGCTGTTCGTGGGCACCGGGGTGAGCGGCCCGGACTTCCTGCAGGCGGTCAAGGACCAGTTCGACCAGCTCTACGCCGAGTCGGCGGACAGCGGGCGGGTGATGTCGCTGGCGCTGCACCCGTTCGTCATCGGCCAGCCGTTCCGGGCCAAGTACCTGGACCAGGCGCTGGAGTACATCACCGGCCACGAGGGCGTGTGGCTGACCACCAGCGACGAGATCGCCGAGTCCTACGCCAGAAACTAGTTTCCCGACTCACCTCGCGTGGCGGTGCGGGTGGCGGAACCTCAGAGGCCTTCTCGCTGTGGGATCCCCGACTCATGAATGCCAAGTCGGGGCTGTCCTCGCGAGAAGACCCCTGAGAACCCGCGGGGCTGCGCCGCTTCAAAGACAACAACCCGCCCTACCGCACCCGTTCACGAATTCCCGAACGCCGCCTAGAGCTGCTGCTCGGCCTCGGCGGGCGGTTCGCCCTGGTCCAGGCCGTAGTAGTGGTAGAGGTCGCGGCCTTCCTGGTCGGAGAGGTGGCCGTGCTCGGCCTCGATGCGCGGGGCGTTGCGCACCCGGTCCTTGGAGACGCGCAGGTCGAGGCGGTTCTCCTCGGTGGTCGCGCCGGCCAGCGGCACGAAGGTCTCCTTGACGCCGAACACGCCGATCCGGACGGTGACCCACTCCGGCTGGTGGGTCACGTCGTCGACGTAGACGTTCCCGACCCGGCCGACGCGGTCGCCGTTGCGGTCGAACACCGGAGTGCCGATCAGGTCCTGTGCGCGCTCGACGTTCATGGCCACCTCGCTCGCTCCGCCCCACCCAGAGGCGCCGACCCCCCGTCGGCAATCCTCAAGCTGCCTGTGGAGCGCTTGAGCTGCAACTGCGCAAGCGACACGCCTCACCTGAACAGGTAATGATCGAGATTATTTGGCGTCCACTATTAATGATCCTTCATTTTTCGGACATGACTCGCGTGCCCCTGGCTTCGTCCTTGCGAAATCGCGCGGAGGCCAGTGGTTACGAGTTCAGTTCGCGGCCGATGAAGGTGAGGACGTCGTTCATCACCTCGGCCTTGTTGGTCTCGTTGAACAGCTCGTGGCGGCCGCCCGGGTAGATGTGCTCGTGGAACTCGCCGCCGCGAATCCGGTCGATGCCGGTGCGGGTGTCGGCCTCCGGGACCAGCTCGTCGTCCTCGCCGTGCACCCACAGCGTCGGCCGGTCCAGCGTCGGCCCGTCGTTGATGGCCAGCAGGCACTCGTCGATCGCCTGCAGCGTGGCGCGCTTGAACGGGCCGTGCCAGACCAGCGGATCGGCGATGTACGCCGCGCCGACCTCGGGGTCGCGGGACAGGATCGCCGGATCGATCGGGGCCTCCGGGATCTCGTCGTGCTCCAGCAGGTCCAGCACGTGCCAGGTGCCCAGCACCGGCGCGGACAGCACGACCGCCGCCAGGTGCTCCTGGTGCTCCTGCGCGTAGCGGGCGGCGAGCATCCCGCCCATGGAGTGGCCGATGAGGACGACCGGCAGGTCCGGGTGCTCGGCGGTGACCTGCCTGCGGAGCTCCTCCAGATCGGCAACGATCGTCTCGGCGTCCTCGAAGTAGACGCGGTCGCCGGGGGAGCGGCCGTGCCCGATGTGGTCCGGGGCGTAGACCAGCCCGCGGGCGCCGACCAGCTGCTCCGCGACCCACTGGTACCGGCCGGAATGCTCGCCGTAGCCGTGCACGACCAGCGCGATCCAGCCGGGGTTGGTCCCCGACCACTCGCGCACCGCCAGCTCGCCGTGCCGTCCGCTGACCACTCGATCCGTTGACTCGATCATGCCGCCACCCCAGCACACCTCATCCGGTCGGGCCAACCCCGGTCCTTCCCCGCCGAACGGCGATTTCGCGCGAAATCGACCGGCTCCCGGTGCGGGAGCGCCGATTCCGCGCGAAGCCGCGCTGCTGTCACTGGTGGTACGCGCTGTTGTCGATGCTGCCGAACCCGCAGACCGGGCCCACGTTCCAGGTGACGGGGAGCGCGTCGGTCTCGTCCGGCGGGATGACCTGCGCACGCACCGGAGTCGGCTGGCAGGGGCCGTCCATCGGCTCGCCCTCGTGCGGGACGGCCGTCCAGTGCAGCGTCGCGCGGGCCGACTCACCGGGCGCCAGCGTGATCAGACCCGGGCCGGGGTTCGGCGTCCGCTCCATCTTGGTGGGCACCGCCTGGCCGGAGGCGTCGACCAGCTGCATCCCGCCGTAGCCGTAGAGCGTGCAGGTCTCGTTGCTGGAGTTGCGCAGCACCAGCTCGGCGTAGCGCTGGCCCGCTCCGGCCTCGGCGCCCTCCACCGAGCCCGTGAGCATCGAGGTGTGGCAGCGCTCCACCTTCTTCGGCTGGACGCGCCCGGGCGACGAGGCTGGCGTCGTGCTGCCGCCCGTGGCGGGGCCGTTCCCGGCGGCCTCGGAAGCCTGGGGATCCGGTCGTGAATCCGTGCTCGTCGCCGGCGGTGCCGGCTGGACGTTCTGCTCCGGTGCCGTGATTACCTGGCCGGTCTGCGCGGTTTGCGCGCTGTGCGCTCCGCAGCCCGCCATCAGCCCGGCGATCAGCAGGGCCCCGGACGCCTGGAGCGTCCGCGAGCCGAAAATCCGCAATCGGTTCGGGGTCACGGTGACCACCTCCCGTCCCCGGCCTCGCGGGCGGGGTCGTCGGTATTTGCTCTGCTGTTCCTGAAGACGTCCGACCGTTGGCGAGGTTGCCCGCACGGTCGATTTTCCGCCGTCGGTGACTTCGTGACCTGCGGCGCGGCGGATGCTCCGGTTGCCCCGATCGACTGCCTCGACCAGCGGATCGAGTGACGGACGACTGCGCCGAATAGGTCTTGTCACGGCTAGGTGCAACCCGATTCGGGTAATTCACGGCGCCGCGAATCCGTTACGCATCGCGCAGATATCGACCGATCGGGTGGGGATCTTGACCTGAACGGCGGGACTGCCACTTTGCCCGACTTCGATAGTTTGGCAGCTGCAGAAAGGCCGAAGTCAGGGGGTTGATCATGGCCGAGCGAATTCCGGGCATTGACGTCGCGCGATATCAGGGGGAACCAGACTGGGGAGCGGTTCGCGGCGCCGGATATGCCTTCACGTACATCAAGGCGACCGAGGGAATCGGATATGTGAGCCCGACGCTGGACGCCCAGCTGGCCGGAGCCCGCGGCGCCGGGATGGTCACCGGGCTCTACCACTTCGCCCGCCCGGACACGAATTCGCCGCAGCAGGACGCGGCCGACTTCGCCGCCCAGCTGGCGCGGCTGAACTCCAGCGCGGCGGGCAACCTGCCGCCGTGCCTGGACATGGAGACCGACGCGCCGAACCTCGGCGGCTGGATCAAAGGGTTCATCGACGCGGTCCGCGGGCACACCGGGCGGCACGAGATCGTGGTCTACGCCTCGACGTCCTGGTTCCAGAGCAAGCTCGCGCCGGAGACCTGGGTCGACCCCGGCGTGTTCCTGTGGGTCGCGCACTACGGGCGCCCGCCGGGCGAGCCCGGCTACCTCACCGACCGGGTCGCCATCCACCAGCACGCCTCGGACGGGAAGGTTCCGGGCATCGCTGGCGACACCGACGTGAACGTCTCGCTGGTCCCGCTGGAGGTGCTCACCGGGGCCGGTGCCCCGCCGCCTCCTCCGCCGCCCCCGCCGCCGGCGGAGACCTACGTCGTGCAGCCCGGCGACACGCTCTCCGAGATCGGGCAGAAGCTGGGCGTCGACTGGCGGGAGATCGCGCGGGTCAACGGCATCGCCGATCCGGACCTGATCTACGTCGGCCAGGTGCTGAAGATCCCGCGCTGAGATGGCGCCGTTCTCCCGGCGGAGCCCCCGGCGATCCTCGTGACGGGCGTCCGGGGCTCTGCTGGCGTGCGCTTTTCCGGCGAATTGCCCAAAACGTTACTGCCGCGTACGTCGTTGCCGCACACTCGCGATCAGTACCGACTACCGTTTTTCGCGTGAACATCGCGCAAGGTGGAGGTGAACGCGATGGCGGGTACAGCTGAGCTGGTCCGAAGCCACTGGACGCGTGGCGAGCCGGGTCGGGAGGCTCCCCCGGAACTCGTGATCGCGCTCTATCGCTGGTGGGTGATCGCGATGGCGCTCAAGATCGCGGGCGCCACCTGGGACATCTGCTGGCATTTCCGGTGGCTCCGCGACGACCTCGCGCCACCGCACATGATCAACACGGTCGGCACCGTGATCGTGATCGGACTGGTGGTCTTCCACACCTACACCGGCATCGGCGCCGATCGCGCCACGCTGCGCTGGATGCAGTGGGGGCTGGGCATCTTCCTGGTCGCCGCGCCGCTGGACGTGATCAACCACCGGATCAACGGGCTGGACATCACCGCGTGGAGCCCGTCGCACGCACTGCTCTACCTCGGCACCGGGCTGATGAGCGTCGGCCTGCTCCGCGGCTGGGCCCGCTACGGCGGCGGCGACCGGTACTACTACCCGATCACCTGCTTCCTCTGGTTCACGGTGCTGGACAACTTCCTGTTCCTCAACCAGCACCAGGAATACGGCGTGCTCGGGCTGGCGGCGTGGGAGCGCGGCACGCCCTACGCCGAGGACATCCTGCTGCAGTTCGCCGCCGATGACCTCGGGCGGCCGCTGGACTGGATCGCCGTCAAGTCCTTCACGCTCCCGGTGCCGGACTGGGTCTACCCGACCTGGGCGGTCATGACCGGGCTGGGCACGCTGCTGCTGGCCCGGCAGCTGGTCGGGCGCCGCTGGACGGCGACCACCATCACCGCCGGCTACCTCGTTTTCCGCTGCGTGGCCTGGGGATTGCTGGCGGCGGCCGACTTCCCGATCTCGACCGTGCCGTTCTTCCTGCTCGCCGGGGCGGTGGCGATCGACCTGTCGTTCCGGCTGGCGCCGCGCATCCGGCCGTTCGCCGGGGCTGTGATCGTGACCGCGGTGGCGTACCTCGCCCTGCGGGCGCAGCAGACCTACATCGCCGCGCCGCCGGTCGACTACTGGTCGGTGCTGTACACGGTGGTCATGTTCGCCGCGGTGTGGTGGGGCATCTCGTACCTGGTCGATACCGAGCGCGGGCGCCGGCTGCTGTCGCGCGGTCAGACGATGACCGGGGCGCGGGAGAGCACGACGCCCAAGCCGTAGGCGATACCCATCACGCCGACCTCGGCAGCGGCCCAGCCGATCAACGCGGCGCGCTGGTGGCGCGCGATGCGGGGCAGCAGGCGGAACCGCATCTGCGACGCCACGATGCCCAGCAGCACCAGGCAGCCGGTCTTGGCCAGGATGATCTGGCCGTAGCCGGTGTTGATCAGGCCGGGCAGGCCGACGGTCGGCGTGATGATCAGCACCATCAGGCCGTTGAACAACCCGGAGGCGCCGACCACGAAGATCGCGATGGTGGCGAGCTTCGAGAACCGCGGCAGGGCCTCGGCGAGCAGCCCGCGGCGCGGGGCGACGAACAGCGCGATCGCGGCCAGGCCGCCGGTCCACATCGCTGCGCCGATCACGTGCAGTTCCATCGAGATCATGCTGAAGTCGTGGTACTGCCAGTCCGTGGCGTGGCCGGTCAGCGGGATCGGCAGCAGGCCGAGCAGCGCGATGATGGTGCGCAGTTCCGCCGGGACGCTCTCGCCGAACCGGACCGCGAGCAGGCCCAGCACCGCGCACACCAGCCCGGCGCCGGCGCTGGCGAGCAGGCCGGGGCCGGCCGGCACGTTCGCGACGTAGTCGATCAGCAGCTGGGTGGTCACGGGCCGGCCGGGGCTGAGCTCCGCGGCGTGCAGGACCAGCGAGACCAGGGCGCTGAGCATCCAGATCAGCGAGGTGATCACGGTGACCCGCCGGGCCAGCACCATGACCGGCTCGGTGTGCTTAGGGCGGTCGAAACCCAGCAGCTTCGGCAGCAGGCTCAGGCCGACGGTCCCGAGCGCCGCGATGTCGAGCACGGCCCGGGCGACGGGCAATCCGAAGTGCACGAGCGGCGGCGGGTCGGCGAGGCCGGGGATGGTGCCGACTGCGGTGTAGGCCGTCGCGGCGAGCGCGGTCAGCAGCGCGCCGCCCAGCAATGCGGCCACCACGGCTGCCTTGGCGCCGAACACATTGCGTTCGTCGGCGTCGGCGGGGTGCTCCGGCTTCGCGGTCCGGCCGTGCTGGGAGACATCAGAGTCGGCAGCCACGGGTGCATCGTCTCACCCGGACGAGCGCACATCTGCCTTCGGTCCCGAGGATGAGCCGAATCTGATCACGGGTCGTGACCGATTTGTTTCGGTGTGCGAACGGTTTGCGGGGCGTGATGTTGTCGTGGTGTCGCATTCGTCACCGGTTCTGCGACGATTAGTTGATCTTCATTGTTTCCGATTTCCCTGCTGGCGGGGTGTTTTCGGCGGCGCATCGCTATTCCGCGGGATTGCGGTCGAGACGCTGCCGTCGTCCTCCGGGCGAGTCGGGATGTGTTGCTGGCAAAGTCCTCAGCGACGTTGTTCTACAGTCGTGCACGTGGATCCGGCGGACAGTGCAGAAGCGCACGCGCGAGGTGCGTCCGGCGCGCCTCCATCGTGCGCGAGTGCAACGATTCCGAAACCGGTTGGGTTCATTCCACTTGTTTCTCCTGGCGGTCGACTTTCGTTCACCGGATCGGTTCACGCATATTCGTCTGGCGTTTCACGAGCCGCCGCAATTCCGTGCTTTGCTGTAATGCCCGCCGGGCGGGCCGGGATGTGCGTGCGGGTTACCCGGAGAGTTGGCCGGGTCGGTGCCGCAGCGTGTTTACGCAGGTCCGGCGGGGTTCTGGGGCTGGTTCAGGGGCGTCGTGGCCTGGGGGCCCGGCGGACGCCCCAGGGTGCGAACCCGGAACGTCTCAGGGAAATTGGGGGTCCGGCCCCGGATGTGAGTCGGACTCGCGAGACGCGAGATTGAGCGGTGTGGACGGACAGCGAAGGCGGGAATCAGCGGGTTCGGAGCCCGATACTGGTAGCAGGCCGTCGCGGCGGACGCCGCGGGGCTCGAAAGCGGGACGTGACATGGATCGCGCACTAGGGTGTTCGGTAGCCGAACGTTCCCGCAGCCTGGTGAAGAGGACTGATCCGGTCGTGCAGCACCATCCGGCCACCGTCGCGGGACGTGGTCCACGATGACTGCGCTCGCCGTACTGCTCGCCGCACTGGGGGCCTGCGGCTATGCCGTGGGGGCGAGGCTGCAGCACGCCGCTGTGCACGACGCGATGGACGGCCGCGGGCTCGGCCTCCGCAGCCAGGCCCAGCTCATCCGCAACCCCCGCTGGCTGGGCGGCCTCGCCGCGCTCGGCAGCGGCACCGTCCTGCACGCCTGCGCGCTCGGCCTGGCACCGCTGAGCGTGGTGCAGCCGGTCGGCGTGCTGGCGCTGCCGATCACCGTCCTGCTGAACCTCAGGCAGCAGGGCATCACCGCCCGGGACCTCAAGCCCAGCGTTGCGCTGTCGGTGGTCGCGGCCACCGGCGGCGTCGGCGCCTTCGTCTTCCTCGCCGCGGGCAGCGCGACGGCCACCCCGATCGCCGGTGACGAGCAGTTGCTTGCGACGCAGCTGGTGGCCGGCGCGATCCTGGCGCTGGGCGTGCTCGCGATGCTGACCCGCTCGAAGGCCCGCTGCATCCTCTTCGCCGCCGGTTGCGCGGTGGCGTACGGGTACGTGTCGGTGCTGATGCGGGCGGTGGCTCAGCAGCTGGGCACGACCGAGCTGCTGGACATCAACCCGCTTCCGCTGCTCGGCATCGTCGTCGCGATGGTCGTCGGCGGTTGGCTGCTGCAGCACGGGTACGCCAGCGGCCCGCCGGACCTCGTGGTGGCCTGCCTGACCGTGATCGACCCGCTGGTGGCGGTGGGGCTGGGCATCGGCCTGCTCGGCGAGGCCGATCAGGTCAGCGCCTGGACCGCCGTCGGCGAGGGCCTGTGCGCCGTCGTGGCCTGCGCGGGCGTCTTCGCGCTGGCCCGCTACCACCCCGACACCCAGGAGCGGAGCGAGTCCGCCGCCGCTGCGCTCCCCTCGACCACCGTGACCACTGCGACCTCACCGAACACTTCGAACGGCAGCAGTGATCTTGCCGGACCGAGTTCGACAGATCGTCCTGACGGGAGTTCCACTTGACTTCGCAACCGCCCAGCAGGCGCCCGATGCGGATCGTGGTCGGCGCGACCACCTATCCCCCCGACGTGAACGGGGCGGCGAACTTCGGCCACCGCCTGGCGACCGGGCTGTCCGGTCGCGGCCACGAAGTGCACGTCGTCTGCCACTCGACGGACCGGGAGTCGCGCTCCGAGGTCGAGGACGGCGTGACCGTGCACCGCGTCGCCTCCTACGGCTCGCCGTTCCACCCGTCGATCCGGGGCCTCCTCCCTTGGCAGGCCCGCCAGGCGGACCGGCTGATCGCCGAGATCCAGCCCGACGTCGTGCACGTGCAGTCGCACTTCTTCATCTGCCGCGGCCTGATCAACTCGGCGCGCCGCCGGGACATCGGGCTGATCGCCACCAACCACTTCATGCCGGAGAACATCTTCGGCTACTTCAAGGTCCCGGAGTTCCTCCAGCAGGCGGCCGGCCGCCTGCTGTGGCACAACCTGGTCAAGCACTACGGGAAGGCGCAGCTCGTCACCGCGCCGACCCCGCGCGCCGTCCAGCTGCTGCAGGAGAACGGGTTCACCGACCTGGCGCTGCCGGTCTCCTGCGGCATCGACGTCGAGCGGTACCGGCGGCGGGCCCGGAGCTACCGCAAGCAGAACCCGGACCCCGCCACCCGCACCGTGCTGTTCGTCGGGCGCCTCGACGAGGAGAAGCACATCGACGACCTGCTGCGGGCCATGG
The DNA here is from genome assembly GCF_040654735.1 of Saccharopolyspora sp. NPDC050642. Taxonomy (NCBI): domain Bacteria; kingdom Bacillati; phylum Actinomycetota; class Actinomycetes; order Pseudonocardiales; family Pseudonocardiaceae; genus Saccharopolyspora; species Saccharopolyspora sp. NPDC050642. The sequence goes on along the minus strand of NZ_JBFAIN010000031.1, from coordinate 30,702 downwards.
CGCTGCTGCGCACCGAGGTGCCGACGCGGCTGGAGATCGTCGGCAACGGCAGCCGGCGCGACGCCTTCGAGCAGCTCGCGGTGGAACTCGGCATCGCCGACCGGGTGCACTTCCACGGGTTCCTCAGCGATGACGAACTCCTGGACGCCTACGCCCGCGCGGACCTGTTCTGCATGCCCAGCATCGCCGAGCTGCAGAGCCTGGCCACCATGGAAGCCATGTCGGCGGGCACCCCGGTGGTGCTGGCCAACGCCATGGCCCTGCCGCACCTCGTGCAGCCGGGCGAGAACGGCTGGCTCTACCCGCCGCGGGACGTGCACGCCCTGGCCCGGGCGATCGACGACGTGATCAGCGATCGCGCGACGATCGACCGGATGGGCGCGGCCAGCGAGCGGTTCGTGTCCCGTCACGACATCGACGAGATCCTGGGCCGGTTCGAGGCGATCTACCACCACGTGACGGACCCGGAGAGCACCGTCGAGCTCGACGAGATCCGCACCGAGCTGGCGAGCTGACCCACCATGATCGTCCCGGAACTCCAGCCCGCGGAGCGGGTGGAGCACATCAGCGGCGCCGAGCTGCACTACTGGGTCTACCGCGACCACCTCGCCGAGAGCGGTTCCACCTCGCCGGTCGCGTCGACCGAACCGGTCGACGCAGCCGAGACGGTGGTGATGGTGCACGGCCTGCGCGGTACCCACCACGGCCTGGAACTCGTCGCGGCGAGCCTGCCGGACCAGCGCGTCGTGATCCCGGACCTGCCCGGGTTCGGGGACTCCGGGCCGATGACCGGGCGACGGCACGACGTCGCCGGCTACGCGCACGTCATCACCGAACTCATCGAGCGGCTCGGCGGCCGGACCCGGCCGGTGGTGCTGGTCGGGCACTCCTTCGGCTCGATCGTGGCGTCGCGCGTCGCTGCCGCCTCGCCGGAACTCGTCCGGCGCCTGGTGCTGATCAACCCGATCGCGACGCCCGCGCTGCGCGGGCCCCGCGTGGTGCTGTCCGGGCTGACCTCCGCCTACTACACGCTGGGCAAGCGGTTGCCGCTCCGGGCCGGGCACTCGTTGCTGAGCAACAGGTGGGTCGTGCTCGCCGCGAGCCGGGCGATGACGCGGACGAAGGACAAGCAGCTGCGCGGGTTCATCGACGAGAACCACCTGCGGTACTTCAGCCGCTTCCACAGCCCGGCGCTGCTCAGCGAGACCTTCGAGGCTTCGGTGACGCACACCGTCGCGGACCACGTCGACGAGCTCGGGATGCCGACCCTGCTGATCGCGGGGGAGTCCGACGAGATCGCGCCCCTGGCCGGCCAGCGCGCGCTGGCGGCCCGGTTCGCGGACGCCGAACTCGTGGTGATTCCGAACGTCGGCCACCTGGTGCACTACGAGACGCCGGAGCCGGCGGCCGAAGCGATCCGACGATTCCTCGGAACGCCATGACCGGCTTCGGACAGCACGGGAGCGGTACCTCCGGCCAGCGTTCGGGCGAGGCCGGGGCGGCGACGATGAACGTCTTCGTCGACGCGCGTTGGACGCGAACCGATCAGCACGACGGGATCAGCCGCTTCGGCGCGAGCTTGATCGAGGCATTGCACCACCTCCATCCGGTGACGATGTTGATCCATGACGAGCGGCAGTTGCGGCTGCTGCCGTCCGGGGTTCCGCACGTGAAGGTCAACAGCCCCTTCTCGCCGCGGGAGTTGTGGCTTTCCCGCACGCTCAACCGGCTCGGTGCGGACGTCGTGTTCAGCCCGATGCAGGTGATCGGCGGGTTCCGGCGCGACTACCGGCTCGTCCTCACGCTGCACGACCTGATCTACTACCGGCACCCGCAGCCGCCGGGTTTCCTGCCGCTGCCCGTGCGCATCGCGTGGCGGCTCTACCACAAGGCGTTCTGGCCGCAGCGGGTCATGCTCAACCGGGCGGACGCGGTGGTCACGGTCAGCGAGACGACCCGCAAGCTCATCGAGGAACACCGGCTCACCCGGCGTTCGGTGACGGTTGTCCACAATGCACCGTCTCCGTCGTCGTCGGGGGACGATGCCGGCGACGCGGAGCCCGGCGTCGGTTCCGGTGCGGAGCCGGGCGGGCCGCGGGAGCTCGTGTACATGGGCTCGTTCATGCCGTACAAGAACGTGGAAACGTTGATCGCGGGCATGGCTCTCCTTCCGGAACACCGGTTGCACCTGGTCAGCCGGATCGCAGCCGCGCGCGAGGCGGAATTGCGCGCGCAGCTGCCTCCGGACGCCGATGTCCTTTTCTGGCGTGGCATCAGCGAAAGCGACTACCAGGCGCTGCTCGGCAGGGCGAGCGCCTTGGTGACCGCTTCGCGGGACGAGGGTTTCGGGTTGCCGATCATCGAGGCGATGAACGCGGGGACGCCGGTGGTCTGCAGCGACCTGGAGATCTTCCACGAGGTGACCGGGGGACACGCGAGGTTCTTCGATCCGGGGTCGTCGAAGGACTTCGCCGCCGCGGTGCGTGCCGTGGAGGATCCCCGGACGCGTGCGGATCTGATCGCCGCGGCTCGCGGTCAGGCGGCGAAGTTCACCTGGGCCAACTCCGCCGAACGCCTGCTGGAGCTGATGCGGGACCTGGTCCGCTGAGTTCCTGCCGGGAATCGGTGCTGCGCGTGGTTCCTGCGGCGGGTTCTCAGGCGTCGCCTCGGGGGGACGGCATCGGCGCTGCGCATCGGTGAATGCGCGAACGGGATGTCGTCGGCGGCGTCTGAGATTCCGCCTGCGCCGCGAATTGCGTGTCGAGGCAGGATCTCGCCGGTCAGTGCGACCAGATCTTGATTGCTCGCGCGACGTATGCCGCCCGTGGATTCTGGGAACCCGTTGGATACGTGCTGAATTCCGCTTCGGTGTCGCAGTCGGGATCCTGGTAGACCGTCACCGGGCGGCCGGTGTTGTTCGCGAAGGACCGCGCCTCCGTGCCCTGTTGGAGCCGGACGCACTGCTCCAACGAGGTCGCCTGGAGGCCGACCTCGTGCGACTGGCCGGTGAAGTTCTCCTCCGGCCAAGTGCAGAAAGACCCTGCCGGGCAAGGACTTTCGGGTGGGGCGGCGTAAGCCCCGCCCGCGCCGACCGCGATCGCGGCGAGGACGGACAGCACCGGGACGACTATTCTCCGGAGGCCGCTCCGCCAGGCCCCTCGCCGGGCGGACGAGCGGATCGCGATTCGGCGCGACGCGGCGGAAGAAGCGCACTTGGACATGCTAAAGCCCTTTCATGAGCGGATAATGAGTGGATCGCGACCGAAATCGGCGCGCTGAAAACAAGATTCCCGAAGCCCGGATCGGAATGCCAGCGAATTTGCTGGATACACCCCGACCGGGTGGAATTCCGCGCCTGCGCGCAATGTCGCGGCGCCGCGGCGATCGGCCGGACGGGCTGTCGGAGCGTCCCCGACTGCGGTATACAGGCACTCGGTTACCACTCGGTAGTGCGGAGGTCGGCAGTGACGTTGGACGCTGATGTCATCGTGGTGGGCGCCGGCCTGGCCGGCCTGGTCGCCGCCGCCGAGCTGGCCGACGCGGGCCGCCGGGTCGTGCTGGTGGACCAGGAACCCGAAGCCTCCCTGGGCGGCCAGGCGCACTGGTCGTTCGGCGGCCTGTTCCTGGTGGACTCCCCGGAACAGCGCAGGCTGGGCGTCCGCGACTCCCACGAGCTGGCCCTCCAGGACTGGCTCGGCTCCGCCGGGTTCGACCGGCCCGAGGACCACTGGCCCCGGCAGTGGGCGGAGGCCTACGTTGACTTCGCCGCCGGGGAGAAGCGTTCCTGGCTGGTCGAGCAGGGCGTGCGCTTCTTCCCGCTGGTGCAGTGGGCCGAGCGCGGCGGCCACCTGGCGACCGGGCACGGCAACTCGGTGCCGCGGTTCCACGTCACCTGGGGCACCGGCCCCGGGGTGCTCGCCCCGTTCATCCGCCGCGTGCGGGAGGCCGCCGAGCGCGGCCTGGTGACGTTCCGGTTCCGGCACCGCGTCAGCGAGCTGATCACCAGCGGCGGAGCGGTGACCGGCGTGCGCGGCGAAGTGCTCGTGCCGAGCGCGGTGGAGCGCGGGCAGCCGAGTTCTCGCGACGTGGCAGGCGATTTCGAGCTGCACGCGCAGGCCGTGGTCGTCGCGTCCGGCGGCATCGGCGGGAATTTCGACCTGGTGCGCCGGAACTGGCCCAAGCGCTACGGCGAGCCGCCGAAGGAGATGATCGCCGGGGTGCCCGACCACGTGGACGGGCGGATGCTGGAGGTGGTGTCCCGCAGCGGCGGGCGCATCATCAACCCGGACCGGATGTGGCACTACACCGAGGGAATCCGCAACTACGCGCCGATCTGGAGCAAGCACGGCATCCGGATCCTGCCCGGCCCGTCGTCGCTGTGGCTGGACGCGCAGGGCAGCCGGCTGCCCTCGCCGCTGTTCCCGGGCTTCGACACCCTCGGCACGCTGGAGCACATCGTGCGGACCGGCCACGACTACACCTGGTTCGTGCTCAACCGGCGCATCATCAGCCGCGAGTTCGCGCTGTCCGGCTCCGAGCAGAACCCGGACCTCACCGACCGCAGCATCCGCAAGCTGCTGCAGCGCGGCGGCGGTGCCACGCCGGGGCCGGTCGCCGAGTTCGTCCGCCGCGGCTCCGACTTCGTCGTCCGGCGCACCGTGCCGGAGCTGGCGCGCGGGATGAACGACCTGGTCGGCGAGCCGCTGATCGACGCGGCCGCGCTGGAACGCGAGATCGTCGCCCGGGACCGCCAGGTCGAGTCGGGGCTGGGCAAGGACGAGCAGGTCATCGCCATCCGCGCGGCCCGCCGCTACGTGGTCGACCGGATGATCCGGGTCGCCGAGCCGCACCGGCTGCTGGACCCGGCCGCCGGGCCGCTGATCGCGGTGCGGCTGTCCATCCTGACCCGCAAGACGCTGGGCGGGCTGGAGACAGACCTGTCCGGCCGGGTCCTGCAGGACTCGGGCGAGCCGCTGCCCGGGCTCTACGCGGTCGGGGAGGTCGCGGGCTTCGGCGGCGGCGGTGTGCACGGGTACCGGGCCTTGGAGGGCACGTTCCTCGGCGGCTGCCTCTTCTCCGGCCGGCAGGCCGGGCGAGCGGCCGCCGCTGCCGTCGGCTAGCCCTGCTGACCTGCGGAGTTCGCCCGGCTCGCGGACAATCGGATCATGCGAGATCCGGCCGAGTCGGGCCCGTTTGTGCTGCGGATCGGGCGCGAGGAGCTGCTGATCCGGCGGCGGTACGAGGTCATCAGCATCGTCAACGACTTCCTGATCGCCGTCTGGTTCGCCGTCGGCAGCCTGCTGTTCTTCCACGAGTCCACGGTGACCGCGGGCACCTGGCTGTTCCTGCTGGGCAGCTGCGAGCTCGCGGTGCGGCCGGTGATCAGGCTCGCGCGGCACGTGCGCCTGCGTCGGTTGCGACCGGCCGGGCTGCGCGGATCTGATCAGGATTTCTGACCCGCCCATTCCCGGCGGTCGAATGCGACTCGATCACAGGAAGCAGCCGCTGACGAATCCGCTGACGCGGGTGCGGCGATTCGTGATGTCGAACCATTCCGAATTCGCAGATCCGTTCGGGCAGCGGACGGATTCCCCGCGGGTCGCCTGGCGAATGCTGACGTCGTCGCCGGGATTTCCCACGCCGCGTGCGGCGCTGCCGGTATCGGGCGCCGAGCGGATCAGCACCCCGGGCTCGCGGAAGTCGCCCGACCGGCCGTGGGAAGCCTTCTGGACCAGCTCGACCAGGCCGTTCTTGACTTCGGCCGCGATGATGACGACCTGGGTGCCCAGCCCGGACATGGGCAGGACGGCGGCGGTGACCGCAGCGAGCAGTGCATTGCGAACCGTTCGCATGGAATACCCCCCGATTCGCCCGCCGGACCGCTTCCCATTGCCCCCTGCTATTGCCGAAGCGCCCCGTTGGCGGGCAAGTTCCATTTTATGGAGAATTGCGGCCGCCCGGCAGTATCCGATTGGGTAGAGCGCAATCGAGCACGGCGACCGGACGGCCGGTGACCCATGGCGATCGGGCACCCGGCGGAGCCCACCTGTGGGTTAGCACCGGTCGGGCCACCGCTGCCGGTGCGTGCAGACGAAGACGGCCCCGGGACACCGAGGTCCCGGGGCCGTTCGCCAGCGTTTCCAGCACTTGCCCGCGGAGCGCCGCGACTGCTTCGAACTACGGCCCGAACGAGACCGCGAAGCTTGGCTCGCATGATCGAAAGCTGTCGCAAACGGCGTAGCCGCTCAGCCCACCCTCGCAGCCGGCACCGCCGCGGGTTCTCAGACGTCGTCTGGCGAGGACAGCCCCGATGCCGCGTATTGGTCTATACGCAAGTCGGGGATCCCGGAGTTCAGACGGCGTTTGAGGTTCCGCCACCCGCACCGCTCCGCAGAACGAGCCTGGGAATCCAGGGACGCTCAGCCGGCTCGGGAGCCGATGCCGGTCAGGGCGCGGACCTCCATCTCCGCCTGGCGGTCCTCGTCGACCGCGTCCTTGCCGACGAAGGTGCCGATGATGCCGCAGATGAACGAGACCGGGATGGACACGATGCCCGGGTTCTTCAGCGGGAAGAAGGCGAAGTCCATGCTCGGGATGATCGAGTCCGGCGAGCCGGACAACACCGGCGAGAAGATCACCAGCAGCAGGCAGGAGCCGAGCCCGCTGTAGATGCCCCACAGCGTGCCGGTGGTGTTGAACCGCTTCCAGAACAGCGAGTACAGCAGCGTGGACAGGTTCGCCGAGGCGGCGAACGCGAACGCCAGGCCGACCAGGAACGCGATGTTCTGCCCGATGACGAGGATGCCGCCGAGGATCGACGCCACACCGATCACCAGCGCCGTCAACCGGGCCACCCGCACCACGGAGTCCGAGTCGATGTCGCCGCGGCGGATCACGTTGGCGTAGATGTCGTGCGCGAACGACGCCGATGCGGTCAGCGTCAACCCCGCGACCACCGCCAGGATCGTGGCGAAGGCGACCGCGGCGATGATGCCCAGCAGCACCGTGCCGCCGATCCGGTAGGCGAGCAGCGGGGCGGCGGAGTTCTCCGCGCCCGGCGCGTCGAGGATCGCGTCCGTGCCCACCAGCGCGGCCGCGCCGTAGCCGATGACCAGGGTGCAGATGTAGAACGTCGCCACCACCCAGGTCGACCAGACCACGGAGCGGCGGGCCTCGCGGGCGTTGGGCACGGTGTAGAACCGCATCAGCACGTGCGGGAGGCCGCCGGTGCCGAGCACCAGGGCCATCGACAGCGACACGAAGTCCAGTTTGGTCAGTTCGGACTTCCCGTACTGGACGCCCGGGGCGAAGATGTCGCGGCCGTGCGGGTTGTTCTCGGCGGCGTGCTGCAGCAGGTTCGTGAAGCTGTAGCCGAACTTGCCGAGCAGGAAGATCGTGATCATCAATACCGACAGCAGCAGCATGGCGGCCTTGATGATCTGCACCCAGGTGGTGCCCTTCATGCCGCCGACCAGCACGTAGATCATCATGATCGCGCCGACCGCGGCGATCACCAGGGCCTGGCCGAACTTGCCGTGCACGTTGAGCAGCAGGGCGACCAGGCCGCCAGCGCCGGCGATCTGGGCGATCATGTAGATGATCGTGATGGCCAGCGTCGAGGACGCCGCCGCGGCCCGCACCGGGCGCTGGCGCATCCGGAAGCTGAGCACGTCGCCCATGGTGAAGCGGCCGGTGTTGCGGGTGCGCTCGGCGAGCAGCAGCAGGTTGATCAGCCAGGCGACCAGGAAGCCGATGGAGTACAGGAAGCCGTCGTAGCCGTAGACCGCGATCGCCCCGGCGATGCCCAGGAACGACGCGGCCGACAGGTAGTCACCGGAGAGCGCGATGCCGTTCTGCACACCGCTGAACGAGCTGCCCGCGACGAAGTAGTCGCTGGAGGTGCCCCGGTTGCTCACCCGGTACACGACGAACAGCGTGATCAGCACGAACGCCGCGAAGACGCTGGTGTTGATGATCGCGTTGTCGGCCGGGAGCAGCTGCGGTTCGTTCACTGGTCGGACTCCCCAGCGTCCTGTCGGATCCGGTCGACCTCGGGGTCGATGCGGCGGCGGGCGAACCGGACGTAGAGCGCGGTCAGGCCCAGGGTGGTGACGAACTGGCCGACACCCATGACCAGGCCGACGTTGATCTCGCCGATGAGCGGTTGGGCCATGAATTCCCGGGCGTAGGCGGCGATCGCCACGTACCCGAGGTACCAGATCAGGAAAAACGCCGTAGCCGGGAAAATGAACCATTTCAGTCGGCGGCGCAGGTCGCGGAATTCAGGGCTCTGCTGGATAGCGACGAAATCAGGACGTTCGTTAGTCGCGCGAACGGAGCTCTTGTCGATTCCACCGAAGGCCACCCGCGGATTTCCGGGCTGGTCGCGGGGACCGCCGCGCAGCGCGGATTGCGTTGCGTTGCTCATGCATCCTTCCTGGAACTTCGCGGTTGGCCGCTCGGCTGAAGGGCCTGGCGGTGGCGGGGAATTCTAACCATGCGTCGCGCGAGATCGACAGTGTGGTGATCACCACGTGGTTTCGGTGGTTGCGGAGCGGCTCGCGGGCCTCGGCGATGCCGGTCGTCGACGCTTGGTTACTGTCCGGTATTGCCAGGTCAAAGGTCTGGCTTCGGCGTTCATGATCTTGCTGACCAGGTCTTTTGCGCCGCTCGCGACCAAAGTGGATTACCCCGCTCTAGGCTGAACGAGTGAAAAAGTCGCAGGGCATGGAGTCGGGTTCGAACACTCGGTGTTACATCGCCTGTTTGTCGTAGCGGAATGGGAAAAAGCCCCCGGTGCTATCCGTGGTTCTGGGCCTTATAGTGCTTGGGCACTGAAAGACAGTCGCGCGATCTGGAAGGTCACGGTTCGGTACCAGTGTTCGAAATGCGCCAACCGGGGACGCTCGTGGTTACTCTGAGTGAATCTGATCACGCATTGGTACGGTGCCGTGCCGTAAGCCGTTTCCGGGCGTCGGGTGGTGCTCGACCGTGGCTGGATTTCACCCCCGACAGCCCAGACGACGATTGCGGGACCGCACGCATGCGCCGTTCTCCAACGCATTGTTCGCCCGAGAGGGTCCAGACCTTGGTTGACCTGCACGAGGCCCCGAGCTCGCAGCCTGGAGGGCGCTCGTGACCGCGGGTGGATTCGAGCGGGTGCGCGACAACGTCGTGCAGTGGCGCAACTGGTCGCTGCCGACGAAGCTGGGCGCGGTCGTGCTGGTGCCGGTCATCTTCGCGATCACGCTCGGTATCGGGCAGATCCGGTGGCAGGTCGACCGCGCCGCCGAGTACGGCCGCGTCGCGGACGTGCTGAACGCGGTCGACCAGATCGAGCCGCTGCTCGTCGGGGTCCAGCACGAGCGCACCCGCTCCATCGAGTTCCTGGTCGGCGACGGCGACCTCGCCGCCGCCGAGGAGCCGGCCGCCGCGGTGGACCGGGCGGTCGCCGACCTCGGACAGATCCTGGCCTCGCCCGACGTCGACACCGGCGTCGTCGCCGACCGCTACGGCGAGCTCCGGCCCCTGCTGGACGGGCTCGGGCAGCTCCGCCAGCAGATCCGCGAGCACCGGATCAGCCCGGCCAAGGCGATCGGCGACTACACCCGCGTGATCAACTCGGTGCTGGCCCTCGACCGCGCGCTGAGCAGCAGCGTCGCCGACCGGAGCCTGTCCAGCACGGCGACCGCGCTGCAGGACATGCTGGGCCTGACCGAAGAAGTGCGGCTGCAGCAGGCCTGGGTGCTGACCGGGTTGACCGAGGCCGACATCGAATCGGTGGCGCTGGAGAACCTGAGCGGTTCGCGGGCCCGCCTGCTCAGCAAGATCGGCGATGCTCGTTCCACCGTCGCCGCGTACTGGCAGCAGCGGCTGGACCAGACGCTCACCGCTCCGGCGATCGTGGATCGCAACCGGATGCTCGACGCGATCGTGCGCGAGAGCACCGACAACATCTTCTCCGGCGAGTTCTCGGTGCAGCGCGACGCCTGGAACGCCGCCACCGATGCTTCGGTGGCGCTGATCGACCAGGGCCACGACGACCTCGCGGCCGACGTGCGCGCCACCGCCTCGCAGCTGGAAGACGAGGCCAGCAATGCCGCCGGCTGGGACTCGGTGCTGCTGCTGTCCGCGCTGATCGCCGCCGCCGCGATCATCATCGTGATCGCCCGGCAGCTGCTCGGCTCGCTGCGCGACCTGCGCAGCAGCGCGCTGGACGCCGCGGAGTACGAGCTGCCCGCGGCGGTGTCCAGCATCCGGCAGGGCCGGATCGCCGACGCCGTCGTCGAGCCGTTCCCGGTCGACACCACCGACGAGGTCGGCCAGCTGGCCCGCGCCTTCGACGAGGTGAACCAGCAGGCGCTGCGGCTCGCGGTGGAGCAGGCGGACCTGCGGCGCGGCTACGGCGAGGTGTTCATCAGCATCTCGCGGCGCAGCCAGAGCCTGCTGGAACGGCAGCTGCGGCTGTTCGAGCAGCTGGAGCAGGACGAGGAAGACCCGGACCAGCTCGCGCGGTTGTTCCAGCTGGACCACCTGGCCACCCGGATGCGGCGCAACAACGAGAACCTGATGGTCCTCTCGGGCAGCGACCTGGCGCGCCGCTTCACCCAGCCCACCGACATGGCGGACGTGCTGCGCGCCGCCGTGTCCGAGATCGAGCAGTACCCGCGGGTCGTGGTGCAGCCGCCGCCGGCGGTCAAGCTGCGCGGGCACACCGCCAGCGACCTGGTGCGACTGGTCGCCGAGCTGCTGGACAACGCGGCCAACTTCTCCGCCCCGGACACGACCGTCACGGTGTCCAGCTACCAGTCCGGCGACGGCACGGTGGTGCTCGACGTGCTGGACCAGGGCATCGGCATGGGGCACGAGGAGATCGCCCGGGCCAACGAGCAGCTGGCCCACGCGGACGAGGACGACCTCGGCACCTCGCGGCGGATGGGGCTGTACGTCGCCGGGCGGCTGGCGGTTCGCCACGGCGTCGGCGTCGAGCTGCACGGTGGGCCGGACGTCGAGGGCGTTCGGGCGACCGTGATGATCCCGGCCGAGCACGTCGTCTCGGTCGAATCCGGGCCGGCCCTGCAGCCCACGGCGACGCCTCCGGGGCAGCGCAACGGGCACTCGCACACCGACCTGCCGACGTCCGGTGTGCTGCCGCGCCGCGGTGCGCAGCCCGAACCGGCGCAGGACAGCTCGCCGTGGCAGGAACCGGCGTCGGCAAGCCTCTTCGAGCCCGGTCCCACCCGGGAGGAATCGCCGACGGAGCACCTCTTCGACGCGCCGATCGACATCCCGCAGCAGCCGCGCGCGGTGTCCTCGGACCTGGGCGTCGACTGGCCGGATGCCGAGCCGCCCGCGGAGCGGCCCGCGCCGGAGGCGCCGCTGTTCACCGAGGCATCGACCCAGTGGTTCCAGCCGGCCGGCGAGAACCCGTTCGCGAAGGAGCGGGCCGCCGCCGACGACGATTTCGGCTGGCCCGACGCGGAGGGCGAACCGGCGGGTTTCCCGTCGAGCTCGGACTTCCCGCCGGACGACAGGCAGCCGGAGGAGCCGTCGTTGACCTCGTCCGGGCTGCCGCGCCGCGTGCCGCGCGGGCAGCAGCAGCCGGAACCGCCGGCCGACAAGCCCTCCCGCAGCGCGGAGGACATCAGCCGGCGGCTGGCCCAGAACGGGGTCCAGTTCGGGCACCCCGCCGACGTGCCTGCGGAAACGCCCGCGGAGACCTCCGGGGCGGGTTCCTGGTTGTCGGAGCCCGCACAGCGGGACCCGTGGACGGAGCCGGCCGGATCGGACGGCTCGGCGGCCGCCGAATCGTCGTGGATCCCGGACACCTCCGGGACGGACGCCTGGAACTTCGCCGCCGACAAGGCGCGCGAGGCGGCGGAGGCCGCGGCGAACCCGCAGCCGACGTCGTTCACCCAGGCGGGCCTGCCGCGCCGGACCCCGAAGGCGCACCTCGTGCCGGGCAGCGTGACAAATGCCGAGCGTCCGGCCGAGGCCGAGCCCTTCCAGCGCGACGCGGATCAACTCCGCGGTCGGCTGGCCGACTTCCAGAGCGGTATCAGTCGTGGTCGGCATCGAGCAACCGACGAGGGCTGACATGGATTCCGCAGCGCGAAGGCGTGATCACCGCGGCAACGAACAGGAGGTTGCATGACTGCTCAGGAGATGATTTCCCGCAGGTTCGGCTGGCTGATCACTGACTTCACCGAGCGCGTGGCCGGTGTGGCGCACGCGATCGTGGTGTCCGCCGACGGCCTGGTGCTGACCGCCTCGGCGAAGTTGCCCAGGGACCGGGCCGATCAGCTGGCCGCGGTCGCCTCTGGGCTGTTGAGCCTCACCCAGGGCTCGGCGAAGTGCTTCGAGGCCGGACGGGTCGTTCAGACCATTGTCGAGATGCAGCGCGGCACCTTGCTGCAGATGGGCATCAGCGACGGCTCGTGCCTGACCGTGCTCGCCGCCCCGCAGTGCGACATGGGACTGGTCGCCTACGAGATGACCATGCTCGTGGAGCGCGTCGGCCAGATGCTCACCCCGGAGATCCGGTCGCAGCTGCAGGGGGCGCCGAACGCGTTCACCGGCCAACTGGTGTGAGGATGCGATGAGTAGACGCTCTGAATATCCACGGCAGGGCCGAAGACGGGACAGCTCGGGGGACGACAGCTTCGCCCACGTCGTCAACGGGTTCACCTTCGGCAGCGGGCGCAAGAAGCGCAAGCGCGACGAGCCGCAGGAACAGCCCGTCGAGTATTACGAGGACCAGTACGACGACCAGTACGGCGACTACGGCGATTACGACGACCGGCAGGCGCCGTACCCGGACGAACCCGTCGAGCCGGAGGCGCCGGCCGCGTCCAGCATCCGCTCCTACACCTGGACCGGCGGGCGCACCAGGTCGAACCACAAGCTGGAGCTGGAAACCCTGGTCTCCACGGGGGACGTGTACCAGTCGGGCGCGGCGGTTCGGCTGGAGCACCAGTCGATCGCCGAGCTGTGCCAGCACCCCAGGTCGGTGGCGGAGGTGGGGGCGCTGTTGTCCGTGCCGATCGGGGTCGCCCGCGTGCTCCTGGCCGACATGGCCGAACTGGGGTTGATCACCGTCCACCAGACGGTGAGCGAAAGCGGTAGCGCACCACACATGGTGTTGATGGAAAGGGTTTTGAGTGGACTCCGTCGGCTATAGCGCGCCCCAGCTCGGCTCCGCGCCGCCGCAGGCCGTCAACCAGGGCAGCACCACGTCGACGTCGGCGAAGATCGTCGTCGCGGGTGGATTCGGGGTCGGCAAGACGACGTTCGTCGGGTCGGTGTCGGAGATCGTGCCGTTGACCACCGAGGCGGTGATGACGGAGGCCAGCCGCGGCGTCGACGACCTCGGCGCCACGCCGAACAAGACGACCACCACGGTGGCGATGGACTTCGGCCGGATCTCGCTGGCCTCCGACCTGATCCTGTACCTGTTCGGCACGCCCGGGCAGCAGCGGTTCTGGTTCATGTGGGACGACCTGGTGCGCGGCGCGATCGGCGCGGTCGTGCTGGTGGACACCCGGCGGCTGGCCGACTCGTTCTCGGCGATCGACTTCTTCGAGGACCGCGGGCTGCCCTACCTGGTCGGCGTGAACCTGTTCGACGGCCAGATGCTGCACTCGATCGAACAGGTCCGCGAGGCCATGGCGATCGGCCCGGACGTGCCGATCGGGCCGTGCGACGCCCGGGACCGGGAGTCGACCAAGCGAACCCTGATCGCGCTGGTCGAGCACGCCATGCGGCACTGGACCTCTCGGCAGCCCGGCTGATCCAGGCACGAGATCGGGGGTGTTCCGGGCAGCCGCCCGGAACACCCCCGGCTCTTTTTTCAGGGCTTGCGGGCGACGCCGCCGAGGAGGTTGTGCTCGGCGTCGGACGGCTCGGTGAGGCGCGGGCCGTCGGGCCACCAGTCGAAGAGGTACGCCAGGCCCGGCTCGACCATTTCGAGCCCGCAGAACAGATCCTGGATCTCTTCCCGATTGCGGTAGTAGCAGCTGCCCATCATCGAGTTGAACCGCACCTGGGACTCCGTCGCGAGCTTGGCCCGCGAGCTGCCGTCGGCCGGGTTGTGCAGGTGCGAGATCGCGAGGTAGGAGCCCGGCGCCAGCGCGTCGACGTAGGCCGACATGATGCCCTGCGGGTCCTCGTCGTTGGTGACGTGGTGCAGGGTGTTGCACTGGATCAGCGCCACCGGGCGGCTCAGGTCCAGGTACTTGGTCACCACCGGGTTGGACAGGATCTCCGCGGGATTGCGCAGGTCGCCGACCGCGAAGTGGGTGTAGTCGTTCTCCTCCAGCAGCGCGCGGCCGTGAGCCGCGACCGACGGGTCGTTGTCGATGTAGACCACCCGGGCCTCGGCGTTGAGCCGCTGCGCCGCCTGGTGGGTGTTCTCCGCGGTGGGCAGCCCGGAGCCGAGGTCGAGGAACTGGTCGATGCCGGCGTGGCCGGACAGGAACCGGACCACCCGGATCAACCACGCCCGGCACTGCCTGCCGACCTGCACCGCCTCGGGGGCTATCTTCTGGATCTGCTGCAGGACCTGGCGGTCCACCTCGAAGTTGTCCTTGCCACCGACGAAGGCGTCGTAGACCCGCGCGATGCTGGGCTTGGTGGTGTCGATCTGCGGCCTGTCAGCAGTTGCCATGGGGAAGGGTCCGCTCGGTCCGGGGTCGAAACGATCAAGAGCAGGGTATTCCGCCGAATGCCCCAGGTAAACACCTGTTACTGATCGACTTCGGTGATCCGGACGTCGTGGCCGGCATCCGGCTCGGCGAATTCCAGCAGCCGGCGGCCTTCCGCCTCGATGGCATCGGCATCGTCTTCGGACAGCTTCCGGTACGGCTCGACCAGGAGCGTCGCGGAGCTCTTCCGCCGGTCGATCCGCCAGGTGCCGTGCAGGAAGCCGTTGACCAGGATGGTGCCCGGCAGCACGGCGTTCTTGACGGCGAACAGGCGCTTGCGGTCGTCCTCCCGCATGACGCGGGTGCGGTCCTTGTGCGAGAGCAGCAGGTTGTCGAACGGCGGCAGGAAGCGCGGCGGGCTGGGCACGTCGGGATCCGGGCGGGGCGCGTCGGGGAGGTCGAGCAGCTCGCGGCCGTTCTCGTCGCGGAAGCTGCGCAGATCCAGCTTCGACGCGACCACCTTCAAGCCCGTGAGGCCGGACCAGGTCTGCATGTCCGCGACCGTGGCCGGGCCGAAGGCCGCGAGGTAGCGGCGCAGGACGTCTTCCGGCGCGGGCTCGGTGGCCAGCGGTCGCCCGAGCCAGGTTTCGGCCGTCGCATAGGTCGGCTGGCCGCTGCGACCCCAGATCGCGCGCGGCGGGACCTGCACCAGCGGCAGCAGGCTGCGGGCCGCGTGCGCCAGCGACGCCGGCTTCCGGTCCGGCCACCGCTCGGCGAGCAGCGGGCCGAGCTGGGCGGCCGTCCGGGGCTGCTCGTCGAGCAGTTCCCGGGCAGCGGCGGCGAGCTCGGCGTGGTCCAGCTCCGCGATCTCGTCCCGGTGCTGGTTGTTCGTGCGCAGGCCGCGATCCATGATCGGCTGCACCAGCGGGCGCAGCAGCAGGCAGTCGGCGGCGGAGACCAGGTGGACGGTGCCGCGCATCAGCACGATGCGGACCACGCTGCGGTCCAGCAGCCGCTGCGCCAGGTCGTCGGGCCGGAACCCGGCGATTCGGGTCCACAGGCCGAAGTACGGCGGGAACGGCGCCTGCGCCTGCATCCCGACGAGGTGGTCGATCACCTCCACCGCGGACCGCTCCGAGCGGCGCAGCAGCAGTTGCCGCTCCAAGGTCGCGCGGTTCAGCTCGCGCAGGCTCAGCACCGTCATCGTTTTCCTCTCGCCGGCGCCGACCTTATGTCGTGGGACCGACGGGTTCGCCTCGATGGGCGGCGCGAACAGGCCGTTCGTGCCGGTGCGAGGCGGGCGGGGTCGCCGATGGCAGACTTGCGGCGATGAGCGGAGCGGTATTGGTCCTCGGGGGCCGCAGCGAAATCGGTGTGGCGGTGGCGGAGCGCCTCGTCAAGCGCGGGCACGGCACCGTGGTGCTGGCGGCGCGGCGGTCGGCTGACCTGGACGCAGAGGAGGCCGCGCTTCGCGAGGCCGGGGCCACCGACGTGGCGCGGGTGGAGTTCGACGCCTCGGACGTGGACAGCCACGCGGAGCTGCTCCGCGGCCTCGTCGACCGGCACGGGCCGATCGCCGTCGCGGTGACCGCCTTCGGCTTGCTCGGCGACCAGGAGCGGGCCGAGCGGGACGCGGCCCACGCGATCGACATCGTGCACGTCGACTACGTCGCGCACATCAGCGTGCTGACGCACCTGGCGAACCTGCTGCGCGAGCAGGGCAGCGGCGAGATCGTCGTGTTCTCGTCGGTCGCTGGCGTGCGGGTGCGGCGCGCGAACTACGTCTACGGGTCGGCGAAGGCCGGGCTCGACGGGTTCGCCAACGGGCTGTCCGACGCGCTGGTCGGCAGCGGCGTGCGGTTGCTGATCGTGCGGCCGGGGTTCGTCATCGGCCGGATGACCCGGGGCATGAGCCCCGCGCCGTGGTCCAGCACGCCCGACCAGGTCGCGGATGCGACGGTCAACGCCCTGCGGCGGGGGCGGCGAGTGGTGTGGGTGCCGCCGATCCTGCGCTGGGTGTTCGCGGTGATGCGGCTGGTGCCGCAGGCGATCTGGCGCCGCATGCCCCGCTGATCCTCGGTCTCGTTCCGCGCGGCCGCGCCTGCCGCGTGGGTGCGGTTTCAGTTGAAACTTGACCTCGTCGGGTGATGGGGTTCTGGTGCATGGCCGCAATTTCCATTGAAATTGGACCTTCGATTTCAATGGAAATTGCGTCACCACCCGGCGTCGGTGCGGTATCCGCAGGTCGCAGGCCGTGAGTGTTTCTCGCTGCTTTGGCGGCACAACGTGCTTGCGGATGCTGAACTGCGGAGATGTCCGCGTTCACGTCAGGCCCTGGGCCGTTGCGTCGATCGCGAGGAGATCGCGGAGGGCCTTGGTGCCCGGATCGGTCAGGCGGACCGCTCGGCCCGTGCCGATCCGCTTGATCCAGCCGTTGTCCAGGAAGCTGCGCAGGAGGTGGGCTCCGGCCGCTCCGGCCAGGTGGGAGCGGCGCTCCGTCCAGTCCAGGCAGGCTCGGGCCAGCGGGCGCCGGGTGCCGGTGAGGTCCGCGGCGGGGATGCCGAGGGTGCCGGTCAGCCAGTCCACGCCCGCCTCGGTCATCGCGAATCCACCGGCCTGGTCGAGCAGGCCCGCGGCGGTCATGCCGTCGGCGATCGCGACCCCGATCCGGCCGGCCAGGTGGTCGTAGCAGGTTCGGCCCCTGGCCAGGGCGGCCGAGGCGCCGACCGCGCGCAGGCCGCGCGGCTGCTCCCGGCTCGGCCCCAGGTGGCCGATGAACGCCTCCAGCAGGTCCGCCGCCTGCGAGTTCGCGAGCTGGACGTACCGGTGCCGTCCCTGCCGGCGCTCGACCAGCAGCCCGCCCGCGACCAGCCGGTTCAGGTGCTCGCTGGCCGTCGAGGCGGCGACCCCGGCGTGCGCGGCGAGCTCGGTCGCCGTCCAGGCCCGGCCGTCGAGCATCGCCAGGCAGAACGCGGCACGGGTCGTGTCGGCCAGCAGCCCGGCCAGTTGCGCGACATCGCGTGCCATCGTCATGCGGTCATCCTGCAACACCGACGGTTCGGCGGCTGCCGAACCGTCGCGGTCCTATGGTGCGGGCATGTTCCGAGAATTCCACGCGCTGCACCACGCTGACGCCCCGCTGCTGCTGCCGAACGCCTGGGACTTCGCCACCGCTGCGGCGCTGGTCGAGGCCGGTTTCGAGGCGATCGGCACGACGAGCCTCGGCGTTGCCGCGGCCCACGGCCTGCCGGACGGCGAGGGGCGCACGCGCACGCAGACGATCGAACTCGCCCGTCGCCTGGCGGACCTGCCGCGGCCGGTCACCGTCGACATCGAATCGGGCTTCGGCGGTGGCCCCGGCGAGGTCGCGGAGCTGGCCGCGGAACTGGCCGCGGCGGGCATCGCCGGGATCAACCTCGAAGACGAGCTCGGCGATCCCGCGCGTCATCAAGAACTGATCGGCGCGGTGAAGGAGCGGGTGCCGGATCTGTTCCTCAACGCCCGCACCGACACCTACTGGCTGGGCGACGAACCGTCGCTGGCCGACACGATCGACCGCGCGAAGCGCTACGTCGCCGCTGGTGCGGACGGCGTCTTCGTGCCAGGCATGGCCGCGGACGACGACATCCGCGCGCTGCGGGACGCGATCGGCGTGCCGATCAACATCCTCTTCCAGCCGGGACAACGCATCGAGCACCTCGCGGAGCTCGGCGTCCAGCGCATCAGCACAGGCTCGCTGCTGTACCGCGCCGCGCTGCACGCAGCAATCATCACGGCGCGCAGCGTCCGCGACGGTGCGCCCCTGGCGACCGGTATCCCCGCTTATTCGGTTGTGCAGGACTACGCGATCGGTGGCCGTCGGCGGGGTTCCGGCGGCTTCCAGTGACCTCCGTCCGGGCCGGTCCAGCGCTCGACCCCGGCGCCGAGGTAGTTGCGGAACCAGCTCGCGGCCAGCTCCGCGACCTGGTCCAGCGCGCCGGGCTCCTCGAAGAGGTGACCGGCGTGCGGCACGATCTCGATCTTGACGTCCGTCAGCGGCAGCGACGTGAGCAGCTCGGCCGCCTGCCGGTTCAGGTTGAGCACCTCGCGGTCGTCGCCGCCGACGATCAGCAGCGTCGGCGCCTGCACCGATGCCAGGGCCTCGCCGCCGAGATCCGGGCGGCCGCCGCGCGACACCACGGCGGCGACGCGGTCCGGTCGCCGGGCGGCGGCCTTCAGCGCGGCGGCCGCGCCGGTGCTGGCGCCGAACAGCCCGATCGGCATGCGCTTGGTGGCCGACCACTCGTCGAGCTGGTCGATCGCGGGCACCAGCCGTTCGGCGAGCAGCTCGATGTCGAAGCGCAGTTCGTGGGTCCGCTGGTCGAACTTCGCCTCTTCCGGGGTGAGCAGGTCCAGCAGCAGGGTGCCGAATCCGGAGTACTGCAACGACTCCGCTACCGCGCGGTTGCGGGGGCTGTGCCGGGAGCTCCCGGAACCGTGCGCGAAAAGAACCACCGCCCGGGCAGGCGGTGGCACGACGAGATCCCCTTCGAGGTCGCCCTTGGGGGTCTTGACGATCACCGGCTCGGTTGCGACTTGAACCATGTGAGCCTCCTCCAGTTCCGCAAGCTCCGACTACCCCGACCCGCGTGCGCCGACACGCGCACGCCGCCGATCGACCACTTCGGGCTGGGACTGCTCCGCCTAGCCCTCGGCGAGGGTGACCGCGCGGCAGGCCAGGTGCAGGGCCAGGCGTTCGTCGCGGTGGCTCAGGTCGACCGCGAGGAGGCGCTCGAGCCGTTCGATGCGGGCCGCGACAGTGTTGCGGTGCACGCCGAGCACCGCCGCCGTCTCCGCGATCGACGACTCCGCGTCCAGGTAGGTCGCCAGGGTCCGGATCAGGTCGCCGGGTTGGCCGCGCAGCGGCGCGATGAGCGCGCGGGCCGCCGGTTCGAAGGTGTCCGTGCGGGTCCACTCCAGCAGCAGCTGGGCCATCCCGAGCTGGTCGACGTGCAGGAACCGGCCGGACTCCGGGCGGGTCCTGGCCATCCGCGCGGCGTCGGTGGCCTCGGCGATCGTCGTCGCCAGCCCGTCCGCCTGCGGGTGCGGGCGACCGACTCCCATGTGCGCGTCCAGCGTGCGCTGCAGCTCGTGTGTGGCGGCGCGCAGCTGGGCGGCCAGTGCTCGCACCCGGTCGGCCGTCGGCTCCTGGTCGAAGGTGACCCAGCCGGTCCAGCCGTCGCCGTGCTCGACCACCACCGCGTCGACGCCCTCGCCGTGCAGCACCCGCTCCACTTCCCGGCCGCGCGCGACGGTGTCCACTGTGGATTGGGTGCCGATCCGGATGCCGACGTGCCAGCCGCCGAGCCCCCAGCCCGCGTCCGCCGCGCGACGGCGCAGGTCGGCGGTCGGCTCGTCGTCCAGGCGCAGCAGGTCGCTCAGCAGCGCGGCCCGGGACCGAGCGTCGCGTTCGAGTTCGAGCCGGTTGGCGAGCAGCCAGCGCTGCACCGCCGCGGCGGCGACGGAGAGAGCAGGCGGCACGATGTCGGCCCGCGCCGCGTTGGCGCCGGGCAGCTCGGTGGCCAGCCAGAGCGTCGGTCGGGCCGTGTCGGGGAGCAGCACCGGGTGCGCGAGCAGCACGCTGTCGTCGAGCTCGACGCGCTGCGGAACCGGCTCGTGCACGCGGACTTCGTTGGCGTGGGGGAGTTTTCCGGCGAGCAGCGTGCCGCTGTCGTCGAGCAACGCGACCGGCGCGTCCAGCAGACCGTTCAACGTCGCGACGATCTCCTCGGGCGAGCGGATGCGCGAGCCGAGCGCCTCGTGGGTGGCCAGCACCAGGTCCGCGCGGTCGAGCGCGGGAGCCGCCAGCAGGAGCCGGGCGGAGATCAGCAGGTCCAGCGGCGATGCGGCGGCCGCCAGCAGCGGGATGCCGAGCCGGTCGGCGAGCAGCCGGGTGGTTTCCAGCAGCTCCCCGGCCGGCAGCAGCACGCCCGCGCCACCGCCGTCGGCGACCCGGCGGAGCAGGGCGTCGATGCGCCAGTCGGTGGCCGGTATCGGTTGCACCAACACCACGAGCTCGCCGGGCTCGACGGGACGGTCGGGCGCCATCGGCCGCGCCAGCCGCACGACGCGCTCGACGTCGCCCGCCAGCACTCCCACCGACTCGCGCCACTCCGGCAGCGCGAGCAGCCGGCGCACGCTGATGCTCATCGCCGCACCTCCAGCAGGATCGGGTCGCAGTCGATGCCGAAGGCGCGCGGCTCCAGGACCGGCAGGCGCCGCGGATCGGTCCAGAACTCCGCGGCGGGCAGCTGCAGGACGGTGACCTCGACGCCTTGGCGGACGACGTCGCAGGGGATCGGCACGCCGGTGCGGCGATCGAGCACCGCGAGAACGTCCGGTGTGGACGCCACCGGTTCGCCGTCGAGCATCGCGAACAGGTACTCGTTCTCCATCTCCAGCCGCAGCAGCGACCGGCTGCGGTGATCCAGGATCGTCGCGCTGCCGCGGGCGAACCCGGTCCGGCCGTGCTCGCCGGGGCCCGGCCGTCGCGACACCTCGACCACCCGGCCCAGCCCGATCACCCGCCCGCCGGTGGCCGCCGCCAGCTCCTCGGCGCCGGATCGTTCGCCCACCGAAAGTGCTTGCTTGCCAAGGGAAACAGCGGAACTCATGGTGCCGGGAATCACGCAGGACGGCAGCTCGCGCGCGGAGATCGGGGCGAGCGCGAGAACCGCCCAGCCGCCGGAACCGGCGAGGAAGGCGCGCGCGGTGCGCTCCAGCTCGGCGGCGGTCGCCTCGGCGAGCACCAGCACCTGACCGCCGGGCTCGGCCAACGCCGCGGGCGTCAGCCCCTTGCCCGCGGCGGCCACGGAGAGCTGGTTCAGCCGGGGCACGCCGCGCCCCGACAGGTCGGCATCCACCACCGGCAGGCCCAGCCGCCCGCCGACGACCAGCGGCAGGACCCCGTTGAGCCCGCCGACCTCGATCGAGACCAACGCGTCCGCGCGCCGGCCGGTCCACCGCTCGATCGCGGCGATGGCCGCGCCGAACTCCGCCCCGCTGGGCAGCTTCTCGGCGAACACGGCGGTCGCGCCGACCACGCCGACCGGCACCACCTGCGCATCGGCGTCGAGCTCGCCGACCGGGGTGAGCGCCACCCGGTGACCGGCGGCGAGCCGGTTGCGCAGCAGCGCGGCGCCGGTGACGGTGTCGCCGCCACCGCCGGAACCGAGCAGCGACACGCCCCGCTCCAGCGCGGGCACGTCCGGCAGACCGATGCGCATGTCCCACAGCCTGCCCCACCAGCGAAGATCCAGCGCGGACGGCCCGCCGTCACCCGGGCACCGGCAGTTTCAATTGAAACTGCACACACCGCCGGTGCACTCCGCCGAACCCGTGACCGATCCATCCGCAGTTTCAATTGAAACTGGGGATCAGGGGTCGACGAGGTCTTCCACGGGGTGGAAGTCGTAGGGGAGGCCGAAGGCCGCCGGGCCGAAGACCGCCAGGGCTTCCGGGGTTCGCATCAGGTCCGGGGTGGAGATGCCGATGACCGTGACCCGCTGGCCGTAGCGCAGGGTTTCGGTGGTGATCGGCTCCGCCTGCTCGGATTCCAGCACGCACACCAGGTCCGGCACCACGCACCGCACCTCGCCGTCGACCAGCGCCACCAGGTTCTCGTTCTGGAACTCCAGCTCCAGCTTGTGCTCGCCGTCGAAGGACACCGCCGCCGCGCGCCCGCGGGCGAACCCGGCCTCGGTGCGCCGCTCCACGTCCGAGACCTTGCCCCGGAACAGCACCCGCAGGTTCCCGTACAGCGTGTCCTTCAGGACCTCGCCGAGGTGCGCGATCGGATCGCCGTTGCCCTCCCGGGCCTCGCGGATGGCCTTGCCGACGGTGTGCGCCAGCGTGAGCGTGCGCGGGATCGCGGTGCGCTTCACGTCCGCGCCGCTCATCGAGTACTCGGCGATGTGCGCGACGCCGCCCAGCCTGATGGTGATGCCGCGCGCCAGCCACTCCATCCGCTCGTTGTCGTCGCCGGCGTCGATCACCGCCGTCTCGCCGCGCTCCCCGGCCACCGCCATCGGCGAACCCGTCACGCCGTAGACCCCGAAGGTCTCCATCTGCAGTTCCGGGAACGCCCGGCCCATGCCGTCGGCGTCCACCACCGGCAGGCCGGTGCGCGCGGCCACCACCAGCGGGATCATCGAGTTGATCCCGCCGCACTCGATCGGCATGGTCGCGCTCGCCGCGGCCCCGAGGTAGGACTCCAGCGCGCGCAGCGCCGACACCGGCTCGTCGCCGCTGGGGATCTTCTCGTGCACCACCGTGGGCGCGCCCATCTGCGCCGTCGGGATCACCAGCGCGTCATCGTCCACTTCGGACGGATCTAGCACCGTGATCGGCCCGGACTCGCGGATCGCCTGCTGCACCAGCAGGCGGCCCACGTACGGGTCGCCGCCGCCACCGGTGCCCAGCAGCGCCGCGCCGCGGGCCAGGTCTTCGAGGTGTTCCTCGGTCAGCTGCCAGCTCACCGCGCGACCCCCACCGGGTCGATGTCGTAGCCGAAGTAGCGCGGCCCCGCCAGCTCCAGGCCCGCCGGGGTGTGCCAGCGCGGGTCGGCCGGCGCGGCGATGACCGCGATCCGCTGGCCGAAGCGCAGCGCCTCGGTGGTGACGGCCTCGCCGGACTCCCGGTCCAGCGTGCAGATCAGGTCCGGCACTGAGGCCAGGACGGCGCCGTCGCGCTCGGCCACCAGGTGCTCGTTCTGGAACCGCAGCACCAGCTCGCTGCCGCTGTCGCCGTCCATGCCGGTCAGCCGCGCGTCGCCGCGCGCGAAGCCCGAGACGGTGCGTCGCGAGACGTCGACGACCTTGCCGGTGAACAGCCGCCGGCCGCCCAGCCGCGCGACGACCGCGTCCACCGGATCGGCGTGCTCGGCCTGCGCAGTGCGCACCAATCGACCCAGCTCGGCGCAGAGCGTCAAGGTGCCCGGCACCAGCGAGTCGCGAGCCTGCTGCCCGGTCATGGCGTACGTGCTGATCATCGCCGAGCAGCCCATGTCGATGGTGGCGCTGCGCGCCAGCCGCTCGGCCCAGTGGTTGTCCACCGTGTCGAGAACGCCGCGGTTGCCCTTCTCGTCGGCGATGGCCATCGGGGTGGCCTCGACGCCGTACAGCGTCGGCAGCACCATCTGGATTTCGGGGAACGCGCGCCCCATGCCGTCGCCGTCGATCAGCGGCAGGCCCAGCTGCGCGGCGGCGGCGACCGGGATCAGCGAGTTGACCCCGCCCGCCTCGGCGCACGCGATGTGCGTGAGCTCGCGGCCGAGGTAGTCGGCGAGGGTGCGGGCCGCCAGGCCGATCTGCTCGATCGACGGCAGCTTCTCGACCATCACGGTCGGCGCGCCCATCATCGCCACCGGCAGCACCGCGGCATCGGCGGGCACTTCTTCCAGCGGCGTCAGGGAAACCGAGCCGTGCTCGCGCACCGAGGCGGCGGCCAGCAGTCGGCCGATGTGCGGGTCGCCGCCGCCACCGGTGCCCAGGATGGCCGCGCCGCGGGCGATGTCGTCCAGATCGGACAAGGTGATCTCGTGCATGCTCAGGCCCCCAGTTGCAGGTCGCCGACGGCCTTCGCCCGGATCCGGGTCGCGTTGCCCGGCAGGTACGGGATCGGCACCTCGTCGAAGTCCATGATGTCCACTGTGGACGGGCTCGCGCCCGCCGCCACCGCCCGGTCGATCGCCTCCTGCTTGGCCTCGTCGACCACCGACTCGCGGCGGCCCGGCTCGATCGCGTACACGCGGTCCACCTCGCCGCCGATCTGCGCGATCGCGGCCCCGATGGCGTTGGCCACCGCGTAGTTCTCCGGCCGGTGCACCTCGCCGGCGTCGCCGAGCTCGTCCGGCAGCAGCACCGAACCGCCGCCGACGGCGACCACCGGCAGCGGCTCCGCTGAGGTCCGCATCCGCTCGACCGCGTCGGCGTTGTCCGCCGCGATCCGCTCCAGCGCGGCCCGCACCAGGTCGCGGTCCAGGTGCTTGACCAGCTCCGGGTCGCCGATCTCGGCGCGCCCGGCCGCCACCGCGATGTCCGTCGCGGTCAGCGTGTCGCCGCCGAACACCAGCGCCTTCGAGGTCAGCCGGTAGCCCACCGACTCGGGCCCGACGGTCACCGCAGACGGCTCGCCGCGCACCAGGCTGCCGCCGCCGATGCCGATCGACAGCACGTCCGGCATCCGGAAGTTCGTGCGGATCCCGGCGACGCTGACCGCCGTGGTCGCCTCGCGGGGGAAGCCCTGGTTGAGCACGCCGACGTCGCTGGTGGTGCCGCCGACGTCGACCACCGCGCAGGTGTCCAGACCGGAGAGCACGGCGGCGCCGCGCATCGAGTTCGTCGGGCCGGAGGCGAACGTCGCCACCGGGTAGCGGCGGGCGAAGTCGACGTCCATCAGGGTGCCGTCGTTCTGGCTCAGGTAGAGCGGGGCGGTGATGCCCGCGCCGGTCACCGACGATGCCAGGCCGTCGACGATGTTGGCCGCGAGCTCGCGCAGCGCGGCGTTGATGACGGTGGCGTTCTCCCGCTCCAGCAGGCCGATCCGGCCGATCTCGTGGGACAGCGAGATCGCCACGTCCGGAAGCTCCGCGGCGATGAGCTCCGCAGCGCGCTGCTCGAACTCGTGGTTGACGGGCGAGAACACCGAGGTGATCGCGACGCTGCGGATGCCGTTGCGGCCCATGTCGTCGATGGCCTTGCGCAGCTCGGCCTCGTCGAGCTCGGCGATGTGCCTGCCGTCGAACTCGTGCCCGCCGTGGCACAGGTAGCTGCGCCCGGAAACGGCGTCCACCAGCCGCTGCGGCCAGTCCACCATCGGTGGCAGCGACGCGCCCGCGGGCAGGCTGAGCCGCACCGCGGCGGTCGGGGCGAGGCGGCGGGCCTCGACGAGGGCGTTGATGAAGTGCGTGGTGCCGATCATCACCGCCCGCACCCCGGCCGGGTCGAACGGGTGCTGCCGCTGCAGGCCGTCGATGGCCGCGACGATCCCGGAGGTGACATCGGTGGTGGTGCTCATCTTCACCGCGGCGAGCACCTCGGTGCCGTCCAGCAGGACGGCGTCGGTGTTGGTGCCGCCGACGTCAATGCCGATGCGCAAGTCGGAACTCCTTGTCTGGGTTGGTGTCGTGAGCGCTGAGTCCGGTTCTAACCGGCGTCGGCGCTCACGACCTCGGCGGTGGTACGGGTGCTGCCGACGCCGCGGACGAGGCCGAGCTTCCCGGCGACGACGTAGAGCACGAACGCGAGCACGAGCGAGTTGATGCTCGGCAGGCCGATCTCGACGAACCCGCCGACCAGCGCGGAGACCAGCCAGACGACCAGCGTCGCGGGCACCCAGTTCGGCGCGGAGGCCGGGATCTCGCCCAGCGCCCGCGACGCCTCCAGCTCGCCCCGCCAGCGCCGCACGATGAAGTACTCGGCGACCATGATCCCGCCGATCGGCGGGAACACCACGCCGAGCACGGTCAGGAAGCCGGTGAACTGGTCGAGGATGCCGACGGCCGCCAGCACGCTGCCGATCAGGCCGAACACGGCGGTCGCGACGCCGCGGTTGAGCTTCTTGCCGAAGACCGTGCCGACGAAGTTCACCAGGCCCAGCCCGGACGAGTACAGGTTCCAGTCGTTGATCTTCACGGTGCCGGCGACGACCACCAGGATGCCGACCCAGCCGACCGAGGAGGTGACGATGGTGGTGATGTCGGCGGACCGCACGGCGTGCGCGAGCAGCACCCCGGCCAGCCCGATCACGTACTCGCCGAGGGTGATGCCGACCAGTGTCTGCTTGACCACGTCGCCGACGGAGCGGTTGAAGCGGGTCATGTCCGGGGTGATCACCGCGCCGGTGATGAAACCGCCCGCCACCAGCGTGGTGCCCTCCAGCAGCGACAGCTGCGGGCCGGGCGGGGCGGAGGCCATCAGCGCGCCGATGTCGTGCTGCGAGAGCTCGACGCCGATCGACCAGCCGACCAGGACCAGGAAGGCCGGCACGGTCACGTAGGCGACCCAGGCCATCGAGCCGAACCCGCGGAGCACGACCGCGGTGACGATCAGCCCGAAAACCAGCGCCCAGCCCCATTCCGGCAGCCCGCCGACCAGCGCCACCAGGCCCTTGGCGGACACGGCGGACTGGATGCCGAACCAGCCGATCAGGCTGATCGCGATGGCCAGCCCGATCAGCGCGGACCCGGCGCGGCCGAATCCGGTCCAGCGGGCCAGCATCGAGGTGGACAGGCCCTCGCGGGCGCCGATGATGCCGACGAAGATCGCGACGATCTCCAGGATCACCGCGCCGAGCGTCAGCGCGAGGAAGGCGTTCCAGAAGGTCATCCCGAAGCCGAGGGTGGCGCCGAGCAGGAACTGGCTGAGCGCGGACACCTGGCCGAACCGCTGCACCGCGACGGACCACCAGGAGTAGCGGGCGCCGGCGGGAACCCGGGTCAGCGCGTAGTCGTCGACCCCGACGGATGCGGCCATGGCGAGCTCCTTCGGATGGGCGCCGGTGTTAGCCGGTAACCGTAAGCCCAGGTCAGTTCGCCGTCAGTGGGCTTAATGCACAGTCTGGACGGCGGGAGAGTGCCTCTTGCACAGCCTGCGTCCGTTGGTGTTGACCTCTTCTTTAGTCGAGGTTTTACGTTCGGATCATGGAACGAGCAGAGCAGTGGATCAACAGCCAGGCGGTGCGGCTCACCTCGCTGGACCCCCGCGGCCCGCACGAGGACCTGCGGCCGCTCCGGGACCGGCTGCGCGACGCCACGGTGGTGGCGCTCGGCGCGTCGTCCCGGGGAACTCACGAGCTGGCGGCCGTCGCGCACCGCCTGCTGCGGTTCTTGGTGGAGGAGCTGGGGTTCCGGTCGCTGTTGCTGGAAGGCGACGACGTCGCGAGCGCGGAGCTCGACGCCTACGTGCGGACGGGGCGGGGAGATCCGCGCGAGGTGCTGGCCGGCGCCCGGCCCTTCCTGCGTGCGGAGGAAGTCCTCGATGCCGTGCGGTGGATCCGCAGTCACAACGAGCGGCACCCCGACGACCAGGTGCGATTCGCCCTCGCGGAGCAGGCGGTCGGGCCCGGGCCGGACCTCGCGGACATCGAGCACGGACTGGCAGAGAACACCATCCGCTGGCACGAGCGCACCGGGCACAAGATCGTCTACTGGGGCGGCCTCGCGCACCTCGTCAACGGTGCCGCGCGCACGTTGTCGCCGGGGGCGCTGACCCACCGCAACGCGGGCAGCTACCTGCGCGAACGCTTCGGCGCCGGATACGTCGCCGTCGGGTTGACCTTCCAGCGCGGCCACGAGGTGCCCGTGCCACCCGCGGACTTCGCCGAAGCCGTGCTCGCCGCCGGGCCGGACGCCTACGTGCTCGACCTGCGCGCCGATGCTCCGGCGGACGTGCGCGCCTGGCTCGACGCCCCGACGCGGACGCGGCTGATCGGCCCGGACTACGACCCCGCCGACGACGCCTCCTACCACCTCTCCGGCGGATCCCTGGCCGAATGGCTCGACCTCGTGGTCCACGTCCGCGAGGTCGGCGCCGCCCGCCTCCTCCGCTGATTCCGGTCCGCAGGGCTTCGGCAGAGGGCAGTTGGTTTGCGACGATGCTGAGGTGACCACGCATCGGCAGCAGAGCTCGCACTGGGGACTGTTCACCGCAGCCGGCACGCCGGATGGCCTGGACGTGATCGCCGATCCGGACGACCCGGACCCGGCTCCACTGCTGCGGAACGTGCCCGCAGCGCTCGACGAACGGGTGCGCGTGCTCGCGCCGCACGTGCGGAAGGGCTTTCTGGACGGCCGGGGCGTGCGCGGCCGGGACGAGTACGTGCAGGTCAGCTGGGCCGAGGCGGTCGAGCTCGCGGCGGGCGAGCTGGACCGGGTCCGCCGCGCCCACGGCAACGAGGCGATCTACGGCGGCTCCTACGGCTGGGGCAGCGCGGGCCGGTTCCACCACGCGCAGAGCCAGATCCACCGGTTCCTGAACGTCATCGGCGGCTACACCCGCTCGGTGAACTCCTACAGCCTGGGCGCGGCCACGCCGCTGCTGCGGCACGTCGTGGGCAACGAAGACCCGATCGGCCGCCCGACGGCATGGCCGGTGCTGGCCGAGCACACCGAGCACTTCGTCTGCTTCGGCGGTATTCCGGCGAAGAACTCGCAGGTCAACTCGGGCGGCATCAGCAGGCATTCGGTCGCCGGGCACCTGC
This sequence comes from Saccharopolyspora sp. NPDC050642, assembly GCF_040654735.1. Classification (NCBI taxonomy): domain Bacteria; kingdom Bacillati; phylum Actinomycetota; class Actinomycetes; order Pseudonocardiales; family Pseudonocardiaceae; genus Saccharopolyspora; species Saccharopolyspora sp. NPDC050642. Next base: position 1,822 of record NZ_JBFAIN010000031.1, on the reverse strand, counting down.
GCCGGGCGCGGGCGCGCGGCGCGCGGTTCACGCTGGTCGGCCCGCTGCGCGACGACCTCGCCGCGGAGCTCGACGCCGAGTGGCTGGCGCCGGTGCCCGGCACCGACACCGCGCTGATGCTGGCGCTGTGCCACGTGCTGATCGAACGCGGTTGGCACGCCGAGGAATTCCTCCGCACGCACTGCGAGGGCTTCGAGGAGTTCTGGAAGTACCTCTCCGGCGCGGCGGACGGCACCGCGAAGAGTCCACAGTGGGCAGAGGGGATCTGCGGCATCGACGCGGCGGTGATCGTCGGGCTCGCCGAGTCCATGGCGGCGCGGCGGACGATGGTGACCCTGAGCTGGTCGCTGCAGCGCTCCCGCTACGGCGAGCAGCCGCTGTGGGCGGGCATCGCGCTGGCGTGCGTGCTCGGCCAGATCGGTCTGCCCGGCGGGGGATTCGGCCACGGTTACGGCTCGATGGCCGGCATCGGGGTGCGCCCGCTGCCGTACCGGTTGCCGAAGTTGCCGCAGGGCGTGAACCCGGTGCGGCAGTTCATCCCGGTCGCGCGCATCGCGGACATGCTGCTGAACCCGGGGCAGGAGTACGAGTACGACGGCGAGCGGCGCACGTACCCGGACATCAGGCTGGTGTACTGGGCCGGCGGGAACCCGTTCCACCACCACCAGGACCTGACGCGGCTCGCCGAGGCGTTCAACCGCCCCGAGGCGGTCATCGTGCACGACCCGTTCTGGACGGCGACGGCGCGGCACGCCGACATCGTGTTCCCGGCCACGACCACGCTGGAGCGCAACGACCTGGGCTGCGCCCGGGAGGATCGCGCGCTGGTCGCCATGCGCCAGGTGGTTCCGCCGCTCGGGGAGGCCCGGTCGGACTTCGAGATCTTCGCCGCCCTGGCCGAGGAGCTCGGGCTGGCGCAGGAGTTCACCGAGGGCCGCGACGAGCGGGCCTGGCTGGAGCACCTGTACGAGCAGTGGCGGCAGAACTTCGATCCGGGCCTGGACTTCGCGCAGTTCTGGGAGAACGGCCGGCTGGACCTGCCGGGAGAGCCGGACGACCAGGTCCTCTACGACCGGTTCCGCGCCGACCCGGCCGGGAACCCGCTGCCGACGCCGAGTGGGCGGATCGAGCTGTTCTCGCAGCGCATCGACTCCTTCGGCTACGCCGACTGCCCCGGCCACCCGGTCTGGCTGGTCCCGGAGGAGCTGCAGGTCCCGCCGGGATCGGGCGAGTTCCCGCTGTTCCTGGTCGCGAACAACCCGGCGACCCGCCTGCACAGCCAGCTCGACCACGGCGCGACCAGCGCGGATTCCAAGGTCCACGACCGGGAACCGATGCGCATCCACCCCGCCGACGCGGCGGCGCGAGGACTGTCCACAGGGGACATCGCGCGGGTCGTGAGCGCCACGGGCAGCGCCCTAGCAGCGGTGGTGATCAGCGACGCCGTGCGGCCCGGCGTGGTCCAGCTCTCGACCGGTGCCTGGTTCGATCCGAGCGCGCCCGAGGTCGCGACCTGCATCCACGGCAACCCGAATGCGGTGACGCGGGACATCGGAACCTCGAGCCTGGCCCAGGGCTGCACGGGCCAACTGACCCGGGTCGAGGTCCGACGCCACGAGGCTCCGCCACCGCCACTGCGAACCCGGACCCCTCCGATCACCCCGAGGTGACCGGCCCGAACCCCGGTTTTCCCGCAATTTCAATGGAAATCAGACCTTCGATTTCAATGAGCGTTTTTCATCTTGTTTCGTGTTCGAGGGTGAGGATGGCTTTGGCGAGGGTGCCGACTTGGTGGGGGCAGCAGCGGACGCGGTCGAGGACG
>NZ_JBFAIN010000030.1:0-102133 GCF_040654735.1 Saccharopolyspora sp. NPDC050642 | reverse complement strand
TCGGCGTCACCGAGGACTACCTCATGGCGCACGTCGACTGGTCGGCCCTGATCGTCGTGGGCGAACCCGCGGTGAGCTCGCCGATCAGCCGGGGCCCCCAGATGAAGCTCGAGCCACGGCGCGCCAGCCAGGGCAGTCCCAGGAAGTACACGCCGGGCTCAGGGGACACGCCGCGACGGTGCTTCGGCTTGCCATTCTCGTCGAACGCGTCGACCTGCAGCCAGCCGTAGTCGACGGCGAAGCCGGTCGCCCAGACGATCGACTGGACTCCGGCGGCGGCGAGATCGAGCTCGAGGATCGGGTCGGTCACGCAGGCGGGATCCGGCCCCAGCGTGCGGGCGTCCGGTTCCTCCGGGAGGTCGAGACCGTTGCGCGCGACATACGCGTCGGCTTCGTCGAGCAGCGCGAGGTAGTTCGCGTCCCCCTTGGCGATGTTGGCCGCGAGGTCCGGCGCGAAGCGGAGGATCCCGTCGTCGAACGAGCTGGTCATGCCGACGAGGTCGATCCCGAGTCCGGCGAGGGCGCGGAAGTCCACCGTGTGCCCGCCGCGGGCTCCGCTGACCGCGATGGTGACGTGTTCGGCCCCCGACGGCGGAGTCTCGGCGTCCCACTTGCCGAGCACGCCGAGCCACCAGCAGAAGTCGCGTCCGCGGTACTGGCGCGGAGGGCGGTCGTGGGGACCGACCGACAGGTACACGGGCCGCCCCGACCGGCGGAGCTCTTCGGCGATCTGCACTCCCGACGAACCGGCTCCGACCACCAGCACGGCGCCGGCGGGCAACTGCTCCGGATTCCGGTAGGAACTGGAGTGGATCTGCAGGGGGCCGGCTTCTCGGGGCACGATCGGTGGGATCACGGGCCGCTGGAACGGTCCGGTCGCCGCGACGACGAAGCGGGCGTCGATGGTTCCGTCCGAGGTCTCCACGCGAAAACCGGGCCGTCCCTCGAGCCTCCGGACGGACGTGACCTCGACCCCGGTCCGGATCGGCGCGGCGATCTTCTCCGCGTACGCCTCGAAGTAGGCCGCGACCTGGTCCTTGGAAGCGAAAGCGCCGGGCGCCAGGTCGACGAACTCCAGGCCGGGGAAGCGGTCGTGCCACGCGGGCCCGTTCGCGACCAGCGAGTCCCACCGCTCCGAACGCCAGCGCTCGGCGATGCGGTCGCGTTCCAGCACGAGGTGCTGCACACCGCAGTCACTCAGGTGTTCGCTCATCGCCAGGCCGGCCTGGCCCCCGCCCACGACGAGGGCCTCCACCTCTTGGATCGACATCCAGACCTCCACTCCGGACCGGCGGGCGGACCGCGCCGGTCCGCCTCCATGCCTCTGTGCGTCTCAACCGGATCCTCGCCGCCGGACACTTCCCGTGTCCAACAGATGTTTTTGGTACACGAGATCTGATTTTCCGATCCTTGGCAGCCCGTCCCGTGGATCGATATTTTCGATTCACTGGTACTGAAACATCTACTGGACAGAAAGTGGGAGGCGAGGTCAGGCTGTGGCAACGGCGCCGCCGATCCGTCCGACAACCGCCGCCGGGAAAGGCCACGAAGTGACTGTTCATCGCCGCATCCGCCCGTTCAACACGCGCGACACCTACCCCGAGCAGAACCTCGACAACGACCTCTGCCAGGCCGTCGTCGCCAACGGCACCGTCTACGTCCGCGGCCAGATCGGGCAGGACCTCGACACCAGCGAGTCCGTCGGGATCGGCGACGCCGCCGCGCAGGCCGAGCAGGCGATGGCGAACATCAAGATGCTGCTCGAAGAAGCAGGCAGCCGGATGGAGCACCTGGTCAAGCTCACCATCTACCTGATCGACCCGCGCTACCGCGAGGCCGTCTACCGCACCGTCGGGCGCTGGACCAAGGGTGTGCACCCGATCTCGACCGGCCTCGTGGTGTCCGCGCTCGCCCGGCCCGAGTGGCTGTGCGAGATCGACGCCATCGCCGTGATCCCGGAGGAGGAGAAGTGACCCTTTCGATCGTCGCCCGCGACACTTCCGGCGGCACCGTGCGATTCGGTGTCGCGGCCACCTCATCCAGCCCTGCCGTCGTCGCCCGCGTCGCGCACCTGCGCCCGGGCCTCGGCGCCGCGGCCTCGCAGAACATCACCGACCCGCGGCTCGGCGGCCACCTGCTCGACGGGCTCGCCGAGCACGGCGACGCCGAGCGGGCGCTCGCCGGGGTCACCGCCGCCGCGGACAACATCGAGTACCGGCAGCTCACCGTGCTCGGCCCGACCGGCCCTGGCTTCGCCTACAGCGGGTCCCGGACGCTGGGCAAGCACGGTGCCGTCGCCGCCGACGGTGTCGTGGCGGCGGGCAACATGCTGGCCGGCAATCACATCCCGCAGGCCATCGTGGACGCGTTCACCTCCGCCACCGGCGAGCTGGAGCAGCGGCTCGTCACCGCGTTGCAGGCCGGTCTCGCCGCCGGCGGCGAGGAGGGCCCGGTCCACTCCGCCGGCGTCGTCGTGGTGTCCGATGTGGACTGGCCGGTCACCGACCTCCGCGTGGACTGGGCGGACGACCCCGTCGACCGGCTCGCCGAGTTGCTCGACGTGTGGCTCCCGCAGCGCGACGACTACGTCACCCGCGGGCTCAACCCCGCCTCGGCCCCGTCCTACGGCGTGCCGGGAGACGAGTGATGACGGCACTGAAGAACGCGGCCCGCACCGAGGTCGACCGGCACGCTGATGAGCTGATCCGCCTGTCGGAACGACTGCACGCCGACCCCGAGACGGCGTGGGAGGAGCACCGCGCCGCCGCGGCGGTGCCGGAGCTGCTCGACCGCGCCGGGTTCGCCGTCACGTCGAGCTACCTCGGCCTGGACACGGCGTTCCACGCGAGCTTCGGCACCGGCCCAACGCGGATCGCGCTGTGCGCCGAGTACGACGCGCTGCCCGGCCTCGGCCACGCGTGCGGCCACAACCTCATCGCGGCCAGTTCCATCGGCGCCGCACTGGGGCTGGCCGCGGTCGCCGACGACGCCGGGGTGACGGTCGAGGTCTACGGCACCCCGGCCGAGGAGGGCGGCGGCGGGAAGATCGAGCTGCTCGACCGCGGCGCTTTCGCGGGCGTGGACCTCGCGATGATGGTGCACCCGGCACCCGTCGACGTCGCCGAGGCCCGGCCGTTCGCCGTCAGCCACTCGAAGATCTCCTACACCGGCAAGTCCGCGCACGCCGCCGCCTACCCCGAGGCCGGGATCAACGCCGCCGACGCGTTCACCGTCGCCCAAGTCGCCATCGGCCTGCTCCGCCAGCAAATCCCCGCCTCGGCGCGGGTGCACGGCATCGTGACGAACGCCGGCGACGCACCGAATGCGATCCCGGAGCACGCCACCGGCCGTTGGTACGTGCGTGCCGAGACGCTCGCGGAACTGGCCGAGCTGGAGCCGCGTGTGTTCCGCGCGTTCGAAGCCGGCGCGCTGGCCACCGGCTGCGAGCTGACCGTGGAACCGGAAAGCAAGCCGTACGCCGAGTTCCGCGCCGACGAGGCCGCACTGGCGGCCTATCGTGCCAACGCGCTCGAGCTCGGCCGCGAGTTCGCTCCGGACGGCACGGCGTCCCGCATGAACCGCGCCTCCACCGACATGGGCAACGTCTCGCAGGTCGTGCCCGCCATCCACCCCTACATCGGCATCGGGTCCCTGCCGGCGATCAACCACCAGCGCGAGTTCGCCGCGCACTGCGTCGGCGGCACCGCGCAACGAGCCCTGCTCGACGGCGCGATCGCACTGGCGTGGACCGGAGTGGACCGAGCCGTGGCGACGTGACCGCCCGCTCCTCGGCCCGCATCCGCAGCACGCTCACGTTCTGAATCCGCACCTTTCCGGGAAGGACGACGATGTCCCACGCCCCGACGCGCACCGAGCACGACATGCTGGGCGAGATCAGCGTGCCCGCGGACGCCTACTACGGCGCCCACACCGCACGCGCCCTCGTCAACTTCCCCATCACGCGGGAGACCCTCGCCGACCGCCCGCACCTGATCGTGGCGCTGGCTGCGGTCAAGCAGGCCGCGGCCACCGCCAACGCGGAGGCAGGAGCCCTCGACCGCACCAGGGCCGACGCCATCGCGAAGGCCTGCGCCGAGATCCGGAACGGCGGGCTGCACGACCAGTTCGTCGTCGACCTGATTCAAGGCGGCGCCGGGACCTCGACGAACATGAACGCCAACGAGGTCATCGCCAACCGGGCCCTGGAACTGCTCGGCCACGACCGCGGAGATCACTCCGCGCTCCACCCGCTCGATCACGTCAACCTGGGCCAGAGCACCAACGACGTCTATCCGACGGCTGTCAAGCTCGCGCTCGACAGCCACCTCGCCGAGCTGCTCGCGGCGCTCGCTGGGCTGCGGGAAGCGTTCTCCGCCAAGGCGGTCGAGTTCGCCGACATCCTCAAGATGGGCCGCACCCAGCTGCAGGACGCGGTCCCGATGACGCTCGGCCAGGAATTCGGCGCGTTCGCCGCCACGCTCGGCGAGGACGAGCAGCGCCTCGCCGAGGCCCGGCTGTTGCTGCACGAGCTCAACCTCGGCGGCACGGCGATCGGCACCGGGCTCAACGCCCGCCCCGGCTACCGCGAGCTCGCCGTGGCGCACCTGCGCGAGCTGACCGGTATCCCGACGCTCGTCTCCGCCCCCGACCTCATCGAGGCCACCCAGGACGTCGGCGTGTTCGTCCAGCTGTCCGGCGTCCTGAAACGGGTCGCGGTCAAGCTCTCGAAGATCTGCAACGACCTGCGACTGCTCTCGTCCGGACCACAGGCCGGGCTCGGCGAGATCACCCTGCCCGCCCGGCAGGCCGGTTCCTCGATCATGCCCGGCAAGGTCAACCCGGTCATCCCCGAGGTCGTCAACCAGGTCGCATTCGAGATCGTCGGCAACGACGTCACGATCACCCTTGCCGCGGAAGGCGGACAACTGCAGCTCAACGCCTTCGAGCCGATCATCGCGCGGGCCCTGACCGCCGGCCTCGACCACTTCACCGCCGCGATCGGCGTGCTCACCGAGCACTGCGTACGCGGCATCACCGCCCGCCGTGAGCACCTGGCGGGCATCGTCGCCACCTCCGCAGGCCTGGTGACCGCGCTGAGCCCCGCGCTCGGCTACGAAACCGCGTGCACCATCGCGCTGGAGGCGCACCGCACCGGCCGGCCCGCGCTGGAACTGGTGCGGGAGCGGCATCTGCTGACCGACGAGCAACTCGGCGCGCTGACCACACCACAGGCCCTCACCGGCGGACCCGTCGGCTGACCGTCCCCCCGGGCTGCGGTGAAGTCGCCGTTTCAGCCTCGTCAGGCTCGCGTTTCGGGCCAGCTCAGCGCCTCTGCATAGATCCTCTCGATGCATTGCTTTGGTTATTACCTCTTGTTAGATGCCACGGACCGCTCCTAGCGTCATCACGAAATCCGGTCCAAGGAGGCCGCCCATGACCACACGTGAATCCGCTCCGGCCAGGGAGCTCACCGAGACGATCGCCGATCCCGCGACGCTGCGCCGGAGCGTCGCCGCGGGCGCGGTCGGCGTCTTCGTGCACTGGTTCGACTGGGCCGCGTACGCCTATCTCGCGAGCACCATCGCCTCGGTCTTCTTCCCCGACGGCAACGCCACCGCCGGCCTCCTCGCCGTGTTCGGGGTCTTCGCGGTGTCCTTCGGCATCCGCCCCGTCGGAGCGCTGGTGTTCGGGCCGCTCGGAGACCGGATCGGCCGCAAGCGCACGCTGTCGATCGTCATCTTCATGATGTCCGGCGCCACGCTCGCCATCGGCCTGCTGCCGGACTACTCGAAGATCGGGATCGCGGCCCCGCTGCTGCTGGTCTTCCTGCGGCTGCTGCAGGGCTTCGCCGCGGGCGGCGAGTTCGGCAGCGCCGCGAGCTTCCTCGCCGAGTTCGCGCCTCGCCGCCGCCGCGGATTCGGCGTCAGCTGGCTCGAAGTCGGCTCGCTGCTGGGCTTCCTCGCCGGATCGTTCGTGTTCCTCCTGCTGTCGGTCGGCCTCTCGGACGCGCAGCTCACCTCGTGGGGCTGGCGCATCCCGTTCCTCATCGCCGCGCCGCTGGGCATCGTCGGATTCGTCGTCCGCAACAAGATCGAGGACACCCCCGAGTACCGCACCCTCGAAGCGACCGACAACGTGCCCCGCAGCCCCGTGCGGGAACTCTTCCGCAACAACAAGAAGCAGCTGTTCCAGGCCGCCGGCCTGATGACGATGATGCACGTGCCGTTCTACGCCGTGCTCACCTACCTGGTCACCTACGAGACCGACTACCTGGGCCACTCCGCCGGCAACGCCGCGCTCCTGTCCACGGTCATCTCCCTCGTCGGGCTGGTCCTCGTCCCGGCGTTCGGCCGCCTGTCCGACCACGTCGGCAGGCGACCGATCCTGATCGGCGCGGGCATCGCGCTGTTCGTCCTCGCGACCCCGGCCTACCTGCTGATGCGCACGGGCCTCGCCGGAACGTGGATCGGCGGGCTCGCGCTCGGCGTCGTGCTCTCCGCGATCCTGGGCACGTACGCGGTGTGGTCCGCCGAGATCTTCCCGACCCGCACCCGCCAGGGCGGCCTGTCCATCGCGTACAACCTCACCGCCGCCCTGTTCGCCGGCACCGTGCCCTACCTGATGACGGTCCTGATCTCGGCCACCGGCAGCACGCTGGTGCCCGGCCCGTACCTCATGGTCGCCGCCGTGATCGGGCTGATCGCGGCCTTCTCCATGCGCGAAACCGCGGGGAATCCGCTGCTGCAGGAAGAGGACCTCGCCGGGGAGCACACCGAAGCCTGAACCAGAGTCCCGAGGAGGCGGAACCCGACCGTCCGACGTCCGGCCGACACATCACGGAGAACCGGCTGCACCTGCTCAGGTGCAGCCGGTTCTTCATGATCAGCCCAGCAGGCGCTGCCAGGTCCGCTGGTCCAGCACACCCGTGGCCGCCAGGCCGCTGGACGCCTGGAACTCCCGCACCACCGCGACCATCCGGTCGCCGAAACGCGCATCCGCCGCCACGTACCGGCCGCGAGACGTCAGCAAGACCTGCGCCGCCCGCACCGCATCACCACCGGCGCCCTGGCCCAGCACCGGCGTCAGACCGGCCCAGGCCGAACCGCCGAACAAACCCGGCTCCGGCAGCCGCGTCGCGTAGCAGGACACGCCCGCCGCGCCGCCGGCCGCGACGATCCCACCTGCTGCGGCCTGCGTCTGCGGGCCGAACACGCCGTCCACCGGCACCGAAACCCCTTGCGCCCGCAGCAGGAGCTGCAACGCCGTCACCGACGGGCCCGCCGCCTCCGGACGCAGCAGCGGCCACACCGCTGGCTGCACCACGGCCCGGCCCGCGGCCGCGCCGACGGCCTCGCGCAGCTCCGGCAACCGTCCGTACAGGACATCGCCCGGGCATTCGGTGGCCATGAAGTCGCGGTGCCCGTAGATCTCGCCGGGCTCGATGCCGTACTGCGACACCATGTACGTGCACAACAGCACCAGCGAATCCCACAGGTCTTCCGGCACGTCGGTGTCGATGTAGGTGCCCTCGTTCTCGATGCCCAGCGACACCGGGTTCTCCGCGCCCGCGTGCGCACCCTGCACGTGCTGATCGCCGGCGGTCAGCACCTCCAGGCTCCGGTGGCGGCCCTCCATCAGCCAGCCGCCGCGGGAGTTGGTGAAGTTCTGCCCGGTGTCCTTCCACCCGTTGGAATCCATGTGGAAGTCCTGGATCTGCCGGGCCAGCGCGAACGCCGCCTCCTGCGAGGTGTCGTCGACGTTGGGGGAGGCGGTGTGGTGCACGACGATCTTGACCGGCCTGCTGTCGAGCACGTCCACCGGCGAACTGGGCTCCCGCGCCTGCCAATCCGCCGTCGACGCGATCTCCGGTGCGGCCGACCGCCGCGACCCGCCGGCGGCCACCGCCGGCAACCCGCACACACCGACCGCCGTCGCCGCCAGCCCACCGGCTAACAGCACCCGACGGGCCATCCGAACATCGCGCAACGCCATAGCCACTCCCCAAACCGGACGAACATCATGATCAGGGCCGAGCCCGGAGCCCCGAACGGTACGCAGCGGTAACCGGAGCGGGGAATTCTTGGCGACAACCCGCCAACAACCGGTCAAGAAGCCACCACGCCGCCGACGGATGACAAGATCACCCGCGTCGAACGCGTCACAACCGAACCGCCGCCGCGTCCCTGTCTGTGACCCACGAACACCGCGGACAAACGGGAGTGCGCAAGATGGACCGGTTCGTCACGTTCCTGCGCCGCCAGCTCGAAATCGACCTCGAGCTGCTGCGCGTGGCCAGGCAAGACGCCGAAACCGGCGCCGTCCACGCCTGCCTGATCACCCCCATCCGGGGATTCCGGGAATGCGAGCTGAAGTCCCGCCTGCTTTCCGCCCACCACCACTGCGGCACCGGCGGCGGCCCCTGCGACGAACTGGGGGAGAGCTACCCGCCCGAGGACGAACGCGGCTGCCCCACCCGGGCGCTCCTCGGCCTGCCCTACGCCGACCGCCCCGGCTACATCGCCCGCTGGCGCCCCTGAACCCGCCGGTCCAGGGGCGCCGGGAGGCGCGGCGTCAGGGAATCGGGGGTCTGGACCCGGAAACAGGGCGGGCACGGTCGTCTTACCGAGGGGGACCGCCGGGATACGGGAGAAACCTGCCAAGTGGTCGGGTAGTGCCTGGTCAGGCGTCGTTATCCGCGAGGGCGCGGTAGAGCGAGGCGACTGAGGGATGTTGGCCGGTGTTCTTGCCGGTCTTGATGGTCAGCTTCTTCACGATGTCGGGCATCGGGGTGCCCTTGTCGCGGAGCGCGCGGGCGAACAGCACGTCGTCCTCGTCGATCACCTTCGGCCGTCCGCCGTGGTTTCCACGCGCGGCGGCGGCCTGCTGGCCTTCGAGGGTCTTTTCGCCCGGCCTTGCGCTCCCCGCTGGTGGGCACGATCGTGCCGTCGACGTCGAGGTAGGCGATCGGACCCAGTAGGTCTCGTCCCCGACCCGTCCACAACTGCGGGCGCACCGCGTTGATCGCCTCCATCAACGCCACCACGTCATCCTCGGCGAACCGACGGCAGAAGTCCCCCGCCGTGGTCGGATCCGGGATCAGGTCCGCGCCCAGCGCGTTCATGTAGGCGGTGTCATGCCGCAGCTGCTGGATGTCCTCCAGCCGGGTGCCACCGCAGGCCACGATGTAGGCGAGGTTCAACACGTGATCGGACTCATGGTAGGGCAGGTGCACCTTCAACAACGCCAGACTGTCGTTGATCCGCTCGGCCAAACCGAGCTTGGTCACCAGCCGGTGCACCGCCGCGATCCCGCCGAAGCACGTGGCGTCGACGTTCCCGCCGATCTCGTAGCTCACCGTGCCCGAGTGCAGCATCGGCTTGGGCTGCGCGCGACAGTGTCCCGCACGTGCATGCCGGGCCGCCACCTTGCGCCGTCGGCGTGCCGCGTTCCGCCGACTCTGCTCGTGCGGTATCTTCTTCACCACGAAGGCCTTTCCTCTTGGGCTGCGTTGGAGTCGCAAACCCAAGCAGGATAAGGCCTTTGCCTTATCTCAGGCCGGATCTACCCACCCGACACGCTTGATGAAGGGCCAGGCTACAGCAGCAGAGGCGATCCTCTCGCCAGCAACGAGAGATTCAGGCAATCCGCGAAGGCACTTTCGGGTAGACCGAGAGATCCCCCCTTCTTCTCCTTGAGTCCGCCGCATAGCTTTTCACCGCAACCGCCCCGAGCGTGCGGGAAATCATCTAGATCGACGGCGGAATCCACAGTGGAGATCGTTTCTGCCGGTCTCGGACACCGCGCCGCGGGCGGGAACGTGCAGATACGCGCCGGAGAAGAGGAGAACGACCGTGGCTGACGTAGTGGAATCAACCGACTCGTTGGAAGACTTACGCCCGCTACCGCACCCTCGAATCAAGCGCCAGGGTCAGGTCGAACAACCTCCCGAGTTGACTCCGGCATCGTTGATGCAGTTAACTACGGGTTTCTGGAGTTTCAAGAGCTTCGCCGCCGCCGTCGAGCTGGAGCTGTTCACCAAGCTCTCCAACCTCGGCTCGGCCACAGTCGAAGCAGCGTCCGAGGCCCTCGGAATGCCCGATCGGCCCACTGATCTGCTGCTGGCCGCGTGTGCGTCCCTGGGGCTGTTGGAGAAGACCGGGAACGAATACCGCAACGCGCCGGTCGCGGAGGAGTTCCTCGTGGTGGGCCGTCCTTACTACTTCGGCGGCTTCGTCCGGTTCTGCGATCAGCGCGAGTACCCCGCCTGGCACCGGGTAGTTCAAGCGCTGCGCACGAACCGACCCACCACTTGGGACCCGGAGACCCAGGATTCGCCGTTCGCGGCCGAAGATCCGGTGATGATGGCCCTGTTCTGGGAGGCCATGTATTCCATCTCCACGTTCACCGCCCGAGCACTGGGCGACTCCTACGACTTCGCTGCGCACAACAGGCTGCTGGACGTCGGGGGCGGGCAGGGAGCGTTTCCGATCGAGCTGTGCCGTCGCTACCCGCACCTGTCGGCCACCGTATTCGATCTTCCACACGTGTGCGACCTCGCCGAGGACAAGATCGCGGAAGCGGGCCTGGGCAACGTGCTCGATGCGACCGCCGGCGACTTCCTCGACGACCAGCCGCTGCCCAGTGGCTACGACGTCATCCTGCTGAGCATGATCCTCCACGACTGGGACGAGGCGAGCAATCGTCAGCTCCTGGCCAAGTGCTACGCGGCGCTTCCGCCGGGCGGCGCAGTTGTCGTGTGCGAACTGGTGCTGAATCCTGAGCGCACCGGCCCTCCAGCCGCCGCCCTGATGGGGATGAACATGCTCATCGAGACTGAGGGGGGCAAGAACTACTCGGAGACCGAGTACACAACGTGGCTCCTCGAAGCCGGGTTCGAGCAGCCCCGCATCGTCCCGCTGGCCGCGGCCGGCGCGAACGCCGCCATCGTGGCCGTGCGAGGGTAACAGTGCCCATCGTCTCCCGCCCCGTCGTGGGGCTACCGCCCCACGTGCTGGACCAAAGTGAAGTCCTGGCCCATTTGACACGCCGCCTGCGGGGCAACCCGAAGATCGCCGCCATCCGACGAGTGCTGGAAAACACCACCGTGCGGTCCCGGCGCGCCGTCATCCCGCTGGACCAGATCGTCGCGCACACGGGCCTGAGCAAACGGAATCGTCTTCACCTCGAACACGCCGTCGGACTGGCCACCAACACCGCCCTCGACGCCCTGGACGCAGCCAACTGCACCGCGAACGACATTGATGCGCTGGTGGTTGCCAACTGCACCGGTCACGCCCTACCTGGCGTGGACGCACATCTGGTCAACACACTCGGACTGCGCCCCACCGTACGCCGCATGCCCATCGCCCAGATGGGCTGTGCTGGCGGTGCCTACGCGCTCGCCCGGGCCGCTCAGGACCTCGCGGCTCACCCCGACGCAACCCACGTCCTGGTTGTTGCGGTGGAACTCCCTTCCTTGTCCTACCAAGCGGACGACCTCACCATTTCCAGCCTCGTCTCCGGCGCTTTGTTCGGGGATGCGTGCGCGGCCACTGTGGTCTCGGCCGACGACACCCGCAGCGGCCTACGCCTAGGTGCCGCCTGGGAGTACCTTCTACCGGCTTCCCTCGACGACATGGTCTACCGCGTCGACGAGGCGGGCTTTCACTTCGACACCCTGCCATCCGTCACTGACTGCATAATCAAAACCGTGCCGCATCTGGCGGCGTGGCTCCGAACGAACAGCCCCGACCCGCAATGGGCCCCGCAGTTCCTCATCTCCCACACCGGCGGCCCCAAGATCATGGACGCGCTCAGGGACGGACTCGGCTGTTCCGAAGAACTGTTCGCCTTTTCCCGTGCCAGTCTTCGCGAACTCGGCAATACCGCCAGTGTCGCCGTCCTGGACGTCCTCGCCCGAACTTGGCACCAAGCGAGCGCGCACCCAGCGGCAACTGGGCTGCTTGTCGGCTTCGGACCGGGCGTCACCACCGTCGCCATCCGCGCTTCGTGGAATTGAGAAGCCCCGCCACCACTCGGTACCGCCTGGTAGCGATCGAGGGGACGCGCGCAACCAGCAGCTCGCGGATGCTCTCGGAATCGTCGTCGTGAGCGTGGACTACCGACTCGCTCCTGTACATCCCTGGCCGGCCGCGCCCGACGACTGCGAAACAGCGGCACTGTGGCTCCTGGAGCACGCCGAGGCTCGCTTCGGCACGACACGGCTGGCGATCGGCGGCTTTTCGGCGGGAGCCACGCGTGCCATGACGACACTGCTGCGCCTTCGCGATCGCGGTGTCGTCGACTCGTTCGCCGGTGCCGCGCTGCAGTTCGGCACGTACGACATGAGTGGTCTGACCCCGGCAGGTCGGTTGATCGCTGAAGAGTACTTCATCCAGGCCTATGCCGGTCATGTGACCGACCGCACCGCTCCGGACATCTCCCCGGTCTATGGCGACCTGCGCGGCCTGCCTCCGCTTGTGATGGTCGCCGGCAGTGTGGACGTCCTGCTGGAGGACAACATGGCCATGGCGGCCCGAGTGTCAGCAGCCGGCGGCGAAGTCGACCTCCGGATCTACCCGGAAGCACGGCACGGCTTCGCCTCCCGTTCGACAGGCATGGCCAAAGCCGCGCTGTGCGACATCGAGTGTTGGCTTGCGGACCGCTTTTCTGCGGCGTCTAGCTGACGTTGGTCGTCAACAGCTCAACGTGCGTCACCGACTGGCTTCGAGCTTGGCTGCGGCCGATCCAGCCCGCTGGATCGGCCGATGGCCACGCGAGACCCGCCGCGCGGGGCTGGCGAGCGGCTCCGCCGTAGGCGTGATGTCGCCGGGGAACAGTGCGCCCGGCACCAGGTCCAGCGTGGTGACCGGCAGGGTGTCCGGCGGGGACAGGTCCAGCACCCAGTCGCCGAACCGGCGGATGGTGTGGGTGATGTACGGGGAGATCGTGGCCAGATCGTCGGCGTCGATCGGATGCCCGTCACGGGCCAGCGCGTTCGCGACGGCGGTGATGTCGCAGGCGTTGGAGTAGATCACGCAGTTGGCGAGCAGCTCTTTGAACTTGATGATCTTCTCCTGGTAGTCCGGGTCGTTGCGCCCGATCGCCTCCCCGCCGAAGCGCAGCCAGGCGGAGAACCCGTGGAACGCCTCGGCCTTGTTGGTGATCGCGGTGATCTGCTCGCGCAACTGCGCGTCGGCGAGGAACCGCAGCAGCATGATCGTGCGGATCACTCGCCCCAGCTCCCGGAATGCCCGGTAGAGCCGGTTCTTGCGGGAGTTGTTGCCCAGTCGGCGCAGCAGCGTCACCGACGACAGGCGGCCCTTGCTGATCGAGATCGCGGTGCGCAGCAGGTCCGTCCAGTGCGTCTCGATCAGGCCCCAGTCGATCACGTTGTCGCCGAACAGCGAGTCGATGTGCTCGAAGCCTGTGTCCGCGCTGGGTCGGTAGAAGTTCAGGTCGGCCCAGTTGCGGATGCGCGGGAGCAGGTCAAAGCCGAGTAGCGCCGCGAACACCGGGAGCGACTGGCCCTGGGTGTCTGCGTGGATGGTGTCGGGCTGGACGTCGGAATCGTTGCGCAGCAACCCTTCGATGATGTACACGGCCTCCCACACCCCGCAGGGAATGAAGTGGCTGAAGAGCGCGATGTAGGTGTCGGAGATGTGCCGATAGGCGATCCCGCCGTACCCGCCGTAACGGATGTGGGACTCGGCGAGGATGTTGTTCTCCCACATCCTGATCAAGGCCGTCAACGAGCAGGTCAGGAACCCCAGGGCTTAGCGCCGGTTTTCGTCCCGATGTTCCTCAACCCCCGAATCGGCGGTCAGGACCTCGACGGTTCCCGCGGCGCCGTCCACCCGCACTCGATCACCGCTGCGCAGCCGCGTCGTGGCGTTGCCGCAGCCCACCACGGCCGGAATCCCCAGCTCCCGGGCCACGATCGCGGCATGCGACAGCGGCGCACCCACGTCCGTCACCACCGCCGCGGCCCGCGGGAACAACGGTGTCCACCCCACGTTCGTCACCGTCGTCACCAGGACCTCGCCCGGCCGCAACGAATCGCCCTCGTCGACCGAGGTCAGCACGCGCGCCGCGCCCTCGACGACACCGGCCGCGCCGGCGAAACCGCGCACCGAGTGCGACACCGGCGCCAACGCCACCGACTCGTCGAACACGTCCATCCGCCGATCCGGCAGGGTCGACCACCGCACCGGGTCGAAATGCCCCCGGACCAACGTCGGGTACGGCCCCAACGCCGCATACGCCCGGTAGGTCTGCCGCCGGTCCGCAACCGCCCCCAACGGCTCCCGCGAACCACCCAGCACCGCCAGGACCTCCTCGATCCGCAAGAAGAACAGGTCCTCGCCGCACCCGGTCAGCTCGCCGGCGCGCAACACGAAGGCCCGCAGCACCCAGAACGCCCGGATCAACTCCGAACGCGCCGCCTCCCGGCCCCGAGCGGCCCGCGCGGCCCCGGCGATCCGGCGCCGCAACCGCCTCTCCTTGCCCGGGTGGCGCGACCGCAGCCGCGCCCACGCCGCATCCCGCGCGCGTTGCTGCCGCGCCAGCAACTCCGCCGGATCCGCCGCCGACCGCAACCCCGCCAGCTGCCGGTCGATCCACTCCGGATCCTCGGCGGGCCGGGGCGCGGACACCTCGAACTCGTCCGGGCACCGGTGCCCCCACGACCGCGCGAACGTGTCCCGGTCGATCTCCCCGCGCGCCAGCTCGCCCAGCCCCATCACCGGCCCCAGGCTCGCCAGCGCATCGCCGCCGGCGCTGAGCCCGGTCAGCAACGCGTTCGCGTCCTCCTCGCCGACCAGCTTCAGCAGCCGCGGCCGAATCCGCACCAGACCCGCGCCGTCCAACCGCGCCCCGGCCGCCAGCATCCGGCTGGAATCCCGCAGCAACGGCTCCACGTCCGAACGCCACAACGCCCGCAACTCCCCGGCGTCACCGGCCGCGGCGATCCGTTCGTGCAACCGTGCGCACCGATCCGGCGAGGACGCCAGCAGTTCCGGCAGCCGCCGCTGGTACGCCGCGACGCGGCGCAGGAACGGCAACGCGCTCGCCAGCGCCGACCGCACCACCCGCCACCGCGACATCGGCAGCGCCGGAACCGCCACATCCGCGGGGATGCGCCCGAATGCCTGCTCGCTGGCGGAGCGCACCAGCGAACCCAGCCCGAGCGCGTTGCCCACGGCGAACGTCAAGCTCAGGTTCAGGTAGAAGCGGCCGCCGATGTTGCCCGACAGCCGGTGCGGCCCGACCCGCGACAGCGCCATCGTCTCCGACATGAAGATCTCCACCAGCGACCACGTGCACGGCGTCATCACGCTCGGGATCGCCTCACCGAGATTCGCGCACGTCCACAGGTAATCCCCGCCGAGGCTGTCGTTCCACGTCTCCACCGGGCGGTCTCGCAGCCCCGTGATCGGCCGCGCCTGCACCACCCAGAACCGGCCGTCCCGGGCGGCCCACTCCACGTCCATCGGCCGCCCGTACAGCTCCTCGATCCGCACCGCCAGCGCCGCCAGCTCACCGGCCTCGGCGGGGGAGAGGACCGGGACGTCCCGGCGCCCCTCCGGCACCGGTTCTTCCCTGGTGCCCTCGGCGGTGCGCACCGTCATCACCGCCTTGTCGCCGACGACCTGCTCGCGCACCCGGCCGTCGCGCGCCACCACGTAGGTGTCCGGCGTGACCTGGCCGCCCACGATCGACTCGCCCAGCCCCCATGCGGCGTTCACCAGGACGTCCTCGCCGGCGCCGGTCACCGGGTCCCGGGTGAACAACACCCCGGCGGCCTCCGCGGGCACCAGCTCCTGCACCACGACCGCCAGCGCCACCTCGTCGGCGGCCACCCCGTTGCGCAGCCGGTAGTCGATGGCCCGCGCGGTCCACAACGACGCCCAGCAGCGCCGCACGGCATCCAGCACCGCAGCCTCGCCGCGGATGTTGAGGTACGTGTCCTGCTGACCCGCGAACGACATCTCCGGCAGGTCCTCGGCGGTCGCCGACGACCGCACCGCCACCGGAACGTCCTCGCCCATCCCGGCATACGCCGCCCCGACCGCCTCCGCGATCTCCGCGGGCACCGGCGACTCGGCGAACCACTGCTGGATCTTCTCCGACGCCGCCTGCGCGGTTTCGGGCCGGTCCGGATCGACCTCCGCCACCGCCGCCAGGATCCGCTCCTGCAAACCCGCGGTGGCCGCGAAATCCCGGTACGCCACCGTCGTGACGTCGAACCCCGGCGGCACCGGCAACCCCGCGCCCGCCAGCCGCGCCAGCGACGCACCCTTGCCACCGACCAGCGCCAAATCCGCGTCGGCGGCATCCAACGGCACTACAACAGACACCGGAACACCCCTCATTCCCCAGCACCCAACAGGGCCCGGTACTTCGCTTCCGCATTGCTCAAGGACTCGTCCAGGTACGACACCGTGGCCGCCGCGAGATCCCGGGCGTCCTCCGAAGTGGACTCCCGCCCGGCCGCCAGCGCCCGGCACGCCGTCTCGGCGAGCAACTGCGCACGCGTCTCGTCGGAGACCGCGAACTCGGCCGGAACCAGCGGCGGTGCCAGGAAGAACCCGAGGAACACCGAGCTGACCAGCTGCACCAGCTCGGCCAGCCCCAGGTCTGTGCGGATCAGGCCCCGCTCGTGCAGCACCTCCAGGTACCGCACGAAATCGCTGCGCAACGCGTCCCCGGCCTGGGCCGCCTTCTCGGTGCGGGCCAGCTTGCCGATCACGTCCATGTCCCGCGTCAGCACGGCCATGAGCAGGGGATGCCGCTGGTAGACCAGCGCCGTGTGCAGCAGCAGGTCGTGCAGCGACGGCTGCTGCGAGGACTCGACCACCCGCCGCCGGACCTCGGTCAGCAGCCCGACCCGTTCCCGCCGCAGCAGGACCAGGAACAGCCGCTCCCGGTTCTTCCAGTGCAGGTGGATCGTCCCCTTCGAGACCCCCGCCACCCGGGCGACATCGTCCAAAGTGGTCTTGTCGTAACCCCAGCGCAGGATCAACTCGGCAGCGGCATCCAGAATCCGCTGCCCGCGCTGCCGGCGTTCGAGGGAACGATCCCGAGCACCATCCGCCACCCAAGCCTCCACGATGTTCTACACATATTTGACCGGATTTACTCATCCGGTCATGAGTGCACAAGCTACGCCTGCCGCACGGAGGTGACAAGCAGGAGGGGGCGGCTATTTACGCGCTCTTGATGCCCGGCGAGCCGGGAGCGGGGGGCAGGCGGGAGGAGTGGAACGAGGCGACGATCAGCCGGTGAGTTCGTCGAGGAACCGCCGCACCACCGCCGCGAACCTGTCGGGATGGGTGAGGTGCAGGTCGTGGCCCGCGCCCTCGATGGTGACCAGCTCGGTGTTGGCCCGCCGCCGGAGCATGTCCGCGCCGTGCGCGGGCGGGATCAGCGGACTGTCCTCGCCTCGGATCAGCAACAGGGGCTGCTCGCCGCCGGCCCAGTCGTCCCACCACGCGCCGCACACGCCGCGCTTGACCTCCGCCATGTCCGCCGCGTCCCACAGGAAGCGCCAGCCCTGCTCGTCCTCGACGGCGCTTTCGTCGAAGTGCTCGACCGCGCCGAACGGCGCGACGGCACGCCGAATTCCCTCGCGCAGCGCCTGCAGGCTGGCGAAGTGCCTCGGCAGGCGGGCGATCGCGGTGTCCTCGGGAACGGAGACCTCGGCCCCGACATCCACCACGACCGCCGTCGCCACCAGTTCAGGCCTGCGTGCTGACGTTGTGCATCCTCGGTTTCCTCTACGAGGAACCCCTGCACGCCTACGACCTGCGACAGCGCATCTCCGGGCTCAGCGGGCACATCCGGCCGCTCAGCGACGGCGCGCTGTACCCGGCGCTCAACCGCCTGCAGGCCGCCGGGCACCTCACCAAGCACGCCGAGCGCGGCACCGGCGCCACCCCGCGCAACGTCCTCACCCTCACCGACAGCGGCCGCGCGGAACTGCTGCGCCGACTGCGCGAACCGGCCGAGGTCGAAATCACCGACCGCAACTCGTTCCTGATCCTGCTGGCGTTCCTGCGCTTCCTGCCGGACCCGGCCGACCAGGCCCAGGTGCTGCGCCGCCGGCTGGCCTTCATGGACCAGCCGGCCAGCTACTTCTACGACCAGGGCCGGCCGCTGCGCGCCGCCGACATGCCCGACCGCTTCCGCCGGGGAATGCTCACCCTCGCCGGCGCGACCAGCCGGGCGGACCGCGACTGGCTCGACCGGACCATCGCCGAGCTGGACCCGCGGTAGCGCGGCCCGGCTGCGCGGCTCAGGGCCTGGTTCGGGGGGTTCCGGTCAGGTCGGCGTGGATCAGGTCCGCCGTGTTCGTCACCTGCGGGATCACGTCGTGCTGCATGGCCGCCGCGGTCTGGCGGCCGCTGTGCAGCGAGACGCTCACCGCCGCCGTGACGCGGCCGTCCTGATCGGCGACCGGGGCCGCCGCGCCGCGGAGTTCGTCGTCGAGCTCGCTGTCGGCCAGCGCCCAGCCCTGGCCGCGGATCTCGGCCAGGCGATCGCGGAACACCCGCTCGGACGTGGTGCCCGCGGCCCGGTCCAGCGTCGTTTCGGCGAGGGCCTTGTCCAGCGCGGCGGGCGGCAGGTTGGCGAGCAGGACCCGGCCGGCGGCGGTCGCGGGCGCGGGGAATCGGGTGCCGAGGTTGATCCGGACCGCGGTCAGCCGCGGGCACATCGCTATCGCGACGTAGAGGATCTCCGCGCCGTCGAGCACCGCGAGCCCGGCGGTCTCGCCGAGCCGGCCGGACAGCGTTTCCAGGTGCGGCCGGGCGATGTCGCGCAGCGGCATGCTGGAGAGGTAGCTGTAGCCGAGTTGCAGCACCTTGGGGGCCAGCCGGAACGTGCGGGCGTCCTCGGAGGTGAGGAAGCCGAGGTCGCGCAGGGTCAGCATCAGCCGCCGGGTCGTGGCGCGGCTCAGCCCCGTCAGCTCGCCGGCCTCGGTGAAGTTCAGCTCGGGACGAGCGGCGGTGAAGGCCTGCAGGACGGCCATTCCCCGTTCCACGGCGGTGACGAAGTACGGTGCCGCCTGGTCCTGCTCGTCCACCACAACCTCCGGCGCGGGCGCATCGTGTGCAATCTGCACGCTCAGCGTACCGCTTCGAGGATTCGGCCGAGCCGCAGCTCGACGATCTTGCGCAGCTCCGCGCGAGCCGTCCGCAGTTCGGCCGCCTCGTCCTGGCGCAGCCGGCGGACGAGGTCGTCCCGGATCCCGGCGGCGGACAGCCCGGCCGCGCAGACCAGGTAGACATAGCCAAACCGCTCCCGGTACCGCCGGTTCAGCTCGGCGAACTCCGCGCGGACCGCGGCGTCCCCACCGAGCACCCCCGACTGCTCCCGGCGCGACCAGCGGCCGGTCACCCGGTCCTCGCCGGGGTCGACGCCGATCGGATCGTGCCGGGAGATCACCTCCACCAGCTCGGCATCGGGCATGCCGTCGAGCAGGCTCGTGCCCGCCGCGATCAGCGCCGATGCGGACGGAAAAGGGCGCCGGACGGCCAAGTCCCGCGACCAGCGCGCCGACGGGCAGCACGCACGCAGTGCATCACGGGCCGCATCTGCGGGCAACGCGTTGAGGATCGCGATGCCGCTCACCGCTCGTTCGCCGATCGCACGCCGGAGAGCGTCTCCCGGCACAGCCGGGTGGCTTCGTCCGAGGTGAGCCAGCGCGGGTAGCTGGTGATCCGCTCCACCGCCGAGTCCAACGCGGCGCGCACCGCCCGGACTTCCTCGCCGGTGAGCTCCTCGCCCAGCGACCTGCCCAGCTCGCGGGCCATCGCGTCGTTGCTGAGGCTGTCCCAGACCCAGCGCATCCGGGAACCGATGACCGACGGGTCGACGCAGGCGGAGACCGGGGGGAACGCATCGGTTCCCTGACGCAGGCAGGACAGCACGTCACCGGGCATGTGCCGGAGGAACGCGTACTCGCCGACCAGCGGCTTCAGCGGCGGGATCGGCAGCCCCATCTCGGCGGCCACGAGGTCGGCCAGCGGCGTGAGCCGGTCCAGCCGGATGCCGGTGTCGACGCCGTAGAGGAATTCGAGGCTGGTGACCACCTCTTCCAGCGGCGCGAACCCGGCGCGGTAGGAGACCCCGGCGACCGAGACGTCCGGGGACGCCCCGGCGGTGGCGGCGGCGATCGCCCCGGCCGTGGCCAGCCCGAAGTCGTCGTGCACGTGCATCGTCACCGGGACGTCGCGCACCAGGGCGGCGCGGTAGCGAGTGATGAACACCTTCATGGCCTCCGGCGCGAGACTGCTGGTGGAGTCCATCAGGTCGATCCGCCGCGCGCCGAGCGCGATCGCGACGTTGGACACCTCGACGAGGCTGTCCCAGTCGCGCCTGCCCACGTGCGCGAGCGTGATCGTGACGTCCATCCCCAGCTCGCGGGCCAGCTCGAAGAAGTCGGCGAGCTCCTCCAACTGGTGCTTCTGCGCTTCCTTCGACGGCGCCTGCACGATGCCCGGCGCCAGCACGCGAACGCCGAGATCGGCCAGCAGCCGGGCCGTCTCGCGGGCCGTCACCGGCTGCCGGTTCACCCCGTCCGACAGCAGCGTGTCCGCGTAGACGTTGAGCCGGAACCCGAAGTCGCGGCCCGCGATGGCCCGGCAGAGTTCGAGTTCGCGGGGGATCGGGGCGCTGCCGCCGCCCCAGTTGATGTTGAGGCTCTCCTCCTTGACGCCGGCGTCCGCGAGCGCTTCGGCGATGCGCAGGAAACCGTCGATCGTGGTGGTCGCCCCGGCGGTGAACAACGCCTTGCGCAACGTGCTGTCGATCAGCTCGAACGGATCGGGCCAGCGGAAACCGCCCTGCACCTCGGGGTCGAAGTTCACCGGGCTGACCCAGTGGCTGCCCTCGCGGCGGTGCGTCTTGTCGGGATTGGGCATGCGACCCTCCTCGGGGTCTGTCATCGGGGCAGCGCGTCGAGCGCCGCCGTGAGGCGAACGCCGAGGTCGGAGACCGGCGCGCGGTCCGCCGCGGCGTTGGCCGCCAGCGCCGCGAGCTCGACGCAGGTCGCGTCGGGCTGCGCGGCGAGCCAGGCCTGGTCGAAGTACGGCAGCTCCAGCTCGGCGCGGTGGAAGTCCAGGACCAGCCGGGCGTCCTCCGGCAGCAGGCGCGGCCAGTCGAGAATTCCCCGCCCCAGCGGGCACACCCGGCGCGCCAGGCCGCGCGAGGTCCGGCACAGCCAGGCATCGTCGAGGTGGATCGCGCGGACGTGCGGCGCGACGCGGCGGGCGGCGGCCACCGGATCTTCCAGCCGGACCACCACGTTCACCGGGTCGAAGGCGACGCCCAGCACGTCCGGGCCGACGGACTCCACGAGCCGGACGATCTCGAAGGTGGTGATCTCCTCGTGCGTCTTGATCAGCAGCCTGCTGCCCGCGTAGCGCAACGCGGGCGCCAGCCGCGCCAGCAGATCACCGGTGGCGCGCAGCTGCTCCGGCCACGGGATCGCGGGGTCGAAGCGGTCCGCCTCGACGCCCACGACCGCGGTCAGCTCGTGCACGCCGAGCGCGGCGGCCGACGCCACCGTCCGGCCGAATCCGCGCAGCAGATCGCCCGACCCCGCCGCGAGCAGCTCGGCGGCCCGGTCCAGGCGGTAGGCGTTGATCATGCCCACCCCGAGCGACACGGAGACCTGCCGATCGGCGGCGAACGCCGCGAACTCCGCCAGCTCCCGCGTCTCGTGCCGCGCGGAAATGGCCGTCACCGAAGGGAAGTGGACACCGCCGAAGCCCAGTTCGCGGGCCTTCCCGACCGCCTCGGCCGGATCGGCCGGGGCGCCCGGGAGGTCGCGCGCGCAGATCTCCACGCGCCCCCGCGCGGCGATCATCACGCCGTCACCGGCAGGTCCGCGGCCGCGCACACCGACCGCAGGTGCTCGGCGCTGCGCCGGATGTAGGCCACGGTTTCGGCGTAGCCGTAGGGCTGTTCGGCGTAGTCCTGCCTGGTGGGCAGCTCGCCGCCGCGGATCCGCTGCTCGTAGCCGTGCACCATCTCCAGGTACGCGGCCATCTCCTCGACCGTCAGGTCCGGGTGCCCGGCGAGGAACTCCGGGGAGTAGATCTCGATGAGGATGGGCTTGCGCGGCCGCGGCCGGTCGTCCAGCGACTCGTCGTTCTCGATCGTCAGGTGCAGAGCCGGGTTGGCCGCCGCGAGGATCGGCAGCAACGCCGCGAAGTCCACCACGCCGGAGCCGCACGGGCGCATCTGGTACGCGAGCTCACCGGACTCGTGCGCGATCAGGGCGTCCTTGATGTGCGTCTGGCGGACGTAGGGCGCGACCCGCCGCGCTGCCCACACCGGGTGTTCCACGCGTTGCAGGACGTTCGCCGTGTCGAACACGATTCCCGCGACGTCGGCGCCGACCGATTCCACCAGGCGCACCAGCTCGAACGTGGTGATCTCCTCGTGCGTCTCCAGGTTCAGGTGGATGCCGAGATCCCGCGCGATCGGCGCGAGCCGGTGCAGGAGCCGGTCGGTGGCGGCGAGCTGCTCGTCCCAGGTCACGTCCGTGCGGAAGCGGTCGTAGGCCCACCGGCCGCGGAACGCCGGCTTGTAGTTGGCCGTCGCCACCCACAGCTCCCGGCAGTCGATCGCCGCGCAGGCCTCCATCATGCGCCGGAACCCCAGCAGCACGTCGCCGTCGCCGACCGCGCGCAGCTCCGGGGCTTCGGCGAGCGCATAGGGGTTGACCTTGCCGAGCCCGGTCTCCAGGTACATGCCGAGCTCGTCGGCGCGCTGCCGGATCGCCCCGAGTTCGCCGGGGTCGAGGGTCGGGCTCATGTCCAGCACGGTCCGGAAGAACAGCCCCGCCATGCCGAGCTCGTGGCCGTGGTCGAGGCTGGCGACCGGCCCGCGCTTGGCGCTCTCGGGGATCTTCCGGCCGTCTACTCCGATTCGCATCCGGCGTCCTCTCATCGTGCGATCGTGGGATCGGGAATGGGCACCGCGTCCAGCAGCGCGCGGGTGTACTCGTGGCGCGGCGCGCCGAAAACCTGCTCGCGCGGACCGGACTCGACGATCTCGCCGCGCGAGATGACCGCGATCCGGGTGCAGAGGTGGCCGACCACGGCGAGGTCGTGCGCGATGAACAGCACCGCCAGCCCCAGCTCCGCCTGCATGTCCGCGAGCAGGTTGATCACCTGCGCCTGCACCGAAACGTCCAATGCGGACACCGGTTCGTCGCAGACCAGCAGGCGCGGTCGCACCGCCAGCGCCCGTGCGATGGCGATGCGCTGCCGCTGCCCGCCGGAGAACGAGCCGGGGCGGCGGCCCATGTCCGAGGGGTCCAGCCCGACCATCGACAGCAGCTCGGCCACGCGGTCCCGGCGGCCGGCCCGGGACCGCTCCAGCCCGTGCACGAGCATGCCCTCGGAGACCAGCTGCTCGACCGTCATCCGCGGATTGAGGCTGGCGTGCGGATCCTGGAACACCATCTGCACTTCCCGGCGGAACCGCTTGCGCTGCGCCCGGTCCGCGCGGATCACGTCGATGCCGTCGTAGCGGATCTCGCCGCTGTCCGGGCGTTCCAGCCGCAGCACGCACTTCAGCAGCGTGGACTTCCCGGACCCGGATTCGCCGACCAGACCGACGGTTTCGCCCTCGCCCACGGCGAGGTCGACGGCGCGCAGGGCGCGCGTGCCGCGGAAGTCCTTGGTCACCGCGCGTACGTCGAGCAAGGTCATGGGCGGGCCTCCGCATCATCGCCGAGCAGGTGGCAGGCGGCGACGCCGTGCTCCAGCGCACGCGGCCGCGGGATCTCGGTGCTGCACCGGTCCACGCGCACCTCGCACCGGGGGTGGAACGCGCAGCCCGCGGGGCGGGCGGACGGCGTCGGCGGAACACCCGGGATCGACGCCAACCGCTGCGTCTCCCGATCGATCCGCGGCACCGCGCGCAGCAGACCCGAGGTGTAGGGGTGGGCGGGTTGCGCGTAGAGCGGCCGCACCGGCCGTTCCTCGGCCTTGCGGCCCGCGTACATCACGACGACCCGCTCGGCGAAACCCGCGACCAGCCCCAGGTCGTGAGTGATGAGCAGGACCGCCAGCCCGCGGCGGCGGCACACGTCGTCCAGCAGCGCCAGCACCTGCTGCTGCACCCGCACATCCAGCGCCGTGGTCGGCTCGTCGGCGATCAGCAGCTCGGGCTCGCCGATCAGGGCCATCGCGAGCACCACGCGCTGACGCATCCCACCGGAGAACTCGTGCGGGTAGGCCCGCAACCGCTGCGCGGCCCGGTCGACGCCGAGCTCGTCCAGCAGCTCCCGGGCCCGGTTCAGCGCGGTCCGCCGCGGAACTCCCTTCAGCAGCAGCGGTTCGGCGATCTGCCTGCCGATCGTCTGCAGCGGATTCAGCGCTCCCATCGGATCCTGGAACACCATGCCGACCCGACCGCCCCGCACCCGGGTCAGCTCGGCCTCCCCGCTGGACAGCAGTTCGCTGCCGCCCAGGCGGATCGAGCCGGACAACGCGACGTCGGGATCCAGCTGGAGCACCGACCGGGCCAGCACGGACTTGCCGGAACCGGACTCGCCGACCAGCGCGACCCGGTCACCGGCGGCGAGGGCGAGATCGAAGGAATCCACCAGCGTCACCGGCCCCGCGGGCCCGTCGACCTGGACCGTCAGCCCGCGGATGTCCAGCAGCGGGGTCGCGACCATCGCGGACCTCATTTCTTCCTCAACGCGGGATTGCGGCGGACTTGCAGCAGATCGCCGAGCAGCCCGAAGGACGCCGCGGTGACGGCGATGGCCAGGCCCGGCGCCAGGGCCACCCACCAGGCGGTGGCGATGTAGCCCTTCGCGCCCGAGATCATGGCGCCCCACTCGGCGCTGGGCGGCTGGGCGCCGACGCCGATGAACGACAGCCCCGCCAGCAGCAGCACCGTGAACCCGATGTCGCCCGCCCACTTGACCAGCAGCGCGTCCAGCGAGTTCGGCAGGACGTGGCGCAGCATCAGCCGGGTCCGGGACACCCCGAGCACGCGGGCCCCTGCGACGAACGGCATCGCCATGGTCTCGTGCATCACCCCGCGCAACAGCCGCGCGGTCATCGGCCAGCCGGCCAGGACCATCGCGATGATCGCGCTCTTGAGGCTCGGCCCCATCGCGGCGGCGAAGCCGAGGGCCACGACCATCCCTGGCAGCGCCAGCGCGATGTCGGTGACCCGCATCAGCACCTCGTCCAGCCACCGGCCGCCGACGGTGGCCAGCACCGCGACCAGGCAACCGATGGCCGAATAGCTGACCACCACCAGCATCGCGGCCAGCAGCGTTTCGCGCGCCCCGGCCACCAGCCGCCAGAGCACGTCCCGGCCCTGGTCGTCGGTGCCGAACCAGTGCGCCGCGCTGGGCGGTTGCAGGGCTTCCAGCACGTTGGAGCGGAACACCGACTCGGGCGCCAGCGGCGGCCCCAGCAGCGCGGTGGCCACGACCAGGCACACCAGCGCGATCACGATCGCGTCGAGCGTGTTCCACTTCGTCGACCGCGTCGACCTGATGAGTTGCGGCACGATCCTCACCCGCCCATCCGGGTCGAGCGCAGCCGCGGATCCCGCACGAGCTGCACCACATCGGTCACGAGGTTGGCGAGCACGACCAGCACACCGATCGCCGTCACCGTGCCCAGCACCGCGAAGATGTCCCGCTGTTCCACCGCGTTCTGCAGGTAGGCGCCGACACCCGACAGCCCGAAGATCGACTCGACCAGCACCGCGGAGCCGACCAGGATGCCGACCTCGATGCCGGTGAGCGTCAGCACCGGACCCATCGCGTTCGGCACCGCGTGCCCGCGCACCAACCGCCGCATCGGCACCCCTTTGGCCCTGGCGACGGTGATGTGCTCGCGGGCGAGCACGGTCAGCAATTCCGCGCGCAGCAACCGGAACAGCTGCGCGGCGACCGGGACGGCCAGCACCGAGGCGGGCAGCACGAAGTGCTGGAGCGCGTCGTAGAACGCGTAGAGGTCACCGGCCAGCAACGCGTCGAGCATCGCCATGCCCGTGCGCGTCGGGACCTCGACGCCTGCGGAGAACCGGCCGGAGATCGGCAGCATCTCCAGCTTGGTGCCGAGCAGCCACTGCAGCAGCAACCCCAGCCAGAAGGTCGGCAGCCCGGCGGTGATGACGACCAGGATCCGGCTGACCGCGTCGGTGGCCGCGCCGTGCCGCAGCGCCGCGAACGTCGCGGCGGGCAACGCCACCAACAGAGCCAGCAGCAGCGCGAGCACCACCAACTCGGCCGTCGCGGGCAGCACCGCGAGCACATCGCTGAGCACCGGGTGCCGAGTCGCCGTGGATGTGCCGAGATCGCCGTGCACGAGCCGGCCCAGGTAGCGGAAGTACTGCACGATCGCCGGGGCGTCGAGACCGAGCTGCGCGCGGGTGCGCTCGACCTGCGCCGGGGTGGCACCGTCGCCGGCCGCCACCTGCGCCTCGTCGCCCGGGATCAGCTTGATCATCGCGAACACCAGCGTGACCAGCCCGAGCACCGTCAGCAGCGCGGTGCCCAGCCGGCGCGCCAGGAACCAGATCGCCTGTCGTGATCCGCTCATCGGGCGCCTCCCGCGGACAGCCGCAGGTCCGGCACCGACACCCCGGACCCGACCGTGGCCGGGCGCACCCCCGACACCCGGTTCGCGAAGCCGATCGACTTCTCCAGCGTGTACATGGGCAGGGTGATCGCCTGGCGGTCGATCAGCTCCTGCGCCCGCAGGTAGCTCGGGCAGGCCTGCTCGGCGGTGGGACTGGCCAGGGCCTGCTGCAGCAGCGCGTCCAGCTCGGGATCGGCGTAGCCGGAGCGGTTCGTGCCCACCGACTCGGAGTGGTAGCCCCGCACCAGCAGCGCGCCCGGATCGGGGAACTGGGCGAACTCCTCCAGCAGCATCATCTGCGGGATCTTCGACCGGTCCGACAGCCGGCTCAGGTAGTCGGCGAAGGCGATCGGTTCGAGGTTGAGCGTCACCCCGATCTCGGCCAGGTTCGACTGCAGCAGCGTCGCCTCCTGCTTCCACACCGTCGACGACGGCTGGAAGCTCATGGTCAGCGTCAGCTCGCCGATGCCCGCCCGGTCCAGGATCCGCCGCGCCTCCGCGAGGTCGCGATGCGCCGGCGGCAGGTCCGGGCGGCACGACATCGTGTTGGGCAGCGGCCCCGCGGCGACGGATCCCGCACCGCCGCGGAAGGCCCGCAGCGCGCCCTGGTAGTCGTAGGCCAGCTGAATCGCCCTGCGCACCGCGGGATTCGTGGTCGGCCCGTCGACCATGTTGAACACCACCACCGATTCCAGGCTGGTCGGGGAGGTGCGGACGGTGATCCCGTCGGTGCCGTTGAGTGTGGCCGCGTCGGTCGCGGTCAGGGTGGTGGCCACGTCGAGGTTGCCCGCGCGCAGTTCGTCGCGTTGCGTGGCGCTCTCGGTGATCAGCCGGAACGAGAGCTCGTCGGGCCGGGCCGGGTCGAACTCCCAGTAGCCGGGGTGGCGGTGGATGCCGAAGGTGTCGCCCTGCCGCGCCGCGGTGAGCCGGTACGGGCCGCTGCCCGCGTCGTTGGCGGACAGCCAGCTCTGCGCGTCGTCGGTTCCCTCGTTGCGCCGCACCAGGGCGGAGTTGAGGATGTAGATCTTGCTGAGCCCGCCGAGGATCAGCGAATTCGGCTTGGTCAGCCGGATCGTCAGGTGCCCGGCGTCGCGGACCTCGGTGCCCGCGTACCCGGTCAGGTAGGTCGCCGCGCCCCGGGCCAGCCGGGCCGTCCGGTCCAATGTGTACGCGACGTCGGC
Organism: Saccharopolyspora sp. NPDC050642; assembly: GCF_040654735.1. Classification (NCBI taxonomy): domain Bacteria; kingdom Bacillati; phylum Actinomycetota; class Actinomycetes; order Pseudonocardiales; family Pseudonocardiaceae; genus Saccharopolyspora; species Saccharopolyspora sp. NPDC050642. The sequence continues at coordinate 74,322 of NZ_JBFAIN010000030.1, read as the reverse complement.
CGCGGTCAGCGGGGTCCCGTCGTGGAACGTGACGCCCTCGCGCAGCGTGATGTCGACGGAGGTGGCGTCGGGGGAGAGCGCGAAGCCCGACGCGAGCCGGCCCACCAGGCGCTGGTCGGCGTCGTAGGTGACCAGCGTGTCGTAGAGGCCCTGCAGCACCACGTTGGCCTGCTGGTACTCGACGTTGATCGGATCCAGCGAATTGATCTTGTTGTTGTAGGCGACGACGATGTTCCGCCCGTTTCCCGCCGTGGCGCCCGCCCGGCCACCGGCCGTGCACGCCCCGGCCGTGGTGGCGGCCAACGCGAGGGTCACCACCACCGCGGCGAGGCGCCGCGGCCTCGATCTCGCTCCGCTACCGGCCACCTGGGCTCCTTTCGCGAAGACTCCGCATGTACGCTCTACGTACATTCGCTCGCATCGCGTACAAGCTAGCCCGTGTGTAGTTGCCGATGCAATGGGGCGACGAGGTGGTTACCGACCCGAAACGCGCCGAGAACCGCGCGCCCCGCCTTCGACCAGCACCGGGACATCGAATCGCGTCACCGCCACCGCCCGCCGATACTGGCCGGGCAATGCCGCTGGTTTCCGCCGGCGAGGCGCCGGCGGCGAGCTCACCGCACTCCGAGGCCGACGCACGGCGGCCGGTGAGGAGCCACCGATGACCACGACACCCGCGGTCTCCGTGACCCTGCACGTCAACGGTGAAGCACATCCGCTGCCCGAACTGGACAGCCGGACGACCCTGCTCGACGCCCTGCGCGAGCACCTGAAGCTGACCGGCACGAAGAAGGGCTGCGGCCTGGGCATGTGCGGGGCGTGCACGGTGCTGGCCGACGGGCGGCGGATCAAGTCGTGCCTGGCGCTGGCGGCGCTGTACGACGGCAAGGAGATCACGACCATCGAAGGGCTCGGGCAGGGCAGCGAGACGGGCCTGCACCCGCTGCAGCAGGCGTTCGTCGACCACGACGGATTCCAATGTGGATATTGCACGCCCGGCCAGCTCATGTCCGCCGCAGGGCTGCTGCGGGAAGGGCATGCGGGCTCCGCCGAAGAGATCCGCGAGTTCATGAGCGGCAACCTGTGCCGCTGCGGCGCGTACGCCAACATCGTCGCCGCCATCGCCGAGGTCGCGGCGACGACCGGACCGGACGAGACGTAGCCGGGGGGCACGATGTTTCCCTTCACCCTCGAACGCCCGGGCGACGCCGACTCGGCCGCGCGCCTCGGTTCCACCCCGCCCGCCGAATACATCGCCGGTGGCACCGACATGATGCAACTGCTGACCGACGAGATCCGGCAGCCGGAACGCCTGGTCGCGCTCGACGGCGTGCTCGACGACCGCATCGAAACCGCGCCCGACGGGACGCTGCGCCTAGGTGCCGCGGCCAAGATGAGCGACATCGCGGCGGATCCCGACGTGTCCCGCGCCTTCCCAGCGATCGCCGAAGCCCTGCTGCTGTCGGCGTCGGGGCAGGTGCGGAACATGGCCACCATCGGCGGCAACCTCCTGCAGCGAACCCGCTGCCCGTACTTCCGGGACCCCGGAGTTTCCGCCTGCAACAAGCGGTATCCCGGTTCTGGGTGCGCCGCGATGGACGGCGCCAATCGGACGCACGCGGTGCTGGGCGGCTCGGCCCACTGCATCGCCACGCACGCCTCCGACGTCGCGGTGGCGCTCGTGGCGCTGGACGCCGAAGTCCACGTGCTGGGCTCCAACGGCGGCCGGGTCGTGCCCCTCGACGAGCTGCACCGGCTGCCCGGCGAAACCCCGCACCTCGAAACGGTCCTGGAACCCGGCGAGCTGATCACCGCGGTCGTGGTGCCGCCGTCCCCGGCCGCCCGGCACTCCCACTACCTCAAGGTGCGGGACCGGGTGTCCTTCGAGTTCGCGCTGACCTCCGCGGCCGTGGCCCTGGACGTCGACGACGGCACGATCCGCGAAGCACGGGTGGCCGTGGGCGGAGTCGGCACCAAACCGTGGCGCCTGCGCACCGTCGAGAACGCGCTCACCGGCCGCATCGACGACGTCGACTCCTACCGGGCCGCCGCCGAGCACGCGACCGAAGGCGCCGTCACCAGGGCGGGAAACCGGTTCAAGCCCGAACTCATGAAGCGCACGATCGTCCGCGCCCTGCGCGAAGCGGGAGGCCGGTCATGACGACGACAGCCGCACCCACGTCCTACATCGGCCAGGCGGTCAGCAGGGTCGACGGCCGGGCGAAGGTCACCGGAGAGGCCACCTACGCCGCCGAATTCGACCCCGGGCCGCGCACGGCCCACGGCGTCATCGTCGGCTCGGCCATCGCGAAGGGACGCATCACCGAGATCGACACCGCCGCGGCCGGGTCCGCGCCCGGCGTCATCGCCGTGCTCACCCACCTCAACGCCCCCGAACTCCCTTACCAGCAGCACAAATCCCTCGTCGACGCGCAGGACGGCGAACGGATCCACGTGCTGCAGGACGACCGCGTCGTCCACCTCGGCCAAGCCATCGCCCTCGTCGTCGCGGACACCTTCGAAAACGCGACGCACGCGGCGGCACTCGTGCACGCCTCGTACGCCGAGGAACCGGCCGCGACATCGTTCGAGGACGCCGCCACCAGTGCCGTACCACCGGGACCGGGCAACGCGAAGTTCGGCCAGCCCGGCGACACGCGACGCGGCGACCCGGACGGCGCACTGCAGACCGCCGCGGTGACGATCGACGCCGAGTACGTGGTCGCGCGCGAGGACCACAACCCCATCGAGCTGCACGCCACGACGGCCGCCTGGGACGCCGGAACGCTCACCGTGTGGGACAAGACCCAGTGGGTCAGCAACACCCGCGCCGAGCTCGCCGCGACCTTCGGGATCCCGCCCGAGAACGTCTGCGTGATATCACCGTTCGTCGGCGGCGCCTTCGGCTCCGCGCTGCGCGTCTGGCCGCACACCACGCTCGCGGCGATGGCGGCACTCCACACCGACCGCCCCGTGAAGGTGGTGCTGACGCGGCGGCAGACGTTCCCGCTCACCGGATACCGGCCGCACACCGAGCAGCGCGTCGTGCTCGGCGCCGACCGCGGCGGCCACCTCGTCGCCATCCGCCACGAAGGCACGGCGGAAACCTCGACGTACGAGCAATACGCGGAGAACCTCCTGGGCCCCACCAGGTTCCTCTACGGCTGCCCGAACGTCGCCACCCGCTACCGGCTCGCCGAGCTCAACGTCAACACGCCCTGCGCGATGCGGGCCCCGGGCGAGATCAGCGGGATCTTCGCCCTGGAGTCCGCAATGGACGAACTCGCCGAAGCCCTCGGCATCGACCCGGTCGAGCTCCGGCTGCGCAACGACGCCGACCGCGACCTCGACCGGGACCTGCCCTTCTCCAGCCGATCCCTGCGGGAATGCCTCACCGTCGCCGGGCAGCGCTTCGGCTGGGACGACCGCGACCCCCGCATCGGCTCGATGCGCGACGAGCGGGGACGCCTGATCGGCTTCGGATGTTCTTCGGCGACCTACCCGGTCTACAACTTCCCGGCCAGCGCCCGCGCGATCGTGCATCCCGACGGGACCGCCGTCGTGTCCTCCGCGACCAGCGACATGGGGCCGGGCACCTACACGTCGATGACGCAGGTCGCGGCCGAGACCCTGGGATTGCCCATCGAACAGGTGCGTTTCGAGCTGGGCGACGCCAACCTGCCCGAAGCACCACCGCACGGCGGATCGGCGACCATGGGCGGCGTCGGGTCCGCCGTGCACGCCGCCTGCGCCGCGGCGCGCGGCCAAGCCCTCGAACAGGCCGGTGAGACCAGCAGCCACGCCGATCTCACCGAGGTCATGAGCAGGCTGGGGCACTCGGTCGAAGCCGGCGGCGACTACCGTCCCAGCGCGGACACCGCCCGGTACTCGATGCACGAGTACGGCGCCGTGTTCGCCGAGGTGGCCGTCGACCCGGATCTCGGCCTGGTCCGGGTGCCGCGGGTCGTCGCCGCGTTCGGCGGAGGCCGGATCGTCAACCCGAAGACCGCGCACAGCCAGGCCATCGGCGGCATGGTGCTGGGCATCGGGATGGCGCTGCTGGAGCACACCGCCGTCGACCCCCGCGACGGTCACGTGATCAACGCGACCCTCGCCGACTACCTCGTGCCCGTCAACGCCGACATCGGGGAGCTGGACCCGGTGTTCGTCGACGAGGACGATCCGCACGTCAACCCCCTCGGTGTGAAGGGAATCGCCGAGATCGCCGCGATCGGCGTCGCCCCGGCGATCACCAACGCCATCCACCACGCCACCGGCCTGCGGATGCGCACCCTGCCCATCGCGCCGGAGATGCTGCTGCGTCCCTGACCTTCGACCTCCTGCTCGCCGGGCCTGCGCTGTACCTGCTGGCGCAGGCCTTCTACTTCCGGGGCCACCACCGGCATCGTGTGGATCCCGAGGGGAGTGGCGGCGGTCGTGCTCGCCGCCGGGTTGCCGCCGACCAGCGCGGCGGCGGGAACCCGGACACCGGAGAAGTTCACGTCGGCAGTCCAGGCGCCTTCCTGCCCCACCTTCTTGTCCTTGACCCCGACTGTCAGGCCAGGGGTGTCGACGGGGACGAGGAACACGGCGATGCCGGGGATGGCGTTGGTGTCCAGCCCGGAGCGAGAGCAAGCACTCCGGCTGATCGTCGATCCTGTCAGTCGTCGACGGAACCGTCGAGCGGCCGGCCCTCGGTGAAGTACGGCGCGATCTTGTTGTTGAACATCGACAGCGCCGACCCGATCGCCATGTGCATGTCGAGGTACTTGTAGGTGCCGAGCCGGCCGCCGAACAGCACGTTGCGGGCCCCTGCCTCGGCCTTGGCCAGCTCGCGGTAGCTTTCCAGCTTCGCCCTGTCCTCGGGGGTGTTGATCGGGTAGTAGGGCTCGTCGTCCTTGTCCGCCGCCCGCGAGAACTCCCTGACGACGACCGTCTTGTCGCTCGGGTAGCTCGTGCGCTCCGGGTGGAAGTGCCGGAACTCGTGGATGCGCGTGTACGGCACGTCCTCGTCGGCGTAGTTCATCACCGAGGTGCCCTGGAAGTCGCCGGTGGTGTGCAGGACCTCCTGTTCGAAGTCCAGCGTGCGCCAGCCGAGCCAGCCCTGCGAGTAGTCGAAGTAGCGGTCCAGCGGGCCGGTGTACACCGTTGGCGTGGCGGCCGGGATCTCGTCGCGAACGTCGAAGTAGTCGGTGTTCAGCCGGACCTCGATGTTCGGGTGGTCGGCCATCTTCTCCAGCCACGCGGTGTACCCGTCGACGGGCAGGCCCTCGTAGGTGTCGTTGAAGTACCGGTTGTTGAAGGTGTACCGAACCGGAAGCCGGCTGAACGTGGCCGCCGGCAGTTCCTTCGGGTCGGTCTGCCACTGCTTGGCGGTGTAACCGCGGAAGAACGCCTCGTACAGCGGGCGCCCGATCAGCGAGATGCCCTTCTCCTCGAAGTTCTTCGCATCCTTGGAGTCGATCTCGCTGGCCTGCTCGGCCACCCAGGTCCGCGCCTCGTCCGGCGTCATGTACCTGCCGGCGTACTCGCAGATCGTCGCCATGTTGATCGGCATCGGGTAGACGCGGCCCCGATGGATCGTGAACACGCGGTGCTGGTAGCCGGTGAAGTCGGTGAATCGGTTGACGTAGTCCCACACCCGCTTGTTCGACGTGTGGAACAGGTGGGCGCCGTAGCGGTGCACCTCGATGCCGGTTTCCGGCTCCGCCTCGGAGTAGGCGTTACCACCGATGTGGCCGCGCCGGTCCAGGACCAGCACCCGCTTGTCCAGCTGGGTGGCGGCGCGCTCGGCCACGGTCAGGCCGAAGAAACCGGAGCCGACGATCACCAGGTCATAGTCAGTGAAGCTCACGATCGGTGAGGGTACGACCACACCGAGCACGGTCCGGATCCGGCACCCGCGACCACCACTCGACCAAGCAGACCCGGGCGGCCTCATCATCAGCGACGGGCTCGGACAAATCGCCGGGGCCCTGGTCGAGACCCGGACAGCACGACTGGCTACCGCCCGCTGGCATGGCCATTTTCCGCCATGCCAGCGGGCGGTGGATGTCCGACGAGAACGCCGACCACTCCCTGCTCCTGACCGACAGCGCCGCAGATCTGCTCGCCATCTCGCCACGCATATGCGGGATGACCACTGCTCAGGCGAAATCAGGTGGCGGGCTTGCCGAACCAGCGGGAGAGGCGGTCGTCCAGGTCCTGCTGATCGTCGCCGATCCAGGCGACGTGGCCGTCGGGGCGTAGCAGGACGCACGGAACATCCAGTGCCGCAGTGGGATCCGCGATGAGGTCGACCCGGTCCGACCAGCCCTCGACGGTCAGGCGTTCGGTGCGGTCGAGTACCAGGCCGCGGCCCCGATGTAGTTGGTCGTAGAGGCGGCCCTGTTTCACGTCGATGTCGCGCAGGCGGCGGCCGAGCAGGTCGGGGCCTGCGCCGAAGTCGTAGCGGATGCCGATCGCGGTGATCTTCTCGATCAGATAGCGGTTCACCTCGTCGAAGTCCATCAGTTCGGTGAGCAGCCTGCGCACGGCCCGCGGGCCCGGTTCGGTGGACAGCAGTTCCATCTGGGCGCGGGTGTTGTCCAGCACGTCCTCGGCGACCGGATGACGTTCGGCCTGGTAGGTGTCCAGCAGCGTTTCCGGCGCCCAGCCGCGGATCTGCGCGGCCAGTTTCCAACCGAGGTTGACTGAGTCCTGAACGCCCAGGTTGAGGCCCTGTCCGCCGGTGGGTGGATGGATGTGCGCCGCATCTCCGGCCAGCAGCACCCGCCCGACCCGATAACGTTCGGCCAGCCGGGTGGCATCCCCGAAACGGGACAACCAGCGCGGGGAGTGCACGCCGAAATCGGTTCCGGCGATGGCGCGCAGCTGTTGTTTGAAATCCTCGATGGTGGGCGGTTCCGCGCGATCGCTGACTCCCGCGGCGGGGACCACGACACGATAGACCCCTTCGCCGAACGGTCTGAGACTGAAAGTCTTGTTGGTCTCGTGGATTTCGGTCGCCTTGGCGGCGATCTCCTCCTGCGGCACACCCACTTCCATCTCGCCCATCAGCGTCTCGGTCCGCGAGGGCTCGCCGGGGAAGCCGACGCCGAGCAGTTTGCGCACCGTACTGCGCCCGCCGTCACAGCCGACGAGATAACGCGAACGCAGCTGTTCGCCGTCGGCCAGCTCGACGGTCACACCCTCGTCGTCCTGCTCGAAATCGGCCACCGCACAACCGCGGCGGACCTGCGCACCCAGTTCGATCGCATGTTCTTCGAGCAGGTGAACGATGACCGGCTGCGGGATGCCCAGCAGATAGGCGTGCGCGGAATCCAGGCCCTCGGGCGCGGGTTTGGCGATGGCGGCGAAGAATCCGCCGGCCGGACGCCGTCTTCCGTGTTCGAGAATGCGCTCGAGCAGTCCGCGCATTGCCATCAGCTCGATACTGCGAACGTGCAGACCGACTATGCGGACGAACGACACGGGCTCGGTTTCCTTCTCCAGAACGAGTACCCGCACATCGTGCAGGCGCAGTTCGGCGGCCAGCATCGCGCCAGTCGGCCCGCACCCGGCAATGATCACGTCGAACATGAGGGGCGCGCGATCGGCGCCGGAGGCCGATGACCGGACTCCGGGGACGTCGCCCACGGTGAAGTCGCGCTCGACCGTATCGTTCGACGACGGCTCGGCGGTGAACTGCGGAGAGTGCATAGGTGTTGCCTTTCGGGAGTGCCTTGTTGGCGAGGCACTCCCGGCGACACCTACGTCAATCGCCCGACCGTGACGGGAAGGGGGAGCACCCACATCGATACAGCGTTCATGGGTCTCACCTCCTCGGGCGGTGTCGCGGTCCACCGCACGCTACAAGCCCGAGAATCACCCCGTCCAATCCTTTTCCAGCCACGTGATCACGACTCCGAACGGGCCCGTGCGGTTGCAGGGCGAATCCGGCGTGGCGGCCCGGCTGGTCCCGGTCACGGTCGCCACGGTCGTGGACGTGTTCGAGTCCGCCGTGCGGGCGCAGCCCGGTGGCGAAGCCGTGGTGTGCGGGACGCAGCGGCTGAGCTACGAAGAGCTCGATGCCGAGGTGTCCAGGCTGGCCGAGGGGTTGCGCCGGCTCGGTGTCGGCCCTGGTCCGGCGCGCGGACGTGCTCATCGAGGGCTTCCGGCCAGGCGTCGCCGAGCGCCTCGGGGTCGGGCCGCTGGCCCGGCGCGGCGGCCACGACATCAACTACATCGGGCTGACCGGTGCGCTGCACGCCATCGGCACGCGGTTCGATGTTCGCCGTGGCCGGGGTGCTGGCGGCGCTGCTGCAACGGCACCGCACCGGCAAGGGCGACGTCGTCGAGGTCTCCACGCGGTCCGCACAGCGTCGCGTCGGCGCCGTAGGTCATCCGCCCGATGGTCAGCCGCGGCGACGGGACGATGTCCAGGCGGAAGTCGAGGTCGCGGCCGCCGCCGAGGCTCAGCTCGTGGCTGGCGAACGCCCTGGTGACCTGTTCCCGCGCGGTGCGATGCGCTTGACGGTCGGTGGTCTGGACGAAGATCTGTGGCCATGAACTACCAGGACCGCGTCCGCGCGCACGTTGAGGAACTCCGCTCCATCCCGGATGTCGTCGTGCGCACCTGCGAGATCGGATCGGGCCCGCACCGGGAGCTCTCGGCCGGCGATACCGCGCTGATCGACTCCGCCTGGGGCGACGACGCCGCCGAGGGAGTCCGGGACTACCTGCTCAGCACCGATCACATCCACCTCACATGGCACACCGACGACCACTACCTCTACGGGGAGTTCGCCCTCAAAGACCTCCGGAGCTGCCTGTCCGACTACGGCCTGCCCCACGTGGACGAGCGGCTGCCCCCGGAGAAGTGGGAGCTGATGGGCACGGAGCTGAAGACGCTGGAGGAGGCGCCCGGATCAGGCCGCCTCACCGCGTTGCGGGCGCCGTTCGGCGCCCAGAGCCGGGAGCTGTGGTTCTACGACATGAACCGCGTGAGGCTGGAGCTGCTGGAACTCGACTACCAGTCCTACCTGGAGAACCTGCTCCTCATGAAGGGAGCCCCGTTCTGGCAGTACCTCTTCATGGAGGTCGACCTCCGCGACAGGGAGTTCCAGACCATGGTCAGCCAGCTGGACAGGACGCTGGAGGCGCTCCCCGTGCTCTTCCCCGACCACGACTACAGCCGCCTGCAGGAACGTTACGAAGAGCGCTGTTCCGGGTCGCCGGTGTTCCGCCGGCACAAAGGCCCGTGGACGATCCAGCCGTAGTCCCGCATCGTGCTTTCCGAGCAGATCGGGTGAACAACCCGGCGCCGGGGTAGTGGTGGTGTCCGTGAACCCGTTCGTCACCGGGGTGCGGTGAGCGCAGGGGAGCGGTACCGGGCCGCCGTTCGCGGTGGTGCGAGCAAGGTTCCCATGGCGACGGACGGTGTTCGTCACGCTCCTGTTCAGCCAGACGGGAGTCGAACGAGCGGGGGACAACGCCGAACTCTTCATCATCGAAGGCGCCACCCACGTCGACCTCTACGACGTCGACAAGTACGTCACCCCGGCCGTGGCCAAGCTGACCCAGTTCTTCAACCAGAACCTGACCACGGCATAACCACATCGCGATCGTGGTGGTCGCGACATCGCGACCACCACGATCGCAGCGGATTGCAAGTCGCCTGCGACTGCTCGGGCTGCCTGGGAACGTCTCAAATGGACATCTCGCCCAGACGAAGGGCGCTCAGCTTTCGAACGCTTCGGAGACGTCGTCGACGAGCATGTCGCTCACGTCGCGACGAGGCGAGGGCACCGACGGTGCACCGTGCCCGATCCGCAGCAGCGCACGCGGGACCACGTTCCCACCGAGCATCCGCTGGAGCTCTTCACACGTCTCCGGCACCTCGACGACCTCGGAGATCATCGAGGCGACCAGGCCCTGCGCGGTCGTGGTCAGCCACAACCGCTGCAAAGCCTGCCCGGCCTGCAGGTCCGCCTCCCGGCCGCTGTGCCGGGTGCACAACACGACCAGCAGCGGATGGGACTCGAACTCCGTTCCCGGCGACCGCTCGGTGCGCCCCGCGGTGAAATCGCGGTGCACCCACTGGTCCTTCGGCTCCGGTTTGGGGCCTGCGGCCGACACCGGCACGCCCTCGGTGGTGTCATCCGTGCGCCCCGTCCAAGCCGCCATCTCGGTCCGGAAGCGGGCATCGGCCATCTGCGCTCGATGCGCGCGGTGCACCAGGCCCTCAAGCGCGCCGTGCTCGCCCGGCTGGACGAGATGCAGCCACGCTTGCTCCTCTTGGGCAGCACGCATCAGCAGGTGCCGGTCCGCTGCAGACACCGGGATGTTCCGGAACGGCTGCCGATGGCTGTGCCGCTCGGTGATCGCCTCGTAGCACCGGAGGTTGGCCGGGCGCTGATCCGCTTGGCCACCGCTGCGCACCTCGGCCAACGTGGTGGCGGCCGCCATGCGCGGAAGCAGGGTCACCACTGGCCGGATGCCCGCCTGTTCCAGAGCGAGCCGCAGGTTGAACAGCGCCGCCCCGCACGCCAACCGCAATTCCCGGTCCTCCGGATCGGCGACCGGCAGGTGCCGCTTCGGATCCGCGTGCAGTTCGATCAGGTGGGGCAGGACCCGGAAGCGCCACGGCTGGCTGTTGTGCAGCGACGGAGCCATCCCGGCCAGCCGGATGACCTGCTCCGTCTGGCTGGATGTCAGCCCGAAGGCAGCGGGGAACGTTCGCATGCACGACTCCTCACCCTCTTGCTGTCACTGTGACCGCCCGGAGTCCGCCGGGCGAGGGTCCAAGTGCCTTCGAACAGCACCGGAGCCACGAAGTGCCCTGGCTCCTGTCGCCCGTGGTACCCGGCGCTTCCGACCTGCGCCGGCTGGGCGCGAAGTCCTCCAGGAACGCCCGACTTGTGTGGTTCTGGCGCGGCCTTACGGTCGGTCGGGGGGAAGGAGACGAGCATGCGCAAGGCCAACATCGTGGGCGTCGACGGGTCCGAGTCGGCGCTGAACGCCGTGCGGTGGGCTGCGGCCGACGCCGCGCTGCACCGCGTGCCGCTGCGGTTGATCTCGGTCGGAGCGGAGTCACTTCCGGACAAGGCGCGCGTGGCCGAGGAGGTCGCACGACGCCGTTGGCTGGCCGTGGCCGCACGGCAGGTCGACGAGGTCGCGCCAGGGGTCGAGACGACGTCGGAACTGCGCCGGGGCGCCCCGCACGCCGTTCTGGTCGAGGAATCCGCGCAGAGCCGCCGGGTGATCGTGGGTATCCGGGGCCTCGGTGAAGGCGGGGGCATGATGGTCGGGTCCACGGCCGAGACGGTCGCCATGCACGCCGAGTGCCCGGTGGTCGTAGTGCGTGCTCGCGACGTCGAACCGGCCGATCCGGGGCCGATCCTCGTCGGCGTCGACGGGTCCCGCGTCGGCGAGGCAGCCGTCGCTGCGGCCTTCGAGGAGGCTTCGGTGCGCCACGCACCGCTGGTGGCCGTGCACGTCTGGATGGACGTCGAAGTCGAGCCCTGGCTCGCCCGCGACGACGACCGGGAATGGGAATCGATCGACGAGGCTGAGCGAGCGGTGCTCGCCGAGCGCCTGGCCGGGTGGCGGGAGAAATACCCGGACGTCGAGGTGCATCGAGTGGTGGAACGGGACCGGCCGGTCCGCTACCTGGTCGGACACGGCAGGGAGGCCCAGCTGATCGTCGTGGGCAGCAGGGGGAGAGGCGGCATGACGGGCATGCTGCTGGGCTCGACCAGCCGTGCCCTGCTGCACATGGCCCCATGCCCGGTCCTGATCGCCCGCTCCGCGACGTGACCTCTGTGGACGATCGAGGGGCGCGATGCGGCAGGGAAGGGCAGCCTACGCACCGACCGCGCTCTGATGTACGGGGAGGGGACTGGGGCTGACCTCGTAGGGCGAGGGGATGAGTCTTTCCAGCAGATGCAGGGGAAGCGAACTGCCAGGAGTGACCGAGGGCAGCGGCTTCCAGGAGCGAACGCACGTGGAGTACCAACAAGTCCGGGGCGCCGCGAGCAAGAATCTTCGGCATGCCGTCTCTTTCTCCATTTGATGGATAATGAACGTTATCCATCAAATGGAGACGTGGCGCGAGGAGAGAGCCAGAGCCCTTCCGGGGGATAGATGGTCGCTCGCCCAGGCCGATCGGCTCTCTCGCGGCCCGCACGCTCAACGGCTCCGCATCGGCACGCCACACGCCTTGCCGGCGGGCCGAATCATCAGGCCAGGTCGTTCCACATGGCGCGCCCGGCGGATCGGGCTCGGCCCGCCGAGAATAATGTGGATCATGATCCGGCGGATTGCTTCGATGATGCTCCGCAGATGAACGTCCCGTTCCGCCTACCCAATTTTGTCACTGTGACGCTAATGAGTAGAGGAACGAGACCCGGCAGATCGAGCCGGATGGGCGACCGGAGGGACTTCGTCAGCATCCGACACCATCAGCCGGTCAAACTCGGCACTCCACAAGGCGGCTGCGACCCCCAAGCCTCACGGCATGGGGCGACCAACTGTCAACTCGGCTCACAATGCAATCTCATGGTCGATATCGCACTCAGCGCCTGACGCGACGACGGCTGGCGCCGACGAGTCAGCCGGCTGTCAGGCGCCGGTCGCCAAGCGCGTTATCCGGCTCGTCAGCACCTGGCGTCGAAGCTGGATGCGACAAGGCCCGAAAACCCGACAAACAGGCGCTTCTGGCCGCCATCGCCACAGGTCGATAAAACGCCGATAATGTACATTATGTTAAGTAATGCATTTGCGGGGTTCCCCCGACCACCGCCCTGGCCTCCGACCATGTCCCGGTTGCGTTATCGCCCGACCTGACCACACGCCAAGTTCGCCGCGCTCATCAACGTCCCCGGCACCCCGAGCGACGGAAAGACGGCTCCTGGCTCGGAGCGCACGTTGTGGTCGCACACCCGCGAGTCTGACTCGCCAGTTGTGCGTCAGCGCGAAATCTGCCGGACCATCGGTCGCCTCTCCCCTCTGCGTCCCGCCCGAGATCAACATCGCGCGGAGATAGCCGCATCGCAATGGGTTGATGGCTTGTGCGGCGGAGTCGCCCCACTCCCCTTGTCCTCGAAGTCGAATCGTGTCGCCGCATCCGGAAATCCGTTGGGCGCGAACAACTTTCACGTGACTTGGTCACTCAACACCGCTGCGTCCTCCCATCAGTGGCTATGCCGAGGGAAACGGCCCGGCACGGACGACCATTCCTCCCGCCGCACCGGATGATGAGTGCCGAACCAATTCGCTTCGCAGCAGGTCTGCTCGTACGTCTGGAGGTATCGGTGGCAGTTCTGTGCAGACCGGCGGTTGCGGTTCCTGAGCACGTCATCACCGTGGAGGAAACGCTTGAGCACGCCCGTCGAGTCCACGCCGATCACCCGCAACTCCCCCTCGCCCTGCGGTTGATCAGCAACACCGGAGTCCGCAAGCGCCACCTCATCCGGCCGATCTCCGAGACGTTGCAGCACCCGGGGTTCGAGGTGCGCAACAGGATCTACGAGGAGCAGGCCAAGCTGCGCGTGCCGGCCGTCGTGTCCCGGGCGTTGGCCAATTCCGGGTTGCGCGCCGAGGACATCGACCTGCTGGTGTACGTGTCGTGCACCGGGTTCATGATGCCGTCGATGACGTCGTGGCTGATCAACTCGATGGGGTTCCGCCACGACACGCGACAGCTGCCGATCGCGCAGCTCGGGTGTGCCGCGGGTGGTGCGGCGATCAATCGCGCGCACGACTTCTGCACCGCCTACCCCGACTTGAACGCGCTGATCGTCGCCTGCGAGTTCTGCTCGCTGTGCTACCAGCCCGACGACCACGACATCGGTTCGTTGCTGTCGAACGGGTTGTTCGGCGATGCCGTCGCGGCTGCCGTGGTGCGGGGTTCCGGTGGTAGCGGGGTTCTGCTGGAGCGCAATGCCGCGGCGATGATCCCGGACACCGAGGACTGGATTTCCTACCAGGTGAAGGCCACCGGCTTCCACTTCCGGTTGGACAAGCGGGTGCCGACGACGATGGAGCCGCTGGCGCCGGCGCTGCGTGCGTTGGCGGATCGGCATCGGTGGGATGTCGCGGGGCTGGACTTCTACATCATCCATGCCGGTGGGCCGCGGATCCTCGACGATCTGACGAAGTTCTTGGGGGTACCGCCGGTGGCGTTCCGGTACAGCCGGGCGACGCTCACCGAGTACGGGAACATCGCCAGCGCCGTGGTGCTCGATGCGTTGTTGCGGATGTTCGACGAGGGTTCGGTGCCCGATCGGGCGCGTGGTGTGATCGCTGGTTTCGGTCCGGGCATCAGTGCGGAGATGGCCGTCGGCAGTTGGGTTTCGGGACCGGAGCCGACGATCGTGCGTCCCAGGGGTGAGCAGGTGGCGGTTGCGCGTCCGTTGGGAGGTCGCTGATGTCGGATCGGTGTCCGGTGCGGTGCTACGTGCCGCCGAACATCGCCGGGGTGGGGTTCGATCCGGATCTCGCCGCGTTCTTGCGGGACGAGCCGGTGGCGCGGATCCGGATGCAGTTCGGGTCGGGTGAGGCGTGGCTGGTGACGCGGTACGAGGACGTCAAGTTCGTGACCTCGGATCCGAGGTTCAGCCGCGCGGCGATCGCGGGCCAGCCGTTCCCGCGGATGACGAAGCACATCATCCCGTTGGACCGGGCGGTGAGCTATGCGGATCCGCCGGGGCATGCGCGGATCCGGCGGGTGGCGGCGAAGGTCTTCGCGCAGCGCAATGTCGAGCGGTTGCGGGTGCGCGCCGAGCAGGTGGTGGCCGAGCGGATTGCGGCGTTGGTCAGCGCGGGGCCGCCGGCCGATCTGGTGGAGCACGTGGTGGCGCCCTTTCCGATGGCGATGATCGGTGAGGTCGTGGGTGTTCCGGAGGACGATCGGCCGTGGTTGATGTGGTGCGCGGAGACGTTGTTCAGCATGGCGCGCGACGAGTCGGAGGTGGCTCGCAACGGTCGGATCAAGGACGAGTTGTACGCGTACTTCCACAAGTTGGTGGCGCAGCGCCGTCGGGAGTCGGGTGATGATCTGCTGACGGTGCTGGGTGATGCGCGCGATCGTGGCGAGATCGATGACGAGGAGCTGGGCGCGCTGGTGGTGCTGGTGTCGCTGAACGGGTGGCACGCGGTTCGCTACAACAGTTCGAACATGGTGTACGTGCTGTTGACGGAGCCGGGTTTGCGGGATCGGTTGGTGGCCGAGCCGGGGCTGGTTCCGCATGCGGTGGAGGAGCTGCTGCGTTTCATCCCGCACAAGCGCGGTGTCGGGCAGCCGCGGGTGGCCACCGAGGACGTGGTGATCCGGGGTGTTCGGATTCGGGCCGGGGACGTCGTGCACGTTTCGTACGTGACGGCGAACTGGGATCCGGAGGTCTTCCCGGAGCCGGAGCGGTTCGATCTGGGGCGTGCGGAGATTCCGCACGTGGCGTTCGGGCATGGGCCGCATTACTGCGTGGGGCCGTTGTTGGCGCGGATGGAGTCGCAGGTGCTGCTGGGTGGTTTGGTGGAGCGCCTCCCCCGGCTTCGGTTGGCGGTGCCGCCGGAGGAGGTCCGGTGGCGGCAGGACGTGATGATCCGCGGTCCGGTCGGTCTGCCTGTGACCTGGTGATTCGGGGGAAGGTTCAGCGCTGATGCAGGGTTTGGTCGTTCCGCCCGGTGATGGGAAGCGGATCGTGACGGGTGCGCAGGACGTGACGTTCAAGGTCACGGGGGCGCATTCGTCGGCGGCGTCGAGTTTCGAGGTGGTGGTGCCGCCGGGTTTCGACGTCGGTGCGCATGTGCACGCCCGCAGCGAGGAGTTGTTCTACGTGCTGGAGGGTGAGCTGGAGTTGTTGGCGTTCGAGCCGGTCGTGCGTGGTGGGGACAACTGGTCGGAGTGGGAGGGCGAGTCGGGGCAGCGGGTTTGTCGTGCTGATCCGGGCAGTGTCATGTTCGTGCCGCCGGGTTGTCCGCATGCTTTCGCCAATCGTGGTGAGGTTGCGGCGCGGATGTTCTTCCAGTCGTCGCCGCCGTCGCATCACGAGCGGTATTTCGAGGAGTTGCTGGAGATCCTGGAGGCTCCGGGTGGCGTGGATGATGTGGCGGTGGCGGAGTTGCGGCGGCGTCATGACATCGAGCAGTTGACGCCGTTGCGGTTCGATGCGTGAGGTGCTGTTAGGCGTCGGGTAGTGCTTCGCCGGTTTCCAGCAGGGTTTTGAGGCTGGAGAGCAGGGCGGGCCAGCCTTGGGTGATCATGGTGAGCACGGTGCTGTCCGGTTCGAAGCCGTCGTGGATCACGGTGAGTTTGACGATGTCGCCGAGGGGTTCGATCTCGAAGGTGACCTTCGAGCGGGGTTCGGCGGCGATCGTGGTGAGCGTGTCGTCGTCGATGCCGCTGCCTTCGGCCCATTGCGGGGTGAAGGTGTGCCAGGTGTAGGCGAGCTTGCGGTGGGGTTCGGCTTCGAGGACGACCTGGGCGGGGTCGGTGATCGTGGTGCCGGGGACGTGCCAGGTCATGGTGGAGCCGGGTTGCCAGTCGGTGTCGATGGTCAGGCCCCAGTAGCGGCGGGTGAAGGCGGGGTCGGTGAGGGCTTGCCAGAGCCGTTGCGGCGTGGTGTTGATGTAGGTCGTGTAGACGAATTCCGGGTTGTTCACGGGTTGCTCCAGTGCGGTTTTGAGGTCTGCGAGTGCGCGGATGCGTTGTCGGTCGTACTGGTTGATCCAGCGTTCGGTGATGGCGTTGATCGGTTCGGCGTTGAGGTAGTGGAGTTTTTCGCGGCCGCGTCGCACGGTGGTGACGAGGTTGGCGGTTTCGAGCACTGCGAGGTGCTTGCTCACGGATTGCCGGGCCATGTCGAGGCCGCTGCACAGTTCGCGCAGGGTTTGGCCGTTGTGGGCGTTCAGGTTGTCGAGCAGTTGGCGTCGGTTGGGGTCGGCCAGTGCTTTGAACACGTCGTCCATCTCACCTACCAAAGTGCAGCCGGTCGGCTGCGTGAATATAGGCAGCCAACCGGCTGCATGTCAAAAGATGGCCGGTTAGGCTCCCGGTATGGCTGTGGTGCTGGTGCACGGCAGTTTCCTGGGGCCCTGGTCGTGGCGCGATGTCGTCGCGGACCTGGAGGGCGTGGGGATCGCGTGCTCGGTCGCGGATCTGCCCAGCGGGCTCGGCGGCATCCGCGATGCCGCCGGCGATCTGCACGACGATGCCGCTCGGGTTCGGGAGCTCCTGGACGCGGCGACCGAACCGGTGGTGCTGTGCGGGCACTCCTACGGCGGTGCGGTGATCACCGAGGCGGCGGCCGGCCATCCGGCAGTGCGGCGGTTGGTGTACCTCGCCGGCGCGATGCCCGATGCCGGGCAGAGCCTGACCGATCTCGCTCCCCCGCCTGTTGTTGGGCACGGGGCGCGGGAGGCGGTGCGGTGGCGGGTGGACGGCTTGCTGGAACTGACGGCGGATTCCGCGCGGGAGGCGTTGTTCCACGACTGCTCCGCGGCGCGGGCCGAGGAGGCGATTTCGTTGCTGCGGCCCAGCAATCCGGTGATCAGTGCGCAGGGTGTGCGGGCGGCGGCGTGGCGGGAGGTGCCGACGACCTTCGTGCGGGGTGCGGCCGACCGGATGCCGGAGCTGGTGTCGGGTTCGGTCGAGTGGGACGCGGTCGAGGTCGTGGAGTTGCCGACCGGGCACTGCCCCAACTGGTCCCGTCCGGATCTGGTCGCCGCCCTGCTGGCCGATCTGGCGGGATCGCTGTGACGACGGCTGTGGTGTCGTGCGTGCTCGGACGCACGACACCACAGCGGGTCAGTCCTGCACGGCCATCTCGCCGAGCAGCGACCAGTCCTGCTGGTCCACGGTCGCGTTGACGATCCGCGGGGTCTCGGCGAGGTGCGGGGGCAGGGTTTGCTGGGCCTTCTTGAAGTGCTCGGACTGGACGTGCGCGGCGCCGGCCTGGTCGTCGCGGAAGGCTTCGACCAGGACGTACTCGTTCGGGTCGTCGAGGCTGCGGGACCAGTCGAACCACAGGCAGCCGGGTTCGGCGCGGGTCGCCCTGGTGAATTCGGCTGCGATCTCCGGCCACCGGTCGGCGTGTTCGGGCCGGATGCGGAACTTGGCGGTGATGAAGATCATCGCGGGTACTCCTTCGGACGTCGTGGGGCTCGGCTTCCATCTGGCCCGATGATCCTAAGGAACCGCGCGCGGGGCGATTCGGGCTGGTCGGCTTCGATTCAGTCTAGGCCGAGGCGTTGCGCGTAGCGCTCGCGCAGCTGCTCGGTGCGGTCGGCGGGCCAGGGGCAGCGGATGTCGCCGTGCAGGGCCGCGAACACGATCTCGAAGTAGACCTGCCATGCCGCCAGGAGGGTGGCCCGATCGGCGGCCTGCGCGGCGGGCACGGTGTGCGTGAGTGTGAGGCGGGTGCCGATCGGGTGCTGGTCGCGGAGCTGGAACCGGACGGTGCCGCTTGGTCGCCAGGCGTATTCCAGGGTGTTCGGGGCTTCGACGGTGGTGAGTGCGCCGGCCTCGCCGTAGCCGTGGGTGCCCTCTAGCGGAGGCTGGGCGCCTGCGGTGGGGTTGCTGTCGCCGGTGATGAGCGTCCAGACCTCGTGGGGTGGTTGGATGAAGTCGCGTTCGAAGCGGATCTCGTGGCCGTTGTCGGTCTCGTGCAGTTCGCCTTCGCCGAGGCCGAACTGCTCGATGTAGGCCTCGGCGCGTTCGAACCACGTCTGCATGGAGAACTCGGTGGTCGTGCCGGTGAGCCGGGCGGCGAGGCCGTCGAGGCAGGCGTCCCAGCCGGCGGCGTGGCGGGCGATCGACGGGCGGTCGCTGTCGGGGCCGTGCAGCGCGTGGCTGAACACCAGCAGGCAGCCTTCGGGGCGCGGGAGCAGTTCGCAGCGGATGACGTCGGTGTCCCAGCGGAAGGCGAAGACCTTCGGTGGGTCGGCTTCGAGGATCTCCCCTTCGTCGGCGGTGTCGGAGCCTTCGAAGGTGAAGCGCATCTTGGTGCCCGGGACGGGCTGGTCGAAGTCGATGCGGGCCGGGAACCAGTGGGTCAGCTCGGCGGGGTCGGTGATGGCGCGCCACACCTTCTCCGGCGGGTGGTGCAGCAGGCGTTGCAGGCGCAGGACGGGACGGTCGCCGATCATCGTGACGGACGTGTCGGTGTTCATGGCTGGGTGTCCTCCGGGTCGGGCATGGCGTCGAGGTGGCGTTGCAGGGCGTCGAGGCGTTCGTGCCACATCTGCCGGTAGGGCGCCAGCCAGGCGTCGATCTCGGCCAGTGGCTCGGGACGCAGCCGGTACCAGCGGCGTTGGGCGTCCTGGCGGACTTCGACCAGGCCTGCTTCGCGCAGCACCTTGAGGTGCTTGGACACCGTGGGCTGGCTCAGCGGGAGGTGGTCGACGAGGTCGCCGACGGCTCGTTCGCCGGTGCGCAGCAGGTCGAGGATGTCCCGGCGGTGCGGTTCGGCCAGAACTTCGAAGGTACTTGCCACCCCGTCAATATAGCCGACGGGAAATATGCCCGCGAGTCCGGCGGGCTCAGGCCGTGAGCACGGCCTGGGTCTGGGTGGTGTGCCCGACGCGGCGCCCGTCGACGTCCATTAGCTCCGTCTGCACCGCGATGTTCGACCGGCCCACGTGCAGCGGGCGGCTGACCGCGTGCAGTGCACCCTCGCGCAGCGCGCGGAAGAAGTTCGTCTTCGATTCGATCGTGGCGGTGTGCGCGCCCTCGGGGAGGTTGAGGAACGCGCAGATCGCGCCGATCGAATCGGCCAGCGCCATGACCGCTCCCCCGTGCAGCACTCCCCCCGACGTGCAGCGCTGCGGTGCCCAGTCCAGGTGCCCGCGGACCTCCTCAGCGCTGGCGGAGTCGATCTGCACGCCCAGCGACACCGCGAACGGCATGAGCGCGACGAGCTGCTGGTGGTCGATGGCGGTCATGAGCTTTCCTCCGCGAGGATCCGGGTCGCGGCGGCGACCAGTTCGGCGTTGTCGGCGGCGACCTGCCCGTCGGGCAGCAGCAGGGTGTCTTCCAGGCCGATGCGGGTCGCGAGCCCACGACGGGCGGCGACGGTCAGCACCGGCCACGCACCCGCTGCCTCGCCGTGCAGCAGGATCGGCGTCGCCGCCGGGCGCAGCCGCTCCAGCAGGGCTTCGGCGGTCGCCGGGGCGCCGCGCGCGGTCAGGTCCGTGACCTCGGCCAGCACCCGCAGGACCCGGCCGCGGTGCGGGGAACGCAGGAACTGGTGGTCGCCGTCGGTGCCGGAGTAGATGCCCGCCTCGACGCCGATACCGCGCTCCAGCAGCACGGCCGCGACGTCGTCCGCGCCGGGCTCGTGCCAGTTCACCGAGGCGTGATCGGGCAGCACCGTCCACGCCCGGATGGCCCGGATCCGGTCGGCCGGGTCGGGCGCGGTCCAGGCGCCGGTGGTGACGCCGACCCCGACGCCGGGTGCCGCGGCCCGCACCGCGCGCAATGCGGCGGCGACCGCGTGCGGGTCGAGGCTGTCGGTCCCGTCGGGTGCCTTGGGGTGCAGGTGGATGTCGGTGGCGCCGGCGGCGATGCTGTCCGCGGCGGCCTTGGCCAGTTCCTCGGGACGCACGGGCAGGTGGAAGTGCTCGCGCGGCGAGCGGGCGCCGTTGAGGCAGACCTGCAACATGTCCTGATTCTCCCCTGCACCGGCGGTGGTGCGGAAGCTGACGACCCCGTTTCGTGATCATCGTGGGCGCGACAATCCGCCCGGATCGGTGATTGCGGCGCCTGTACTAGCGTGGTGGCCGTGGTGTTGAGCAACCGGATCCTGCGGGGCGTGGCCGCCGGCGAGATCACCCTGGCGTACCAGCGCTGGCCCAGCCCGCTGGCGCGGGCCGGCTCGCGGTTGCACACCGCGGTCGGGGTGATCGGTGTCGACGAGGTCGCCGAGGTCGATCCGGCCCGGATCACCGATGCCGACGCCCACCGCGCCGGCTTCGCCTCCGCCGCCGGACTCCGGTCCTCTTTGGACAAGCACGGCCGCGGCGCGGTCTACCGCCTCGCCCTCAGCTACGCGGGCTCTGCGCCCGAGCTGCCGCCGGAACCGGTGGAGCTGCGTCCCCGCGAGCGCGCCGAGATCGACCGGCGATTGGCGCGGCTGGACGTTTCCTCCCCGCGCGGGCCGTGGACCAAGGCCGTCCTGGAGGTGCTGCGGCGGCGCCCCGGGCTTCGGGCCGCCGAACTCGCCGCCGACCAGGGGCGGCCGGTGTCCCGCTGCAAATCCGATGTGTGGCAGTTGCGCGAGCTCGGCCTCGTCGAGCCCCAGGAGTCGGGCTTCCGGCTGTCCTCGCGCGGGCAGTCCTACCTCGACGGTCCCACCTGAACGAGGAGCACGTCCTGATCCACCAGACCCACCCCGCCGACACCCACACCGACACCGAAACCGCGCTGTGCGCCGCGATCCGGGCCTACAGCAGCGGTGATACCACCGCCGCGCACAGCGCGGCCGAACAGGCCCGTGCCCTGGACCCGGACAGCGAACTGGCGCGGCTGCTGGCCGTGATCACGGCGGGCGGCGATGCCGCGGGCGTCTACGACTCCCCCGCGGCATTCCGGGCGTTCATCCGCGGCGGCGGCAACATCGGCCTCTACGAGGCCACCTCCGGCGCGCTGCGCGAGCTCTACCGGCAGCACCGGCCTCAGCGGCTGCTCGACATCGGTACCGGCGACGGGATGGCACTGCTGCCCGCGCTCACCGAGCACCGCCCCGCCGTCGGGGTCGTCGAGCCCAGTGCCGCGCTGCTGGCCGAGACCACCGCCGAGCTGACCCGGCGCGGCATCCCGCACCTCGCGTGGCCGTGCACCGCCCAGGACTTCACCGCCACCCACACCCGGCGCTGGGACCTGGTGCAGTCCACCTTCGCGCTGCAATCCCTGCCCGAGGCCGACAAGGCCCGGGTGCTGCGCTGGATCGCCGCGCACACCGACCGGTTCGTGCTGGTGGAGTTCGACGTCCCGGAGGTCGCCTCGGTGTGGGAACCCGCGTGGTTCCGCGACTGCCTGGCCCGGCTGGAGCGCGGCCTGCGCGAGTACGACGACGACCGCGATCTCGTCGGCGCCGGGTTCATCCTGCCGGTGATCCTCGGCAAGTTCGGCACCGCCACGCCCACCAACTACGAGCTGGCCATCGACGCTTGGGAGGGGCTGCTGCGCGAGGCCGGGTTCGCCGGGATCACCACCCGGCGGCTGGCCGACTACTGGTGGCGGCCGCCGTTCCTGGTCGAGGCGGTCACCGGGGCCGGATGATGCCGCGCTGCAACGCCGTGGTGATCGCCGCGGTGCGGTTGTCCACGCCGAGCTTGTCGTAGATGTGCACCAGGTGCGTCTTCACGGTCGCCTCGCTGATGAACAACGCCTTCGACAGCGCCCGGTTGGACAGGCCCTGGGCCAGCAGCTGCAGGATCTCCACCTCGCGCGGGCTCAGCGCGGGCTGCGGGCGGCGCAGGTGACCGAGCAGTCGTGCCGCCACGCCGGGTGCCAGCGCCGTCTGGCCCGACGCCGCCAGCCACACCGCCTGGCACAGCTCCTCCGGCGGCGCGTCTTTGAGCATGTAGCCGGTGGCGCCGGCTTCCACGGCGGTGAGGATGTCGGCGTCGGAGTCGTAGGTGGTCAGCACCAGCACCGGCGGGCCGCCCTCGGCGGTGATGCGGCGGGTGGCCGTGACGCCGTCCATGCCGGTGGGCATCTGCAGGTCCATCAGCACGATGTCCACCTCGGTGCCGGCCAGCACGTCCAGCGCGGCCTGCCCGTCGGAGGCCTCGGCCACCACCGTCATGTCCGGCCGGTCGTCGAACATCGCCCGCAGTCCGCGCCGGACCACCGGATGATCGTCGACGAGCAGGATGCGCAACGCTTCGGCCATCACCGGATCTCCTCGTCGGTCAGGGGCAGCCGGATGGCCACCGCGGTGCCGTCGCCGGGCGCGGACTCCACCGCGAGCCGCCCGCCCAGCGCGCCGATGCGTTCCCGCAGCGCGATCAGCCCGTATCCGCTGCCATCCGGTGCGGGCCGGACCGCGGCCGGGTCGAAGCCCGCACCGTCGTCGTAGATGTCGAGGGTGACCTCCGTGTCGAGGAACCCGAGCGTGACCACCGCGGTACGGGCGCGGGCGTGGCGGACGACGTTGCCGAGGCTGGCCTGCGCCGCGCGCAGTAGCGCCACCTCGTAGCCGGACGGCAGCTGCACGGGTGCGCCATCGGTCTGGAAGCGGCAGTGGATGCCCGATTCCCTCGCGGTGTCCTCGCACAGCCGCCGCAGCGCCTGCGGCAGTCCCGCGCCGGTCAGCGACGGTGGCCGCAGGTCCCGCACGAAGCGGCGGGCCTCGTCGAGGTTGTCCGCCGCTGTGCGCTGCGCCTCGACGATGCGGGCGCGGGCCTTGTCCGCCTGCGGTGGCAGCGCCGAGTCCGCTGCGCGCAGCAGCAGCACGATGCTCGACAGGCCCTGGGCGAGGGTGTCGTGGATTTCCCGGGCCAGCCGTTCGCGCTCGGCGGCCACCCCGGCCTGGTGCTGCGAGGACGCCAGCTCCGCGCGGGTGCGGGTCAGGTCGTCGATGAGGGCTTGCCTGCGCTGGCTCTCGGCGTAGATCGCCGAGTAGCCCCAGGTGATCACCACGGCCACCCCCGCCCCGACGACCGGGCCCAGCACCATGCCCACGCTCCAGGTCCCGGCGTGCCAGCCCTGGGCCGAGACGACCAGGGCGGTGACCACCACGACCGCGACCAGCGCGTGCCGCCCGCGCAGCAGGTGCAGGTGCAGGAAGAACAGCGGGAACGCCAGCCACGAGAAGTCCGGGCTGATCACCAGCAGGCCCGCCCACACCGCGGTGACCGCCGCCAGCCACGTCATCGCCAGCCACCGGCGGTGCAGGGCGTGGCGCACGGCCGCGCCCGCGGCGTACACGGCGGTGAGCAGCACCGCACCGGCCACCGCCAGCCAGCCGGTCGGGCCGACGGGGTGGGTGAGGAACACCCGCGTGGTGGCGATGCCCAGCAGCAGCAGGAATCCCGCGTGGAACACCAGCCGCATCAACCGCAGGATCGCCACCGGGCCGGGACCGGCGGGCAACGACGTTTCGGACACTGTGGACACCTTAAGGCCTGCGGGTGGACGGGGCGGACGGTGCTCGCCAGGGTCCTTTCTAGACATCGCCGCCGGGGCGCGGCATCGATCGTTCGGTTGAGATCGCGGTGCACCGCACGGCAGGCGCGGAATCAATCCGCGCGGCGATGGCAGCGGGGCCGATCGCGGCGAGGCTGGATGCCGGAATCGACCACGACCGGAAAGCAGAGCACCGTGTTCCTCGCCATCCGCGACATCCGCTTCGCCAAGGGGCGGTTCGCGCTCATGGGCTCGGTGGTCGGGCTGATCACGCTGTTGATCGTGCTGCTGTCGGGACTGACCGCGGGACTGGCCCACCAGTCCACCTCGGCCATCTCACAGCTGCCCGCCACCCACATCGCCTTCGGCACGACCAGCGCCGAAGCCCCCGAGCAGTCCTTCGCCGACTCCTCGGTCACCCAGGCCCAGCTCGACGCCTACCGCGCCGCACCCGGCGTGCAGCGCGCCGCGCCGCTGGGCATCACCCAGACCCGCCTGGAAACCGCCACCGGCGGCGCGGCGGCCACCATCTTCGGCGTGCGCTCCGCCGACGGACTCGCGCCCGAGGCGGTCACGCCCGGCACGCTGGTGATCAGCCGCGAGCTCGCCGAGGACAACGACCTGGCCGTCGGGCAGACCGTGCTGGCGGGTACGCAGCGGCTGACCATCAGCGGCATCGCCGACAACGCCTACTACAGCCACACGCCGGTGGCGTGGACGGCGCTGGAGACCTGGTCGGCGCTGCGGCCCCCGCGCGTCGACGCGCCGCTGGCCACCGTCATCGCCGCCGAGGTGACCACCGACCCGGCGCAGGCCGACGCCGCAGCGGGCACCACGACGGCCACCACCGGCGCCAGCCTGTCGGCCATCGGCTCCTACTCCTCGGAGAACGGGTCGCTGCTGATGATGCAGGGCTTCCTGTACGCGATCTCCGCGCTGGTCATCGGCGCGTTCATGACCGTGTGGACCATCCAGCGCAGCGGTGACATCGCGATCCTCAAGGCCTTGGGCGGCGCCACCGGATATCTGCTGCGGGATGCGCTGGCGCAGTCGGCGATCGTGCTGGTGCTCGGCGCCGGTGTCGGCGGCGCGGTCGGGGTCGGTCTGGGGGCGCTGGCGGTGCAGGCCGTGCCGTTCCAGCTCACCGCCGCCACGACGGTGCTGCCCATCGCCGCCATGATCGTCCTGGGCATGGTCGGTGCCGTCCTGGCCGTCCGGCGCATCACCTCCGTCGACCCGCTGACCGCTTTGGGAGCAGCCCGATGAGCCTCACCCTGACCGATGTCCGCCTGACCTACCCCGACGGCGACCGCGTCCTCACCGCCCTCGACGAGGTGTCGCTGCAGGTCGAGCCCGGCCGGATGCTGGCCGTCGTCGGCCCCTCCGGGTCCGGCAAGTCGAGCCTGCTGGCCGTGGCCGCGACCCTGCTGCGCCCCGATTCCGGCCGCGTGATCGTCGACGGCGTCGACGCCGGTGGCCTTTCCGCCGCGCGGCGGGCCCGGCTGCGGCTGGAGAAGATCGGCATCGTCTTCCAGCAGCCGAACCTGCTCGGTTCGCTGACCGCCGCGGAACAACTGCTCGCCGTCCAGCACATGCGCGGCGGTTCGGTGCGGCGGCAGCGCCGTGCGGCCGCCGAAGCGCTGGCCGCGGTCGGGCTGGATGGCAAGCAGCACCGGCGGCCGCACCAGCTCTCCGGTGGTGAGCGCCAGCGGGTCAACATCGCCCGCGCCCTCACCGGCAGGCCCGCGGTGCTGCTGGTGGACGAGCCGACCGCCGCGCTCGACCAGGAGCGCGGCGGCCAGATCGTCGAGCTGCTCGCCGAGGTCACCCGCCAGCACCAGGTCGCGACCGTCATGGTCACCCATGACACCGAGTACCTCGACCAGGTCGACGAGGTGGCCGTGATGCGCGATGGACTGCTGACCCGTTCAGTAGCGGGTGCCCATCGCTGAGCGCACCTCGGCGAGGGTCGCCTCGGCGATGGCGTTGGCGCGCTCGTTGCCTTCGCGCAGGATCCGGCGCAGATAGCCGCGGTCCTGCGCGAAGGCGGCGCGGCGTTCCCGCATCGGCGCCAGGTGCTCGTTGACGGCCTCGGTGACGGTGCGCTTCAGCGCCGCCGCGCCACCCCGGCCGATGTCCGCGGCGACGTCGTGCGGATCGCGCCCCAGGCACAGGGCTGCGAGCAGCACCAGGCTGGAGACCTCCGGGCGCGACTGCGGGTCGTAGGTGATGTGGCGCTGCGCGTCGGTCTTCGCGCCGCGGATCAGCCGCGCGGTCTCATCGGCGGTGGCCGACAGCGTGATCGCGTTGCCGCGGCTCTTGCTCATCTTGGTGCCGTCGGTGCCCAGCAGCAGCGGCGCCGGCGACAGCAGTGCGTCCGGCTCGGGCAGCAGCCGCCCGTAGCGGTCGTTGAAGCGGCGCGCGATCGTGCGGGTCAGCTCCAGGTGCGGCAGCTGGTCCTGGCCCACCGGCACCAGGTTGGCCTTGCAGAACAGGATGTCGGCGGCCTGGTGCGCGGGGTAGGTGAACATCAGGCCGCTGACGGCCGCCTGCCGCGAGTGGTTGATCTCGTCCTTGACCGTGGGGTTGCGGCTGAGCTCCGAGACCGACACCAGGCTCAGGAACGGCAGGAGTAGCTGGTTGAGCGCCGCGACCGCGCTGTGGGTGAAGATCGTGGCGGTCTGCGGGTCGATCCCGGCGGCCAGGTAGTCCAGCACCAGGTCGTCGACGTGCTCGCCGAGGTGTTCGGCGAGGTCGCGGTCGGTGAGCACCTGGTAGTCGGCGATGATCACCATCATCTCCACGCCCTGACGCTGCAACCGGACGCGGTTGTGCAGGGTGCCGAAGTAGTGGCCCAGGTGCAGCAGCCCGGTCGGGCGGTCGCCGGTGAGCACCCGGAAGTCGTTGGGGCGCAAGGCGATCTGCTCCTCCAGCTCGGCGCTGCGGCGCGCGGCGGTGGAGGTCTCGATCACGGTGGTCATGGTGTTCTCCTCGGTCTGGTGGCGGGGTCCGGCCGGGGCCCCGGGACGCGTGGAGAACACGAAAAAGGGCCGTCCATCCGAACGGCCCGAGACGTGCGTGCTGAGATGGCCGCTCCTAACCGGAGCGCCACCACGCGAAGCACGAACTGCGAATCACGCCGCCATCCTAACCCGCTCCGGCCGCGCACTGCCCGCGGTATGACCGAAACCATCCCGGCTGCGGCGGCCGGTCCGGGGATGCGGTCACGGGATTTCCACGGTCATCGTCGTGGCGGTGATGGCGAACCCGAGCCGCTCGTACACGTGCTGTGCCGGATTGCCGACCGTGACGGCCAAACCCACCTCATGCCGGCCCTGCGCGCTCAGCCACGCCATCGCGCGCCGCAGCAGCAGCCCGCCCAGGCCGGCGAATTCCGGTGCCGGACGGCGGAACACATCGCCCACCCATGGGACGCCGTCGTGATCGTTGACCACCAACCCGGCCCCGACCCGGTCGCCGGCGTCGACCACCAACGCGCTGCACCCCAGCACGGGCCCCAGCACCCGGCCGGCCAGCAGCGGCTGCAGCAGCTCCACCAGCACCTGCTGATCGTTGCCGGACACGCGGTCGGGATGTTCCGGCGGGAACGCCTCCAGCCACGCCGGCAGCAACTCCGACGCCGGGCGATCGCAGGCCACCACCCGCAGCGGCGCCACCGGCACCAGCTCCGCCCACTCTGGCGGCGGCGGGTCGGCTCGCAGATCGCGCCGCATCGCATGCGCATGCCGCTTCAGCCGCGCCCCCGCCCGCAGCAGCACCTCGCCCTGCTCGGGAGTGACCGACAGCTTCCACCCCGGCAACTCCGCGCGGAACAGCCCCAGCGCATCGGGCCCTTCGATGGCCAGCACCCGCGCGACGCGCGGCATCCCGGCCGGGGTGTAGGACACCGTCGTGGTCCCGTCCGACAACACCGTGGCCTCACCGGTGTGGTTCTCCTGCAGCATTCGACAAGCATTACACCCGAATCTCGTGCTGGGGCAACCGAATTAGCGTCGCCGGGGAAGAGTTGGGGGGTCTGTTCCGCTTGGAACGGACCCCCCAACGCCGGTGACTATCCGCAGACCGGTGTCACTGGTCCTTGCTCTCGTCGGTCGCCACGGCGTGCGCCACGCCGTCCTGCCCGTACCCGTCCTGCCCGTTGGAGCCGGTGCAGCTGCCGCTCTCGCATGCCGGCGCGGGCAGCGTCGTGACGTTCCACGGCTGGTCCTGGGCCTGGGCCAGGCCCGCGGTGGTGCCGGCGAAGGCGGCGGCGAGGACGGCGACGCTGAGGATTCGGCGCATGATCACGTATCTCCTGGAATGCTCGGGCCCCCGTGCGGGGGCCGGTGGCCCCAGGCCAACACCGACCGGCACCGCGCGCCGACTGGATCACCACGACAGGCGAGCGGATCTACCCCGACCGGCGGACGCGGCGCGGAAATTCCCTTGACATCCGCGGCGGGCCTGCCGCTAAGATCAACACCACTATGAAGAACTGACTTCGAGCCAGGCCCGCGTCCGAGGCTTCCGCGACCGCTTCCACCGGTTCGCGTCGAATCACGCCCGGCGGGCGACTGCCATCGAGTCCTCCGGTGTGACGCCCCGTGTCCCATGCTTCTGCCGCTTCGTCCTTCGTCCTGCGCGCGCGTGATCTCGTCAAGTCCTATGCGGACCGAACCGTCCTCGCCGGGGTGTCGCTAACCGCCTCGCCCGGTCAGCGCATCGGCCTGGTCGGCGAGAACGGCGCAGGCAAGTCCACCCTGCTGCGCATCCTCGCCGGCGCGGAAGATCCCGACAGCGGCGAGCTCACCCGCCCCGACGACCTCGGATTCCTGCACCAGGAACCGCCTTTCACCCTCGACACGACGCTGGCGGCCGCGCTGGACGAGGCGCTGGCCGACCACCGCGCCGCGCAAGCCCGCCTGACCGAACTCGCCGACGCCCTCGGCGAGGCACCCGAGGATCCCGGGATCCTCGCCGCCTACGGCGAAGTCCTCGACTGGGCCCAGCAGCACGACACCTGGAACGCCGACCACCGCGCCGAAGTCGTCCTCGACGGGCTCGGCCTGGGCGGCATCACCGGCGACCGGCGCATCGGCACGCTCTCCGGCGGCCAGCGCAGCAGGCTGGGCCTGGCCGTCCTGCTGCTGCGCCGGCCACGCGCGCTGCTGCTGGACGAACCCACCAACCACCTCGACGAATCCGCCCTGACGTTCCTGCAGCAGCACCTCGCCGCGCTGCCCGGTGCCGTCGTGCTGGCCAGCCACGACCGCGTGTTCCTCGACGCGGTCTGCACCGACATCCTCGACCTCGACCCCGCCGTGGACGGCCCCACCCGCTACGGCGGCACCTTCACCGACTACCTCGCCGCCAAACGCGCCGAACGCGCCCGCTGGGAACAGCGCTACACCGCCGAGCAGAACGAACTCGCCGCCCTGCGCCACGCCGTGGACGTCACCGCCCGCCAGGTCAGCCACCACGGCATGCGGCGCGACAACGCCAAGATGGCCTACGACTACTCCGGCGGCCGGGTCCAGAAGCAGATCTCCCGCCGGGTGCGCAACGCCCAGCAGCGCCTCGACGACCTCACCGCCGCCCAAGTCCGCGAACCGCCGAGCCCGCTGCGCTTCGCCACGCCCCTCACCGACCGCGAAACCACCACCGATGTGGTGATGCAGATCCGGGAAGCAGGCGTGCGCGGGCGGGTGTGGATCGACGAACTCGACGTCACCGGCACCGACCGGCTGCTGATCACCGGCGGCAACGGCGCGGGCAAGTCCACCCTGCTGCACCTGGCCGCCGGCCGGCTGGCACCCGACACCGGCAGCGTGCAGCGCCGCCCCGACATCAGCATCGGCCTGCTCGAACAGGACGTCACCTTCGCCGAACCCCGCAAGAGCCCCCGGCAGATCTACGCCACGCCCCACCGGGACGACCGGCCCGACCTGCGCGACCTGGGCCTGCTCGCCCCGGCCGACCTCGACCGCCCCGTCGGCGTCCTCTCGGTCGGCCAGCGCCGCCGCCTGGCCCTGGCCCTGCTGCTCGCCGATCCACCACAGGTGTTGTTGCTGGACGAACCCACCAACCACCTGTCGCTGACCCTCGTCGGCGAACTCGAAGACGCCCTGCACACCGCGCCCGGCGCCATCGTCGTCGCCAGCCACGACCGATGGCTGCGGCGACGCTGGAACGGGCCCACCCTGAACCTGCACGACGGCCGAAGCGCCTGAGGGGAGCCGCCACCATGCCCAACACGCCCGACCCCACCCGGGTGCACCCCAGCACCCGGCCCGAGCTGACCAACGTGGCCTTCCTGTCCACAGTGGTCAGCTCCCCGCTGATCGAGATCGGCGAGTACACCTACTACGACGACCCCGCGGGCGCGGCCGAATTCGAAACCCGCAACGTGCTCTACAACTACGGGCCCGCGCGGCTGCGCATCGGCCGGTTCTGCGCGCTGGCCACCGGAGCGCGGTTCATCATGCCCGCCGCCAACCACCCCATGATCGGCTGCTCCACCTACCCGTTCACCATGTTCGGCGGCGACTGGGCCCAGGCCACCCTCGACCTCGCCACCAGCCTGCCCGCCAAGGGCGACACCGTCGTCGGCAACGACGTCTGGATCGGCCGCGACGCCACCATCATGCCCGGCGTGCGCATCGGCGACGGCGCGATCATCGCCACCGGCGCGATGGTCACCGGCGACATCCCCGCCTACGGCATCGCCGGCGGCAACCCGGCTCAGGTGATCCGCCGCCGCTTCTACGACGACGACGTCGAGCTGCTCCAGCGCATCGCCTGGTGGAACTGGCCCATCCAGACCATCACCACCCACGTGCGGACCATCATGGGCGGCGACCCCAAAGAGCTCGCAGCCCTGGCCCGCCGGGAGGGGCTGCTCGATGACTGAACGCCACATCACCACCCCCGACGGCATGCTGCTGTGGAGCGAATCCCGCGGCGACCCAGCAGACCCGCCGGTGCTGCTGATCATGGGCGCCAACACCAACGCGCTGGGCTGGCCGGACGAGTTCGTCGACGCTCTCGTCGCGCACCACCTGCACGTCGTGCGCTACGACCACCGCGACACCGGCCGCTCCACGCACCTGGACATCACCGACTACACCTTGACCGACCTCGCCCGCGATGCCGTGGCGGTCCTCGACGGCCACGGCATCGCCGCCGCCCACGTCGTCGGCCTGTCCATGGGCGGCACCCTCGGCCAGCTGCTCGCCCTGGACCACCGCGACCGGCTGCGCACCCTCACCCTGATGCTGACCGCCGCCCTCGACGTCGACTTCGCCGGCTCGATGCGCCGCGCCGTCGAAGGCGAACCCACCGAGCTGCCCACACCCACCCCGCGGGTGGTCACCGCGATGGCCCACCGCGCCGACCCCCCACCCGACCGCGCCACCGCGCTGCAACGCCGGATCGACGAGTGGCGACTGCTCGCAGGCGACGAAATCCCCTTCGACGCCGCGGAGTTCCGCCGCTGGGAGAACGCCGCGATCGACCACGCCGGCAGCTACCGGCAACCGTCCGCGCACGCCTTCGCCACCCCGGTGCCCACCGAACGCGGCGCCGAACTGCGCCACGTCACCACGCCGACCCTGGTCATCCAGGGCCCGCAGGACCCGATCAACCCGCCCCCGCACGGCCGGCACCTCGCCGACCTCATCCCCGGCGCCCGCTGCGCGACCATCCCCGGGCTCGGCCACGCCCTGCCCGGCGCGCTGCACCGCCAGATCACCACCACCATCACCGACCACATCGGACACTTCGAGAGGACCACCGCGTGATCGACCCCCGCCTGCGCGACCGCGTTGCCGTGATCACCGGCGCCAACAGCCCGCTGGGCATCGGCGCCGGCATCGCCCGAGCCCTGGCCCGCCAGGGCGTCAAAGTCGTGCTCGCCTCCCTGCCCGAAACACCCCCGACCCGCGACACCACCGGCGCCGACCGCACCTACGACACGGCGAAGGCGACCGACACCGACCACGTGCGCGATGCCCTGCGCGCCGACGGCGCCGACGCCGAATCGCTGGCCGTCGACCTCGCCGACCCCGCCGTCGTCCCGGCGATCTTCGACCACGCCGAGACCCACTTCGGGCCGGTGGAGATCCTCATCAACAACGCCGCCCACTGCGTGCCCGACACCTTCGGGACCGCCCCCGCGCGCGGCGTCACCACCGTCGCCGCGGCGAGCCTGGACGCCCACCACGCCGTCAACACCCGCGCACCCGCGCTGCTGATGGCCGAATTCCACCGCCGTCACCGGCGCCGCAAAGCCGGCTGGGGCCGCATCATCAACATCTCCACCGACGCCGCGCCCGGCGCGGCCGACCAGATCTCCTACTGGGCGACCAAGAACGCGCTGGAATCGCTGAGCCGCTCCGCGGCCATCGAACTCGGCGCCGCCGGCATCACGGTCAACATCATCTCGCCGGGCCCGGTGCAGACCGGCTGGATCAGTGACGACATGAACACCCGCTTCGCCGAGTTCAGCCCGCTGGGCCGCGTCGGCCGCCCCGACGACATCGCCGACCTCGCGGTCTTCCTCGCCTCCCACCAAGCCCGCTGGGTCACCGGCCAGACCATCTACGCCGGAGGGGGCAAACGCATGATCTAGCGCCGTCCACTGTGTCCGGCGGATCGGCGCGGCGGGAAAACGGGAACGAAACACCGGAATGCCGGGGCGAAATCGTTGTTACGGCCCCGGCATGCCGCGCCTCGTCGATCTCGCCGGCTACCGCCGGTTCTGGGCGGCGTCGACCACCTCGATCTTCGGCACTTACATCACCGGCCTCGCCGTGCAGATCCTCGCCGCGGTCGCCCTGCACGCCACCGCGACCGAACTCGGCCTGCTCAACGCCGCGCGCTGGATCCCTTATCTGCTGTTCGGGCTGCTCGCCGGTGTCATCGTCGACCGCTACCGCTGCAAACCGATGCTGGTCGGGGCCGACCTGGGCCGCGCGGTGCTGCTGTGCGCGATCCCCGCACTGCACGCCATGGGCCTGCTCGATCTGCCGACGCCGGCGCTGCTGGTGGCGGTCTTGGGCGTGGCATCGCTGTTCTTCGACGCGGCCGACCAGGCATTCCTGCCGCGACTGGCGCCCACGGGGCTGCTCACCTCGGCGAACGCGAGGCTGGAGCAGTCGTACGCGGTCGCCCAGACCACCGGCCCGGTGCTGGCCACCGCGCCGATCAAGGTGCTGGGCGGGCTGATCGCCGACGCCGCGACCTACCGCACGGCGCTGTGGAGCGGCATCGCCAGGCTCGCCGTCTCGGCCGCGGCGCTGGCCGCCCGGAGCCGGTCGTCGGCACAGCCTGACCCCATGAACCAGCGGTGTAACGGCGCCCCAAAACACTCACGGCTCGGTGCATCTCACCGCACTGCCGCAACGCGGTCACCCACGGGCCGACGCGCGCCTGCGGCGAGGCTGACGATGATCGCCACCAGCCACAGCAACACGCCGACCACGGCCAGGCGGTGCAGCCCCGCAACGAAATCAGCAGGTGCTTCCGGCGAGCCCGCGACCGCGCCGAACACCGCGACACCCAGCGCGGTCCCGGTCTGCCGCATGGTGTTGTTCACCCCGCTGGCCAGCCCCGAACGCCGCGGCCCGAGCGCGCCGACCGCGGCCGCCACCACCGGCGTGGTCAGCAATCCGGCACCGATCCCGCACGCCACCAGCACCGGAACCACCTCCGCATAGCCACCGCCCGGAGACGCCAGGGCCCAGCAACCCGATCCCGCCGCGGCGATCACCGCGCCGCACACCATCGGCACCCGGGGTCCGAAGCGCGCCACCAGCCGCCCGGCCACCGGCGCCAGCAGCACCAGCGGAATCGACATCGGCAACAACAGCACACCGGTGCGCGCCGGCGAGTTCCCGCCGAGGTTCTGCAGGTACAGCGACAGCACGAACAGCGTGCCGTTCATGCCGAGATTCATCAGCAGCGCCACCGAGTTCGCCGTCAGGAACGGCCGGTTGCCCAGCCACGAACGCGGCATCCGCCGCCCGGCCGCCCCCAGCGCGATCACCGCCAGCACCAGCGCTGCCACCACCGATGCGTCCAACCCTGCCTGGCCGGCCTCGATCACCGCGAACACCAGCGCCGTCAACCCCGCGACCGCGCCCGCCAGCACCCCGACGCGCACCCGCTGCCCGCGATCGCCGGGCACATCCGGCACCAGCGCGCGAACTCCCACGACCGCGGCGATCACCACCGGCACGTTCAGCGCGAACACCGACTGCCAGCCGCCCCACTCGACGAGGAGACCGCCCACCAGCGGACCGGCCGGCAACGCCAGCGACGACACCGCCGCCCACACCCCCAACGCCCGTGCCCGCGCCGCCGCATCCGGATACACCCCGGCGATCACCGCCAGGCTGCCCGGCAGCAGCAACGCCGCCCCCACGCCCTGCACCGCACGGGAGGCGACCAGCGCCCCGAGCCCCGGAGCCAGCGCGCACCCCAGCGACGCCGCGCCGAAGACCGCCAGCCCGGCCAGCACCACCCGGCGGTGCCCGAAGCGGTCGCCCAGCGCGCCGCCGACCAGCAACATCCCGGCGATGGCCAGCGCGTACCCGTCGACCACCCACTGCGTCCCCGCCATCCCCGCGCCCAGCGCACCGCGGATGGCGGGCAGGGCCACGTTGACCACTGTGACGTCCAGCAGCACCAAGAACATGCCCGCGCACATCACCGCGAGCACCAGCACAGGAGAACCTCGTCTCTTCAACACGCACCGAGGCTGCACCCGCAACACTTCACGCCAGCCTGAAACGTCGCGGGCGCAGAATGGGCGCATGGCAGTCCAGGGAGACAGCGACATCGCACCGGTGGCCGCACTGTTCGCCGAACCCGGCCGCGCCAAGGTGCTGCAGGCGCTGGCCGACGGGCGATCGCTCCCCGCCTCGGTGCTGGCCGCGGAGGCCGGGCTGTCGGCCAGCGCCGCCAGCGCGCACCTCGCCAAGCTCTGCGCCGGCGGCCTGATCGAGGCCGAACGCTCCGGGCGGCACCGCTACTTCCGGCTCGTCGACGACCGGGTCGCCGCCGTGTTGGAAGCCCTCGCCGCCATCGCACCGCCCGAACCGGTGCGCTCGCTGCGCCAGGGCACCCGCGCCGCCGCGGTGCGCGAAGCACGCAGCTGCTACGACCACCTCGCCGGGAGGCTCGGCGTCGCGGTCACCGCGGCACTGCTGGACCGTGGCGCGCTCGCCGCCGACGACGGCATCCCCGACACCCGCCGCCGCCCGCACGAGGGCCTTTCCGTGCAGCTCAGCGACCATCCCTACCGGCTCGGTCCGCGCGCCGAAGGCGTCTTCGCCGCCCTAGGCGTGGACCTGCACGCCGTGCAGGCCGGGCCGTCGCGACGGCCGCTGCTGCGGTTTTGCGTGGACTGGAGCGAACAGCGGCACCACCTCGCCGGCCGGCTCGGCGCGGCGCTGCTGACCGGATTGCTCGACTCAGGCTGGCTGGCCCGCAAACCCCAGCAGCGGGCGCTGAAACTCACCGCGCACGGCGCCGACGGGCTGCAGGCCGCACTCGGCATCACGCCGGGCGAGCCCGGTCCGTCAGCAGCCGCACCGCCAGCCCGGCCAGCACCGCGCCCATGAAGTAGCGCTGCACCCGCAGCCACCCCGGGCGCCGCGCCAGCATGCCCGCCACCGCCCCGGCCGTCACCACGATCAGCGCGTTCACCGACAGCGCCACCAGGATCTGCACCACGCTCAACGTCAGGCTCTGCAACGCCACACCGCCCCGCGTGGGGTCGATGAACTGCGGCAGCAGCGACACGTAGAGGACCGCGATCTTCGGGTTGAGCAGGTTGGTGACCAGCCCCATCGCGAACAGCTTTCCCGGCCCGTAGGCGGGGGTGGGCGCCGGCGCGAACGCCGACACCCCGCCCGGGCGCACCGCCTGCCACGCCAGCCACAGCAGGTATGCCGCGCCGGCGATCTGCAACGCCGTGTACAGCGCGGGCACCAGCGCGAACACCGTGGCGATGCCCGCGGTGGCCGCCGCCGCGTACACCAGGAACCCCACCGCCACGCCCAGCAGCGACACCAGGCCCGCCCGGCGTCCCTGCGTCAGCGACCGCGACACCAGGTAGAACATGTTCGGTCCCGGCGTGAGCACCAGCCCCAGCGCCACCACCGCGATCCCCGCCACCGCCGGAAATTCGACCACCACGCCACCTTCTCGCCGCACCCAACCGTCCTGATCGGACACTAG
The DNA here is from genome assembly GCF_040654735.1 of Saccharopolyspora sp. NPDC050642. Taxonomy (NCBI): domain Bacteria; kingdom Bacillati; phylum Actinomycetota; class Actinomycetes; order Pseudonocardiales; family Pseudonocardiaceae; genus Saccharopolyspora; species Saccharopolyspora sp. NPDC050642. The sequence continues at coordinate 37,967 of NZ_JBFAIN010000030.1, read as the reverse complement.
GCAGCCGCGGCGGCGACACCAACGGCCAATTCGGCGGCACTGGCCTCACCCGTCTAGGAGCCCAGCTCCGCGAGGTCACCGTTGTCGAGCCGCAACCCACCGGCGGCCACGTTCTCTTCCAGGTGCGCCACCGAACCGGTGCCCGGGATCGCCAGCGTCACCGGGGAAACCGCCAGCAACCAGGCCAGCGACACCTGCGCGACACTGGCGGAAAGCCGCTGCGCGACTGCCTGAACGCCTGCCGCGTCCATTGGCGTGCTGCCGCCGCCGAGCGGGAAGAACGGCACATAAGCAATCCCCGACCGCTCGCACTCGGCCAGCAACTCCCGGTCCTCGACGTGCTGCACGTGGAAGTGGTTCTGCACCGCCGTGACCGGGGCGACCGAGCGCGCTTCCGCGAGCTGCGCAGCGCCCACATTGCTCACGCCGAGGTGGCGGATCAGCCCGGCCTCACGCAGCTCGGCCAGCACCGCGAACCGTTCCGCGACCGAAGACCCGTCCGGGCCGATACCGCCCGCCCGCAGATAGACCAGGTCCAGCCGCGACACGCCCAGCCGTCGCAGATCTTCCTCGACCAGGCCCCGCAACTCTGCCGCCGTTGCCTGTCCTCGAAATGCCCCGTCGGCGTCGCGCAGCGGGCCCACCTTCGTCGCGATCACCACATCGTCGCGGTGCGGCCACAGCGCCTGCCGGATCAGTTCATGCGCACACGTGCCACCGAGGCGGTAGAAACCTGCGGTGTCGATGTGGTTGACGCCCAGCTCCACGGCCCGCCGCAACACCGCCACACCGGTCGCCGGATCGCGCGGCGGCCCCTCCAGCGAATTGGCGACCAGCCGCATCGCACCGAAACCCAGCCGGTTGATCCGCAGATCACCGCCCAGCAAGAACTCGCCACCCACCGCGGCCGTCAGATTCGTCATGCGCACCAGCCTCAGGGCCCACCCGGCCTGGCCACCAACGGCTGGCAGGTTGCTGCCAACGCACTTGCACCGCCCGCCTCGAACGTCTCCGTAGACTCGGTGGGCATGAGTGACCACCAGGTGATCGCGGTGCGTGGCGAGGCAGAGCTCATTCGCCGGGCAGGACACCTGTTCACCGATGCCCGCACCGAGTTCGTGTGCGCCGCCACCGACCTGCGCACCTGGTCACACCCGCGCCTCCGGCCCACCGGCGAACCCGCTCCGGACCTGCGGGTGCGCAAGCTGTTCACCTCGGCCGCGCTCTGCGATCCGCGACAACGGCAGCATTTGCTGCGGATCGCAGATGTGGGCGCGGAGGTGCGGATCTGCGCCGCCCCGCTGCCCCACGAGACGATCATCATCGACCGGCGGGCGATGATCCTGGCCGGTGCCACCACCGCGGGCGAACGCGAATTCACCGCGACCACGGCGCCGACCTTCATCAACGGCGTGCACGCCCTGTTCGACGCCACCTGGCACACGGCCATCCCACTCACCGACTACTTGCGTCAGGAACTTCCGCAGATCGACCAGGCCGGACGCAGCGTCCTGCAGGCGCTCAACGCCGGGCTCACCGACGAAGCCGCGGCCCGCCGCATCGGCGTCTCCCTCCGCACCTACCGGCGGCGCGTCGCCGAGCTGATGACCCTGCTGGACGCCAACTCCCGCTTCCAAGCCGGTGCCCGAGCCGGCGAACTCGGCCTCACCAGCTGAAACGCCGGGGTCAGTACTCGTCGTGGTACTTCACCTGCGGGCTGCCCGCCGGGGCCCCCAGGCCGGTGGCGCGGCCCTCGGGTTCCTCCCAGTCCTCCTGCCGTCCCAGGGCCGTCAGGTCCAGGAAACTCGTGGTGCTGCCCAGCACGTCCATGCCTCGCCCGTAGGTCGAGTAGGTGTGGAACACGCGGTCGCCGACGCGCAGGAAGCAGCTCAGCCCGGGCAGCTCGAACGGCTGCTCCCCGGAGACGTAGTAGCCGGTGCCGGCCCGCTGGTGCTCCTCGGCGGTGCGGTAGTTGTACTCCACCGGGCGCACCGACTCGTCCAGCGTCACGTGGAAGTCGTAGTTGAAGTCGCTGCCGTAGGAGGAGTACCAGGGTACCGTCCAGCCCATCCTGGCCCGGAACGCCTCGATCTTGGCCAGCGGCGCGCGCGACACCAGCGCCAGCGACGTGCCGCGGGCGTGCAGGTGCGCCAGGTGCCCGATCTGGTCGATGAACGACGAGCAGCTCCGGCAGGCGCCGTCCCACCTCGGATCGAACATCGCGTGGTAGATCACCAGCTGCGGCCGCCCGTCGAACAGCTCCGGCAGGCCGACCGTCCCGCCCGGGCCCTCGAACCGGTAGTCCGCGTCGATCTCGACCATCGGCAGCCGCCGCCGGTCGGCGTTGAGCGCGTCGCGGGCGCGGGTGAACTCCTTCTCCCGCACCAGGAAATCGCGGCGGGCCACCAGCCACTCCTCGCGCGAAACGATGTCGGGAATGCTCATCACATGCTCCGTCAACCTCGTGGTTTCGCCTGCACCACGGGTAGACCGGCGCGCGCCGCGAAACTCATCGCGCCAGCGCCCGGCGCGCGTGCTGCAAGAAGTCGCGTTCGGCTGCGTTGTCGGTCCCCTCGATCGCCGCGTCGTAGGCCCGCGCCGCCTCCTCGATGCGCCCCAGGCGGCGCAGCAGGTCCGCGCGGACCGTGTGGAACACGTGGTATCCGCCGAAGTCGAGCTCGTCCACCAGGGCCAGTCCCGCTGCCGGGCCCTCGACCTCCGCGACGGCGACCGCGCGGTGCAGCGCCACCACCTGGCTCGGTGACACCGCCAGCAACTGGTCGTACAGCGCCCGGATCTGCCGCCAATCGGTGTCGGCGGCGGTCGGCGCGTCGCTGTGCACGGCGTTGATCGCCGCCTGGATCTGGTAGGGGCCGGGCTGGTTGCGGCGCAGGCAGCGGCGCACGAGGGCTTGGCCTTCGGCGACGAGGTCGCGATCCCAGCGGCCGCGGTCCTGATCGGCCAGCAGCACCAGCGCGCCATCGGCGGTCGTGCGCGCCACCCGCCGCGATTCGACCAGCAGCATCAGCGCCAGCAGCCCCAGGACCTCCGGCTCGTCGGGCATCAGCTCGGCCAGCAGCCGCCCCAGCCGGATGGCCTCCGCGCACAGGTCCTCGCGGACCAGCCGAGGCCCCGAACTGGCGGTGTGGCCCTCGTTGAACACGAGGTAGACCACGGCCAGCACGGCGCGCAGCCGGTCCGGCAGGTCGGCTTCGCTCGGCACCCGGTACGGGATCCCGGCGTCGCGGATCTTGCCCTTGGCGCGCACCAGCCGCTGGGCCATGGCCGGCTCGGCCACCAGGAACGCCCGCGCGATCTCCGCGGTGCTCAGCCCTCCGAGCAGCCGCAGCGTCAGCGCTACCTGCGCGCTGGTGGACAGCGCCGGGTGGCAGCACGTGAAGATCAGCCGCAACCGGTCGTCGTGCACGGGCCCCTCCTGCTCCGGCTCGTCGTGGGCGTGCAGCAGCGCGGCCTGCGCGTGCCGGTCCTCGCGGGAGGCCTCCCGGCGCAGCCGGTCGACCGCCCGGTTGCGCGCCGTGGTGATGATCCAGCCCGCCGGACTGGGCGGCAGGCCCGCCGACGGCCACTTCGCCACGGCCGTGGCGAAGGCGTCCTGGACCGCTTCCTCGGCGATGTCGATGTCGCCGAAGACGCGGACCAGGACCGCCACCGCGCGGCCGTATTCCGCGCGGAAGACCCGTTCGGCCTCCGCTACGCCGAGGACCGGCACGTCTCGCCCTCGTCGTCCTGCAACGGCCGCACCTCGATGGGCAGGGTGATCGCCTTCGCCAGCTTGCGGCCCCACTCCAGCGCGGCGTCCAGGTCGGCCGCCCGGATGATGGTGAACCCGCCCAGGTGCTCCTTGCCCTCGGTGTACGGGCCGTCGGTGGTGAGCACGTCGGTGCCCTTCGCGCGCAGCACGGTCGCGGTGGTCGGCGGGTGCAGGCCCGCGGCGAACACCCACGCCCCGGCGGCCTGCATCTCGGCGTTCACCGCCTGCACGTCGCGCATGATCGGCTCCAGCACCTCCGGCGGCGGTGTGGGCCCGTCGGGCTGGTAGATGCTCAGCAGGTACTGCTTCATCGCGTTCTCCTCGAGCTCGTGAAGCCGGCTCCGCCCCGGCTCCTCACCCACTACACGAACGGCTCCGCGCCGGATCGACACCACGGTGCGAAGAATTTCCGCGGGTCGCCACCCAGCACGTACCGATGATCAGGCGGCCGCCGGACTGTGGCCTGCCTCTCCCCGCCGGTCGCGGCTGAATCGGTCAGGCGCGCGGTCCACTGTGATCCGTGGCGGGCACGCAACGGCACCGGCGCACTGGGGATAGCATCCCGCTAGGCAATCACCCGGCGAGCAGGAGAACGAAACCTCATGACCCAAGCTCCCGTCACCGTGACCGTTACCGGTGCGGCCGGTCAGATCGGCTACGCGTTGCTGTTCCGGATCGCATCCGGTCAGCTCATCGGGCCCGACACCCCGATCAAGCTCCGCTTGCTGGAGATCCCGCAGGCGGTCAAGGCGGCCGAGGGCACCGCGATGGAGCTCGACGACTGCGCCTTCCCGCTGCTGCAGAGCATCGACATCACCGACGATGCCCGCACCGCGTTCGACGGCACCAACGTCGCGCTGCTGGTAGGCGCCCGCCCGCGTACCAAGGGCATGGAGCGCGGCGACCTGCTGGAGGCCAACGGCGGCATCTTCAAGCCGCAGGGCGAGGCGATCAACGCCGGTGCCGCCGACGACGTGCGCGTGCTGGTGGTCGGCAACCCGGCCAACACCAACGCCCTCATCGCCCAGGCCCACGCGCCGGACGTGCCCGCCGAGCGGTTCACCGCGATGACCCGCCTGGACCACAACCGGGCGCTGTCCCAGCTGGCGCAGAAGCTGAACGTGTCGATCACCGACATCAAGAAGCTCACCATCTGGGGCAACCACTCCGCCACCCAGTACCCCGACCTCTTCCACGCCGAGGTCGGCGGCAAGATCGCCGCCGAGCAGGTCGAGCAGGCCTGGCTGGCCGACGAGTTCATCCCGACCGTCGCCAAGCGCGGCGCGGCCATCATCGAGGCCCGCGGCGCGTCCTCGGCCGCCTCGGCCGCCAACGCCGCCATCGACCACGTGCACACCTGGGTCAACGGCACGCCCGAGGGCGACTGGACCTCGGCGGCCGTGGTCTCCGACGGCTCCTACGGCGTGCCGGAGGGCCTGATCTCGTCGTTCCCGGTCACCGCCCGCGACGGCAAGTTCGAGATCGTGCAGGGCCTGGAGATCGACGAGTTCTCCCGCGAGCGCATCGACGCCTCGGTCAACGAGCTCGTCGAGGAGCGCGACGCGGTCCGCAAGCTCGGCCTGATCTGAGCCACCCGCGCAGAGCACAAGTGGGCCGTCCCGGTTGCGGGGCGGCCCACTTCTCGTTGCGGATCCGGTGATATTCGGTTGCCGGGACCGGCCGCGGGGCAGGACCATCGGCGCATGGCCCATCCCCCGGAACTGATCACCCTCGAATCGGCGGTGCTGCGCCGCTGGCGCGGTGGCGATCTCGCCGAGATGCACCGAGTGGTCACCGAAGCGTTGCCGCACCTGCGGCCGTGGATGCCGTGGGCCGCCGGGGACTACTCGCTGGACACGGCCGTCGAATTCCTCGACCGCTGCGACCGCAATTGGCACACCGGCAGCGCCTACGCCTACGCCATCATCGTCAACGGCACGATCGCCGGTTGCGTCGCCATGGAACGCCGCATCGGCTCCGGCGGCCTGGAGATCGGGTACTGGCTGCACCCCGACTACACCGGCCTGGGCCTGGCCACCACCAGCACGGCCGCGCTGGTCGACGAGGCGTTCGCGCTGCCGGGCATCGACCGCGTGGAGATCTGGCACGACGCGGCGAACACCGCCAGCGGGCGCATCCCGCAACGCCTCGGCTTCACCTGCGTCGACCGCCGCAGCCCCAGCCGCGACCCCCGGGCGGGTAGCGAAGAGGGCATCGACGTCATCTGGCGACTGACCCGCCCGGCCCAGCGGTGACGCCCGAGGTCGTCACCGCCGCCGGCCGGATCCGCGGCCGTCACGGCTCGGTCCACTCGTTCCTCGGAATCCCTTACGCCGCAGCACCGTTCGGGCCGAACCGGTTCCGGCCGCCCAGGCCGGCAGAGGCCTGGAACGGGGTGCGCGCCTGCGTGGAGTTCGGTCCCATCGCGCCTCAGGACGCGGAACTGCCCGGCGCGCCGACGTGGTCCGGCGCCGACGACGTGCTCACCCTCAACGTCTGGGCGCCGCCGGCCGCGCACCGGCTCCCGGTGCTGGTGTGGATCCACGGCGGCGCTTACACCTTCGGCTCCACCGCCCAGCCCGACTACGACGGCACCGCCTTGGCCGCCACCGGGCTCGTCGTGGTCACCGCCAACTACCGGCTGGGTTTCGAAGGGTTCGGGCACCTGCCCGGCCATCCCGACAACCGCGGCCTGCTGGACCAGATCGCCGCGCTGCGCTGGGTGCGGGAGAACATCGCGTCATTCGGCGGCGACCCGGGCAACGTGACGGTCGCCGGGCAGTCCGCCGGCGCCGGATCGGCGGCGTGCCTGCTGCTCATGCCGCAGGCACGCGGGCTGTTCCGCCGCGCCATCCTGCACAGCGTCCCTGACTCCTACTTCACCACCGACGCCGCCGCGGCCATCACCGCCGAGATCACCACGCGGCTGGGCACCGATCCGGAGACGGCCCCACCTCGCGAACTCGTCGCTGCCGCGACCGAAGTCGCCGGCGCCCCGCAATCCGGTTTCCGGCGACAGTACGACCCGGTCCTGTTCGGCCCCGTCGTCGACGGCCGCACGCTGCCCGCGGCGCCACTGTCCACAGTGCACGACACGACCGTCGACCTGCTGGTGTGTCACACGACCGAGGAGTACTGGCTGTTCGACGCGCTCGACACCATCAAGCGCGTCGACACCGATGCCCAGCTGCGCGCCTTCGCCCACGCCATGGCCGTCCCGGACACCGTCGCCGAGCGCTACCGCACCCTCGCGTCCTCGCCGCGCGAGGCCTATCTCGCCCTGTTCGGCGACGCGATCTTCGCGGCCCACAGCACGCGGCTGGCCGAGCACCACGCACGCCACGGCGGGCGGGCGCACCTGGCCCGTTTCGCCCGCAGCCGCGCCGGAGTCCACGCCTGGCACGGCGCCGATGTGCCGCTGAACTTCGGCAACCTCGCCGCGGCGGACTTCCTCCTCGGCGGCCCGCCCGACGACCACGACCAAGCCCTGTCCCGGCGCATGATGCGCGCCTGGCGCGACTTCGCCCGCACCGGCGACCCCGGCTGGCCGCCGGTCACGCCCGGCGAGACCCCGGTGCACACCTGGGCGACACCCGGCGACCGGCTCGACCGGGCCGGCGGCGAACCCTGGCGCGCCATGCGGTGACCGGCGTCAGCCCGGCCGGTTGCCCATCGCCGAGGGCTGCAGCAGTGAGATCGGGTTGCCGTCGAGATCGGTGAAGGTCGTCATCCGGCCCCACGGCACGTCCTGCGGGTTCCCGGCCTCCACGCCCGCGGCGCGCAGCTCCGCGATATCGGCGTCCAGGTCGTCGGTGTGGAACTGCAGGTGCACGGGCCCGCCGAATTCGCGCCCGTCGACGCTGAAGTCGACCAGCACCACACCGGTCTGCGCGCCGGGCGGGGCGACCATGACGAACTGGCCGTGCGGGCCGGCGATGTCCACGACCAGCTCGAAGCCGAGGACGTCGACGTAGAACTCGCGGGCCTTGACGTGGTCGGCCACGGGCACCGACACGAACTGCAGACGTGAGATTCGCATGTCGACACGGTAGGTGCCGCCTACAGTTCGAGCACCAGATGCGGACGGGACCACGTGATCGCACCCTCCGCGGGAACCGTCCCCGCCCGCTGAGCCCCGACCGACAGGTAGAAGCCCTCCGACGGCGGGTGCGACACCACGTGCACCCGCCGCAAACCCCGGGCGCGGGCCTGCGCGCGAGCGTCGTCGATGAGCATCCGGCCCACGCCCCGGCCCTGCGCGGCGTCGTCGACGAACATGAAGTCGAGCTCGCCCTCGCCGGCGCCGCCACGCCCCGGGACGATCACCGTGTAGAAGCCCAGCAGTCGGCCAGCCTCGTCGCGGGCCACCCGCACCAGGTGCGCTGCCAGGTACTCGGCGTCGATGCCCAGATCGGCCACCATCACCCGGTAGTGCCCGTCGTAGGCGCTGCTGGTCCGCACGATCCGCGTCAGCCGTTCGGTATCGGCGACCGTCGCGTCCTCGATCTTGATTGCCATGGCAACCAGTCAATACCAACCCCACGACACCCGGCGCGCCCCGCCGCACCGGAAGCGCGGTTCACCAGACCGACTCGATGGCTTCCTCCAGCGCCATCATCCGGTGCGGGCCGGCGAGGTGCCGGGTCACGAACGCGCAGGAATAGCCGTGCTTCCGCGACACCCACGCGGTGGAGCCGCCCAGCCCGCCCATGGCCAGATCTCCGTCGTAGTGCTGCAGGCCCAGCGTCCACGTCACGTCGAAGCCGAGGAACAGGTCCCATCCGCTGACCTGCGGCCGGATGAACTCCCCGTGCAGTTCCCCGCCCAGCAGCCGCGCCACCGGCCCGTCGGTGTCGGCCAGCCCGGCGAAGAACCCGCACAGCGCCCGGGCGGTGGTGTGCATGCCGATCGCCGGGAACTCGGCGCGGCGCCAGCGCTCGGAGTTGTGCAGCGCCACGTCGAACGCGCCGGGCGGTACCGCCAGGGCGCGGTGCGTCAGATCGCCCGGCTCGCCGAACTTCCAGGACTCCGGGTCGGCGATCTCCAGCTCCGCGACCCGGCTCAGGTCCGCTTCAGGAACCCCGAAGTGCGCATCCAGCTCCAGCGGTCCCGCGATGTCCTCCCGGAACACCGTCCCCAGCGAGCGCCCGGTGACCGACCGCACGACACCGTCGAGCAGATGACCGTAGGTCAGGCCGTGCTCGGCCACCGCCGTGCCCGGCGGCCATTCCGGCGCGGCCGCGGCCAGCTGCGCGCGCAGCCCGGCGTCGTCGAACAGATCCGCGGCCTCGCTGGGGAACACCGGTTGCCCGGCCTGGTGGCTGAGCAGCTGGCGCAGCGTGGTCGCCGACTTGCCAGCCGCCGCGTAGTCCGGCCACAGCGCGGCCACCGGGGTGTCCAGCGCGATCCCGGCTTCGGCGAGCACCTTCAGCAGGGTCAGGGCGGCGAACGGCTTGCTGACCGAGTAGACGTGCACGAGCGTGTCCTCTCGCCATGGACTGGTGCGCGCGGCATCGGCCCACCCGCCGGAGAGTCGCACGACCTCCTCGCCGCCGTAGCGCACCACCAGCCCGGCGCCAGTCTCGCGGCCGTCGGCCAGCAACTGCGCGAACACCTCGGCCACCTTGGCGAACCGGTCGTCCGCCACGCCCCGCGGTTCCATCGTCCTCCAGCCCCTTCGGTGTCCACTGTGGAACAAATTCCGGCGGCCCCGGCTCGGTGACCGTCCACTGACAACCAGACTATTCGGACGATCAACTCCTTTTTGCGGCGAGCGAAAGCCCCATCGCGACGCCCGCCGGTAGGGTGACGTTATGTCCGATACGTTCCGCCTGGTCCGCAGCGGAAAACTGTCCGATGTGGCCGAATACGCCTACGGCGCGGTCGTGCGCCCCGACGCGCAGCTGGTCTTCGCCGCCGGAGCCTGCCCGCTCGACGAGGCCGGCGCGACCGTGGCCGTCGGCGACTACGCCGCACAGGCGCACCAGATGATGCGCAACCTCGAAACCGCCCTGGCCGACGCAGGGGCCCGACTGTCCGATGTGGTCAAGACGACCGTCTACGTGGCCGCCACGCGGCAGGCCGACCTGGTCACGACGTGGGAAGTGGTGCGCGACCACTTCGGCGACCACGACCCGCCCAGCACCCTGCTGGGCGTCACGGTCCTCGGCTACGACGACCAGCTGGTCGAGATCGACGCGCTTGCCGCCGTGAACCCCTGAGCCGCGGCCGCGACGCGAAAACCGGGTGCGGATCGGGAAATCAATTGACAGGCTGGTGGTCATGAACCACCAGCACGACGCCGCCACCACCGGGCCGCAGGCCCGGGTCACCACTCCCATCACCGCGGATCTCCTGCTCGGCGCGCTCGACCTGGAGCGCACCGAGCACGGGTTGCTGCCGCACCGGCTGCCGGCCTGGGCGCGTGCGCAGTACACCGATGGGCAGCTGGCCATGGCCGAGTCCCAGCCCTCCGGTGTGCGGCTGGTCGTCCGCACCCGGGCCACGGTCGTCGAGCTGGACGTCCTGCCCACCAAGACCGTCTACCAGGGCCTCCCGCCGCGCCCCGGCAGCGTCTACGACCTGCTCGTCGACGGCCGCCTGGCAGACCAGGCGAGCGCGCCGGGCGGCAACGTCGTGACCGTGGACGTCGCCACCGGCTCCACCGAGACCCGGCCCGGCCCGGTCGGCACCGTCCGGTTCGCCGGGCTGCCCGACCGCGTCAAGGACGTCGAGATCTGGCTGCCGCACAACGAGCTCACGCAACTGGTCGCCCTGCGCACCGACGCTCCGGTCGAGCCGGTGCCGACCGGGCGGCGCAAGGTGTGGCTGCACCACGGCAGCTCGATCAGCCACGGCTCCAACGCGGCCAGCCCCAGCACGATCTGGCCCGCGCTGGCCGCTGCCCTCGGCGACGTGGAACTGATCAACCTGGGCTTCAGCGGCAGCGCCCTGCTCGACCCGTTCACCGCCCGCACCCTGCGCGACACCCCGGCGGACCTGATCAGCGTCAAGATCGGCATCAACGTCGTCAACGCCGACCTGATGCGCCTGCGCGCCTTCACCCCGGCGGTGCACGGCTTCCTCGACACCATCCGCGACGGACATCCCACGACGCCGTTGCTGGTCGTCTCGCCGATCCTGTGCCCCATCCACGAGGACACCCCCGGCCCCGGCGCGTTCGACGTCGACGCGCTCCGAGCCGGAAAGGTGCAGTTCCGGGCCACCGGCGACCCCGCGGAGCGCGCGGCCGGGAAGCTGACGCTGGGCGTCATCCGGGAGGAGCTCGCCCGCATCGTGAAGCAGCGCGCGGCCGACGACCCGAACCTGCACCACCTCGACGGCCTCGAGCTCTACGGCGAGGCGGACTTCGCCGAGCTGCCGCTGCCCGACCGGCTCCACCCGGACGCAGCCACCCACCGCCGCATCGGCGAACGCTTCGCCGAACGGGCCTTCGGCCCCGACGGACCGTTCACCACCGAACGAGCCCGCTGACGGCGCCTACCTGCTGCGGAACCTGGAGGACAGGCGCCGCGGTGGCCTGAAGGCGTTCCGCCCGGCTACGCCGGCTCTGCGGGCGGCTGCGCCGCAGCTGCCCGCAGAGCACGCAGCTCCTCCGTCGCCGCGTCGAGCTGCCGTTCGGCGCGCTCCGCGCGTGCCAGCGACTGCTCCCGCGCGTCCTGCACCGCAGCCACCCGCTGCGCGGCGGCGGTGCGCTCGGTCTCCATCCGCTCCGCGGCCTCCGTCCGCAGCTGCTGGAGTTCCGCCGCCTGCTGCTCGCGCAGCACTGCGAGCTCGTCACGCTGGCGCTGCACCTCCGCGCGCGCTTCCTCCGCTACGCGCTTGAGCTCGTCCAGCTGTCCCTGCGCGGTCTCCGCCGATTGTTCGGCGCGCGCCGCCCGCTCCACCGCCGCCGCCTGCTGCTGCGCCGCGACATCCATCTGCCGCCGCGCTTCCTCTTGCGCCGCTTGGATTTCCGCGGCCGCGCTCGCCTTCGCCTGCTCGATGGAGTTGCGCGCGTCGGCGATCTGCCGCTCGGCGTCGCGCCGGGCCGCCGCGGTGGCGACCTCGGCTTCGTTGCGCGCCGCCTCGACGTCCTGCCGCGCCCGCTGCTCGGCTTGGTTCGCCCGTTCCACGGCATCATCCCGTTCCTTGCGGGCGCTTTCGGCCTCCTGCCCGGCGGTTTCCGCGGCCGCGGTGGCGTCCTCAGCTGCCGCCTCGGCGGCGCTGCGCGCTTGTTCGGCGTCGCGACGCTGCTGCTGCGCGGTGGCCAGGGCTTTCTCGGCCTGCGCGATGCGGTGCGCGGCTTCGGCTTGGGCCGCCTGGATCTGTGCCTCCGCCGCGCTGGGATCAGCGATCGTACCGAGTTCGGCGATGCCGGCACGCAGATTCCGGGTCAATTGCTCCGACAGGAGCCGGTACTGCCGCAGCAGCTCCTCGGCCCGCAGCCGCGCGCTGTCGTACTCGACGGCCGCGACCGGCGAGACCTCGGCCTGCTCCTGCACGGCTTGCAGGCGCTGCCGTTCCTTCCAGGCGCGCCAGCGGGTGTGCTCGGGGAGATCGCAGTACTCCGAGGGGCGCCCCGGGCCGCCGGTGCGCACGACCTCCCGCGAGCATCCGGGAAATCGGCACACCCCTTCGGCCTGCTCCTCGGACGTCGCGTCGCGCACCTGCTGCTCACCCATGCCGCGGACGTTATCAACCGCGACCGGCGGCACGTCGGACCTGCTGGCGGGGCACGCCGCCACCCCCGGGACCCGCTCCGGCATCGCGACCTGCGTCCGGCTCGCCGCATCTGGTCGGGGAGAATGGGAGAAGAGAACACCTCGCGGCAGGAGATCACGCACGTTGTCCGACCAGCACCAAGCCCCACCCGCCGATGGCGGTCTGCAAGCCGACTGCGCGAACTGCTTCGGACTGTGCTGCGTGGCACTGCCCTTCGCCTCCTCGGCCGACTTCGCCGTGAACAAGGACGCCGGGACGCCGTGCACCAACCTGCTGGACGACTTCCGCTGCGGCATCCACTCGCAGCTGCGCGAGCGGGGCTTTCCCGGCTGCACCGTCTTCGACTGCTTCGGCGCCGGGCAGAAGGTCTCGCAGGTCACCTTCGGCGGCACGGACTGGCGGCAGGCCCCGCGCACCGCCGGGAAGATGTTCGCGGTGTTCCCGGTGATGCGCCAGCTCCACGAGCTGCTCTGGTACCTCACCGAAGCCCTGACCCTCCCGGCGGCCGAGCCCGTGCACGACGATCTCCGCAAGGCGCTGGAGGACACCGAAGCGCTGACCCGCGGCAGCGCCGATGAGCTCACCGGTGTTGATGTCGCGGCGCTGCGCCACGACATCAACACCCTGCTGCTGCGCACCAGCGAGCTCGTGCGGGCCAAGGTCTCGGGCCGCAAGAAGAACCACCGGGGCGCCGACCTCATCGGAGCCAAGCTGCGCGGCGCCGACCTGCGAGGCGCCAACCTCCGCGGCGCCTACCTCATCGCGGCCGATCTGCGCGGTGCCGATCTGCGGTCGGCCGACGTGATCGGCGCGGACTTCCGCGACACGAACCTGCGCGGGGCCGACCTCACCGGCGCGATCTTCCTCACCCAGGCCCAGCTCAACGCCGCCAAGGGCGATGCCGCCACGAAGCTGCCCCCGGCGCTTTCCCGCCCCGCGCACTGGTGATCGGCCGCGCTGCCGCTCAGGGGCCGTGGACGACGACGGAACGGGCGTGACCGGCTTGCAGCGCGGTCGGCTGGCCGTCGTCGACCCGCTGGGAGCCGTAGACGACCAGGGACCACAGCAGGCACACGAATGCCGCGGTGTGCACGAGGGCGCGGACGATGTTCCAGGTGGCCCAGGTCTTCTCGAACGCGCTGCGCGCCGCGGCGAAGTCGGTGGTGGCCGAGGCGAGCTGGTCGTTGAGGGGAACGTTGACGGCTGCGGTGATGGCGAACGCGACCAGGTAGAGCACCAGCCCGGCGATCAGCCACGGCAGCGCCGGGCGTCCGTTTCCCTGCCAGGCCAGGAACACCGCCAGGGCGATGAGCGGGATCGCCCCTATGAAGGGCACCAGGAAGGCCGGGTTGAGGATGGCTTTGTTGATGTTCTGCATGGCCTCGACCAGGGTGCGGTCGGAGGAGCGGCCGAGGCCGGGCATGACCGCGTAGGCGAAGCCGGCGAACAGTCCGGCCATCAGCGCGCAGGCGATCGTGGCGGACAGCATCGTGGCGGTCTGGAGGAATTTCAACGTTGATCTCCCGTTCGGTCGTGGGTCGCTGGGCGGCAGGGGTGCGCGTTACCGGCGGGTGCCGGGCTTGGGCAGCGGCCGGGGGCGGGGCACGGAGCGCGGCATCGGCGCCTGCGGGCGGTGTTGGCGCTTCTGGTGAACTCGCATCTCGGGTCCTCACTTTTAACTTCGATTGAGGTACTGTGTTTGCAGTGGTTAAAACTTAGTACTTCACCTGAAGTGGTGTCGACGAGTTTCGGGAGATCGACATGCGACAGAACCCCGCCCGACGCACTGCCCTGCTGGATGCCGCGATCGAGGTCCTCGCGCGGGACGGGTCGCGCGGGCTGACGCTGCGTTCCGTGGACAAGGAAGCGGGCGTTCCCACCGGCACGACGACCAACTACTTCGCCAACCGCGCCGAGCTGCTCCGCCAGATCATGGCCCGCACCCACGAGCGCCTCACCCCGGACCCGGTCGAGATGGCCGAGACGATGAAGGCCGCGCCCAGCCGCGAGCTCACCGCCACGCTGCTGCGCCAGCTCGTCGAGCGGATGCGCGGCGACCGCAGCAGCCACCTCGCCATGCTCGAACTGCGCCTGGAGGCCACCCGCCGACCGGAGCTCCAGGAAGACCTGACCGCCACCTTCGCCGACATGCTCAAGAGCAACATCGACTGGCACCTCGAAGCCGGCCTGCCCGGCGACCGCGCCACCGTGCTGCAGCTCTACCTAGCCATGCTCGGCGTCATCATGGACGACCTCACGGTCCCCGGACTGCTGCAGCCGTACGGCATCGACAAGATCGTCGACGACCTGGTGGACCGGAGCCTGCCGGAGAGCTGACCGACGCGCGGTCGCCCGCCCGCTCATCGGCGGGCGGCCGCTTCGCCCGGCCCCCGGCCGGCCGCTGGTGATCTTTTGGCAAGATCGCCGGGGTGCGCTTCTACGCCGATCTGCACATCCATTCGAAGTACTCGCGCGCCTGCAGCAAGGACTGCGACATCGAGCACCTGACCTGGTGGGCACGCCGCAAGGGCATCACGCTGGTCGGGACCGGGGACTTCACCCACCCGGCCTGGTTCGCGCACCTGCGCGAGGTCCTCGAACCCGCCGAGCCCGGCCTGTTCCGGCTGCGCGACGACCTCGACGCCGCGATGACCCGCGGCATGCCCGCCAACTGCGGCGGGCAGGTGCGGTTCATGCTGTCGGTCGAGATCTCCACCATCTACAAGCGCGGCGAACGCACTCGGAAGGTCCACCACCTCTGCTACCTGCCGGACTTCGCCGCCGCCGAGCGGTTCAACCAGCGGCTGGGCCGCATCGGCAACCTCGGCTCGGACGGCCGCCCGATCCTCGGCCTGGATTCCCGGGACCTGCTGGAGATCACCCTCGAATCCGGCGACGGCGCCTACCTCGTGCCCGCGCACATCTGGACGCCGTGGTTCGCGGTGCTGGGCTCCAAGGCCGGGTTCGACGCGATCGAGGACTGCTACCGCGACCTCGCCGGGTACGTCTTCGCGCTGGAGACCGGGCTGTCCAGCGACCCTGAGATGAACTGGCGGGTCTCCGCGCTGGACAAGTACACGCTGGTCAGCCACTCCGATGCGCATTCGCCGCCGATGCTGGGCCGCGAGGCCAGCGTCTTCGACACCGACCTGGACTACTTCGCGATCAAGCGCGCGCTGGAGACCGGTGAGGGCTTCGCGGGCACGGTGGAGTTCTTCCCCGAAGAGGGCAAGTACCACCTCGACGGGCACCGCAAGTGCCAGGTGCGCTTCGAGCCGGGCGACACCCGCGCCCACAGCGGACTGTGCCCGGGCTGCAACAAGCCGCTGACCGTCGGCGTGCTGCACCGCATCGACGCGCTCGCGGACCGGCCCGAAGGCATCCGCCCGCCGGGCGCGGCCGGGTTCCGCAACCTCATCCCGTTGCCGGAGATCGTCGGCGAGGTCCTCGGCGTGGGCCCCAAGAGCAAGAAGGTCTTCGGCGAGGTCAGCGACCTCACCGCCGCCCACGGCCCGGAACTGCAGATCCTCCAGGACGTGCCGGTCGACGAGCTGCGCCGCACCAACGCCGCGGTGGCCGAGGCGATCGACCGGCTGCGGCACGGCCAGGTGCTGCGCGATCCCGGCTACGACGGCGAATACGGCACCATCCGCGTTTTCGAACCCGCCGAACTCACCCGCCTGCGCACCGGCAATGCGCCCGCGCTGTTCGACGACGCGCTGTTCGCCCCACAGGCGCAACCCGAACCCGCTGCCGCACCGGTCTCCCGGTCACTAGCCGAACCCGAGCCGCAGCCGGCTCCCACCCGGAACACCGGGACCGGTGTGCTCGCCGGGCTGGATCCCGACCAGCGGGCCGCGGCCGAGGTCCCGGGCGGTCCGCTGCTGATCGTCGCCGGGCCGGGCACCGGCAAGACCCGCACCGTCACCCACCGGCTGGCGCACCTCGTCCTGGAACGCGACGTCCCGGCGGAGGAATGCCTGGCGATCACCTTCACCCGCCGCGCCGCCGAGGAGATGACCGAACGCCTGCACGCGCTCATCGGCGCACCCGCGCAGCGGATGACCGTGGCGACCTTCCACTCCTTCGGTCTGCAGATCCTGCGCGAGCACCACCGGGAACTCGGGCTCGGCGCCGATTTCGGGCTTGCCGACGCCGCCCGCCAGCAGGAGATCCTCACTGCCATCACCGGCGACGAACGCAGCGCGCGGCGAGTGAAGGCGCAGCTGTCACCGGCGCGCCGCGGCGGCGAGGCGGACCCGGAAACCCAAGCCGTGCTGGCGGACTACCTGGCGGCACTGCGCGAGCAGAACCTCGTCGACTTCGACGACCTCGTCGTGCTCGCGGTGCAGCTGCTCACCGACCACCCCGGCATCGCCGAGCAGTACCGCCGCCGCTACCGGTGGATCACCGTCGACGAGTACCAGGACGTCGACGAACTCCAGTACCGGCTGCTGCGGCTGATCGCGCCGGCCGAGGCCAACCTGACCGCCATCGGCGACCCCGACCAGGCGATCTACTCCTTCCGCGGCGCCGACGTCGGCTTCTTCCTGCGCTTCGAGCAGGACTACCCCAGCGCACCGGTCCTGGCGCTGACCCGCAACTACCGCAGCGGCGCCCACATCCTCGACGGCGCGATCCGCGCCATCGCACCGTCCACACTGGTCACCGACCGGCGGCTGCACCCGGCTTCGGACCGCGAGGCGCACCGCATCGTCGCTCACCGGGCCGGCGACGAACGCGCGGAGGCGGCGTTCGTCGCGCGCACGATCGACCAGCTGCTCGGCGGCGCATCGTTCCACTCCCTCGACAGCGGAAGAGTCCTCGGCGACGGCCCCGGCGGCATCGGGTTCAACGACATCGCGGTGCTGTACCGGACGGACTCGCAGTCGCACGCCATCCTCGACGAGCTCACCCGCTGCGGCCTGCCGGTGCAGAAGCGCTCGCACGACCGGCTTTCCGCCCGCCCCGGCGTCGACCTCCTGGTGCGCGAGCTGCTGCACGTCGCCGACCGCACCGGCCCGGTGACCGACCAGCTGCGCACGGCCTCGAAAACGGTCGCCGACACCGTGCCCGAGGAAACCCGGCCCGACATCCACACCGCGGTGGAACTGCTCGGGCTGCTGGCGCAGCGCTGCGGCGAGGACGTGCCGCGGTTCTGCCGCGAGGTGCTGCTCGGCGCCGAGGTCGACACGCTCGACCCGCGAGCCGAGGCGATCTCCCTGCTGACCCTGCACGCCGCCAAGGGCCTGGAATTCCCGGTGGTGTTCCTGGTCGGTTGCGAGGACGGCCTGCTGCCGCTGCGCTGGCCGGGCACCGAACCCACCGAGGAGGAAGTGGCCGAGGAACGCCGCCTGTTCTTCGTCGGCATGACCCGTGCCCAGGACCACCTCTACCTCACCGGTGCGGCACGTCGAACGGTCCGCGGCAGCACTCAGGACCGCCAGCCGTCACCGTTCCTGTCCACCCTCGGCGACACCACCACCCAGGCCGCGACCGCCGCACCGCGCCGCCCGCGTCCCGCGCAGCTGACGCTGCTGTGACGCCGTTGCCCCGTCTCGGTCAGGACTGCTGGCCGAGACGGGCGCGGGCTTCGCCCAGCGCGAAGCCCAGCAGGTTCAGCCCTCGCCACTGCTCGGGGTTCTCGCAGCGCGGATCGTCGGCGGCGAGGCCGATGCCCCAGATCGAGTCGACCGGGCTGGCCTCCACCAGGACTCGGCCACCGGTGCCCAGCAGGAATTCCCGCAGGTCCGGGTTCTGGCGGAACTTCTCGACACAGGCCGTCAGCACGATCTCGTAGCGGCACTCCTCCCAACGGCGCTGGTCGAATCCGCGCACGCCACGCCCCAGCTGCTTGGCCTGCCGGGGATGGGACGCCTGCAGGATCTCCTCCGCGCTGCCGGTGTCGCCGAACAGCACCGCCTTGCGCCACATCATGTAGTGCTCGGCAGTGGCGAACCTCCGGCCGTCCACCGTGAACGGCGCAGGCCACCACTGGCTCAGGCAGCCGCGCCCGACGCGGCCATCGCGCTCGGGCCGGTGGCCCCAGAAGTACAGGAACTTCACGCGCTGACCTCGCCGCACCCGGCTGATCACCTCGCCGACGTCCGCAGGGCCGATGTCCATGTGGGACAGTCTTCCCGCTCAGGTCGGCTGCGGGCCAACGAATTCGCGCACGGCTGTCGACGAGCCCGGCACCGGCGGATGTCATGATCAGCGCATGAGTCGCCCCATCACCATCATCACCGGCGCCAGTCGCGGCATCGGCGCGGCCACGGCGTCGTGGCTGGCCCGGGCCGGCCACGACCTCGTGCTCGGATACCGCGACAACGACAGCGGCGCCGAGCGCGTCGCGGCCGAGGCCCGCGGGCGCGGTGCCCGGTGCGTGCTGGTGCGCGTGGACGTCAGCCGCGAGGCCGATGTGGACCGGTTGTTCGCCGAGGCCGCGGACCAGCTGGGCCCGGTCACGGGGCTGGTCAACAACGCCGGGCTCACCGCGCACATCGGCGATCTGGCCGACACGCCGGTCGAGGTGATCCGCCACGTCATCGACGTCAACTTCCTCGGCGCGGTGCTTTGCGCGCGCCGCGCCGCGCAGGTCATGTCCACCCGCCGCGGCGGCGGTGGCGGGGCCATCGTCAACATCTCCTCCAGCGCCGCAACGCTCGGCTCGCCGCACGAGTACGTCCACTACGCCGGAGCCAAAGCCGCCGTGGACGCGCTGACGGTGGGCCTGGCGAAGGAACTCGCCGACGAGGGCGTGCGCGTCAACGCCGTCGCTCCCGGCCTGGTGCGCACCGACATCCACGCCGGCGCGGGAGCGCCGGAACGCATCGACACGGCCGTGGCACGCGTGCCGTTCGGCCGGGCCGGGGAACCCGACGAGATCGCCCCGGCGATCGGCTGGCTGCTCGGCCCGGACTCGGCCTACACCAGCGGGGCGGTGCTGCGCGTCGCGGGCGGGCTGTAGCGGCGAAAACCTGTTGCCCGCGATCGTAGGGTCGATCCCGTGCAACACGAATCGGTGCTCGTCAACTTCGTCTACTGCCATCCCGTCGGACACGCCGTGGAGGCGCTGCAGTACTGCCTGGGATATCGCCGCGCGAACCCGGATCGGCGGATCGCGGTGGTGCTCAACTCCGCCACCGCCGTCGACCTGGCCGCCTGGTGCGACGCGATCGACGAGGTGTACACAGTGGACATCGACGTGTTCGAGCCGCCGACGGCCGACGTCCTCGCGCACATCCCCGCCGAGTGGGACTGGGTCGTCGACGATCCGCGCGGCCACCAGAAGTGGCAGCACGACTTCTTCCCCGGCCTGCAGCGCTACTACGAGCTGTCGGCCGAGCACTTCCGCACCACCGGCGGGCACACGCAGGTCGGCGCGCCCGAACCGGCCTACCAGGCGCGCAACCCGCTGCGGCTGAACCTGCCTGCCGCGGCGCGCGACTGGGCCGCCGAGCTGTTGCCGCAGCACGACGCGCCGACCATCGCGGTGCTGCCCGGCGGCAGCGCCGAACGGTGGCGCTACCCGTCGCTGGAGTCGTGGCAGCGGATCCTCGGCGCCATCACCGACCGCTGGCCGCAGGCGCGGATCTGCTTCACCGGCAAACTCGCCGACGACGGCCGCACCAGCACCGGGTTCACGCGCGCGGAGTTCGCCGCGCTGGCCGCGACCGTCCCGAACGCGGCGTGGGCGCTGGACGTGCCGCTGGACCGGCAGCTGGCCGCGATGCAGCGCTGCGACATGCTGCTCTCGCCGCACACCGGGTTCGCGTTCGCCGCGCTGGCCGTGGGCACCCCGTGGCTGGCGCTGGCCGGGAACGACTGGGCGGAGTACTACTTCAACCCGGGCGTGCCGTTCTACTCGGTGCTGCCGGACCTGGAACGCTTCCCCTGCTACGTCATGCTGGGCAACACGCCCGAGCCCGTCGAGGACGACGGCCCGCGTTCGCCCAGCATGTCCGCGGCCCGCATCGATGCCGACCTCCCCGACCTCGTCGACGGCGTGGCCCGCCTCTACGACGGTGCCGCGGACTTCGATACCGCGATGCGGGATCACGCCACCCGCCTGCACAAGCTCTTCGGTGGCCGCACGGAACTGATGTACTCGGTGGACGACCTGCTGACCGCCTACCTGTGACGAGCGCCAGGGCCGGTCCGAGAGCCGCGCAGTACCCCCTGCAGCCGAATGCGCGACCTCGGACACGGCCCCGGCCCCGGAGGCACTTCCGGCCGGCAAGCGCCTCCGATGGTTGGACCGCGCCGGGCCGCGAAACTCATCGCGACCGCTAAGATCTGGTGCCAGGCCTGCTCCAGTGGCCGTTCACGCCGCGCTCACCCCGGCGTTCCCGCCGCATCCGGCGACGACAATCACCGCACTTCCGTTCGCGACCGTTGCAAGGGTTCGATGGTGGAGGTCGGCATGTCGCCAGCAGATTTCGTCGTGATCACCGGTGGCCCCGGGGCGGGCAAGACGACGCTCGTCGAGCGCCTGGCCGCCGCCGGATGCGCCTGCTCGCCGGAGGCGGGCCGCGGCGTCATCGCAGATCAGCTGGCCACCGGCGGCCGCGGCCTGCCCTGGGCGGACCGGGCGTTGTTCGCCGAGCTGATGCTGCAGCGGGACCTGCGTTCCCACCGGCAAGCCCGCCGCCGGCGCGGACCGGTGATCTTCGACCGCGGGCTGCCCGACATCGTCGGCTACCTGCGGCTAAGCGGCTTGCCGGTGCCCCCGCACGTGGACGCCGCCGCGCGGCGGTTCCGGTACCGCAACCGCGTGCTGATCGCCCCGTTCTGGCCGGAGATCTACCGCCAGGACGGCGAACGCAAGCAAACCCCGGCGGAGGCCGAGCGCACCTTCGAGCACATGGTCGCCGCCTACACCGACTACGGCTACGAACTCGTCCACCTACCGCGAACAACGGTCGACCAGCGCATGCGATTCGTCCTCGACGAACTCGCCAGGGACGAGCGCCGCCGGTAGACGGCCTGCGGGCGAGGTCAGGTGCTCATGCAGGTGTTGAGGTGGTCGACGAGGCCCCGGTCGAGGTGATGATCCCTGCCCGGTGTCCCTCCTCCAAGCCTTTCCCGCGGTGCAGCGCGTTGTTCTCTAGCTGTGCGCGCGGTAGAGGTCGGTGAGCAGGGCGACGGCGGCTTGCGCGGCCGGGTGCGGGTCGTCGCGCCACCAGATCAGGCGGACCGCGATGGGCGCGGCGTCGCGCAGCGGGCGGAAGACCACACCGGGGCGCGGGTACTGGTCGACGGTGCTTTCCGCGGTGATGCCGACGCTGCGACCGGTGGCGATGGTGGTGAGCCAGTCGTCGAGCTCGTGGGTGTACTCGATGGCAGGCCGGTTCTCCGGCGGCCACAGTTCGGTGGTCGTGGTGCCGGTTCGGCGGTCGATGAGGAGCGTGCGTTCGCTGATCTCGGCCAGCCGGATGGAACGGCGGCGGGCCCACGGATCGTCGGACGCCACCGCGCAGAACCGGCGTTCCAAGCCGACGATGACGCCGTCGAAGCGCCGTTGGTCGGGTTCGGTGCGCACCACGGCGACGTCGCAGGCGCCTTCGGCGAGGCCGCCGGTGGCGGAGTTGGTGCGCACCAGGCTCAGTTCGACGTCCGGGCGCAGCGCGGGCCACCTGCGCTGGAAGTCCACCGTGTGGCGGCCCATGGCCGACCAGGCGTAGCCGATGCGCAGCCGGGTGTGCCCGGAGGTGGCGTCGCGCACCAGGTCCTCGGCCTCGGCCAGCAGCCGCCGGGCGCGGGCGATGACCTGCGTGCCGACGGCGGTGGGCACGACCTCGCGGCTGGTGCGGCGCAGCAGGCGGACGCCGAGGGCGGATTCCAGCGAGGCCAGCGTGCGGGAGACGGCCGCCTGCGAGACGCCCAGTTCGATGGCGGCGTCGGTGAAGGTGCCCTCGTCGGCGATCGCGACCAGGCAGCGCAGCTGCCGCAGCTCCACATCCATAA
This sequence comes from Saccharopolyspora sp. NPDC050642, assembly GCF_040654735.1. Classification (NCBI taxonomy): domain Bacteria; kingdom Bacillati; phylum Actinomycetota; class Actinomycetes; order Pseudonocardiales; family Pseudonocardiaceae; genus Saccharopolyspora; species Saccharopolyspora sp. NPDC050642. Next base: position 15,502 of record NZ_JBFAIN010000030.1, on the reverse strand, counting down.
CCCAAGCGTATAGCTGGCGCGTCGGATGCATTTTGCTGAAGCACCGCGGCGGCGCAGGCTCTGTGCCATGCAGACGACAGCGCAGGTGCGGCAGCCCGTGGCGATCCCGGCGCCCACCGCGGAAAACGGCGGCCGCTACGCGGGAATCGCGATGATGGTCGGCAGCGGGCTGTCCAATCAGGTCGGTGCGGCGATCGGGTCGCTGGCGTTCCCGGCGATCGGGCCGGCCGGTGTCGTGGCGGTGCGGCAGTGGATCGCCGCCGTCGCACTGCTGGCGGTGGGGCGCCCTCGGCTGCGGGCGTTCACGTGGCGCCAGTGGCAGCCGGTGCTGCTGCTGGCGGCGGTGTTCGCGACGATGAACCTCTCGCTGTACAGCGCGATCGACCGCATCGGCCTCGGTCTTGCGGTGACGCTGGAGTTCCTCGGCCCGCTGGCGGTCGCGCTGGCCGCGTCGCGACGCGTGGTGGATCTGGGGTGCGCGGTGGTCGCCGCGGCGGGCGTGGCGGCGCTGACCCGGCCGCAGCCGACCACGGACTACCTCGGCATCGGCCTGGCGCTGCTGGCCGCGGTGTGCTGGGCGTCCTACATCCTGCTCAACCGCTCGGTGGGCCGCCGGTTGCCCGGTGCCGAGGGCACCGCCGCCTCGGCCGGGCTGTCGGGTCTGCTGTTCGTGCCGATCGGCATCGCGGTGCTCATCCAGCATCCGCCGACCCCGGCGGCGTTGGGCTGCGCGGCCGCGGCGGGCATCCTCTCCTCCGCCGTGCCGTTCCTGATCGACATGCTGGCGCTGCGGCGGGTTCCGGCGCAGTTCTTCGGCATCTTCATGAGCATCAACCCTGTTCTGGCGGCCGGCGTGGGGCTCGTTTTCCTCGGCCAGAACCTGCAGGTGCTGGAGTGGCTGAGCATCGCGGCGATCGTCGCCGCGAACGTTGTCAGCGTCGTCACCGCGCGCCAGTAGCGGCGCGCTCGCCTTGCGAAAGTCTTGACCTGGGCGAAGCTGGGACGCGCAGCAGCCGTGGTGGCTCATCGCGCGCCGGTTCAGTCCGTTCGACGCGGTGTTCCTGCCTGCCAACGGCGCGGTGGTCGACGCGCCGCACCTGCAGCCGCCGAGCCCGCTGCCCGCCGCGATGGACCCGAGGCAGGCCGCCGCGGCGGCGGAGATCCTCGACGCCCGGTACGCAGTGCCGATGCACTACGAGGCGGAGCAGCCGGACAAGATCGCGGGCTACGTCGAGGTCTCCGACCCTGCGAATGAGTTCCGCACGCACGCCGGACGGCGCGCACATGTGCTGGCCGTCGGGGAATGGCTGGACCTGGCCACATGACCGCCGTGCCAACGGGCTCAGGTAGCAACAGGACATAGGTCCGATGCACACGAAGGAGACCACGACTTCCGGTGGTCACGCCGGGCGCTCGGAAGCGAGAGGTTCGCTTCCGAGCTCGCTTCGGACTCCGACGATGCCGACGCAGGGTTGCCATGACGCGCTCTCGGTGACATCCGCACCCAGCTTCCGATCCATCTCATATTTGGGCTAGTCTCCCGAATATGAGAAACGGCGCGGAGATGGATACCCGGCTGGCGGGCCGGCTCGCGGAGCTTCGGGTGGAGCGCGGCTGGCCGCTGGAGGAGTTGGCGCAGCGCACCGAGATCAGCCGCTCGACGCTGTCGCGGCTGGAGCGGGCCGAGATCAGCCCGACCGCGGCGCTGCTGAACAAGTTGTGCGCGGCCTACGGGCGGACCATGTCGCAGTTGCTGGCCGAGGTGGAATCGGAGCCGCCGCAGTTGGTGCGCGCCGACCGGCAGGAAGTGTGGCGGGACGAGGCATCGGGTTTCACCCGGCGCTCGGTGTCCCCGCCACATCCGGGACTGCGCGGCGAGGTCGTCGAAGGCGCGCTGGAGCCGGGCGCGGACATCTCCTACGACGGCCCGGCCGTGCCGGGCCTGGAGCAGCACATCTGGGTGCTGGCGGGAGCCCTGGAGGTCACCGCGGGCGACCACGTGCACGAGGTGCGGGCCGGGGACTGCCTGCGGTTCCGGCTGTGGGGCCGGTCGCGCTTCCGCTGCCCGGGCCCCGAACCGGTCCGCTACGCCCTGCTGATCGTCCTGCCCTGATCACCTGGAGGAATCCCGCCTTGCCGACCATCACCCGGCTGTCCGCCGCCGATTTCCGCGACAACGTGAAGGAACTGGCCGATCTCCTCGTCGACGTCGTCGACGGCGGCTTCTCGCTCGGGTTCCTCGAACCCTTCGACCAGGACGCGGCCGTGGCCTGGTGGGAGACCCGGGAACCCGCGATCGCCGACGGCAGCCTGATCGTCTGGGCCGCCCACGGCCCCGACGGCGTCACCGGCACCGTCAGCCTCGCGCTGGAATCCAAGCCCAACGGCCGGCACCGTGCCGAGATCGTCAAGCTCATGGTGCACCGCGACGCCCGCGGCCAGGGGCTGGGCCGCGAACTCCTCGCCACCGCCGAGCGGGCCGCCGCCCGCGCGGGCGCCATCCTGCTGCTCCTGGACACCGCCACCGGCAGTCCTGCCGAGGGGCTCTACCTCGCCGCCGGTTGGACGCGGTTCGGCATCGTGCCCGGCTACGCCGCCGACCCGGCCGGTCGCCTCGAAGACGGCAGCTTCTTCTACAAGCAAATCGCCTGACGAAATAATGGAGTCGACTCCAATATTGGAGTCGAGTTAAGCTTGGGGCATGACCGAGGGGCTGCGGGAGCGCAAGAAGCGCCAGACACGGCAGCGGATCACCGAGGTGGCCGTGGGCCTGTTCGTCGAGCGCGGCTTCGAGCACGTCACGATCGCGGAGGTCGCCGCGGCCGCCGAGGTGTCGGCGAACACCGTCTACAACTACTTCCCGACCAAGGAAGACCTCGTCCTGCCACCGGACGAAGCGTCCCCGCAACGGCTCGCCGACATGGTGCGGCAACGCCGCGTCGGCGAGTCCGCCGCGGACGCGATCCTGCGCGAGTTGCGCGAGGAGGTGCGCCGCCGCGACCGCAAGGTGGGGTTGACCGGGGGTTTCGGCCGCGTCTTCGACATGATGCGGGCCGCGCCCACGCTCCTCGCCCGGCTCGAGTCCCTCGGCCAGCAGATGACCGACGCGCTCACCGCCGTCCTCGCCGAGGAGACCGGTGCCGCACCGGACGACCCGCTGCCCCGGGTGATCGCCCACCAGCTGGGCTGCTTCCACTCCCTGGTGTTCGCCGAGATCGGCAAGCGCCTCGCGGCCGGCGAGCGCCCCGACGCGATCGCCGAGGCCGTGCTGGATCTGCTGACCACCATCGAGGACGTGCTCGGCGACAGCGTTCTCACCTACGCCATGCGAAAGGTCCAACCGTGTTCCGAGTGACGATCCGAGGCAAGTTCGACGGGCTCAGCGAAGCCGGGCGTGCCGCCGTCCTGGCGGCCACCGACACCGCCTTCACCGAGGCCGGCACGTTCACCCACGACGACACCGTTTCGGCGTTCACCTTCCGCTGCCAGGTTCCGTCGGAGCGCGACGACGACGGCGAGCGGGAGGCGACCCAGCGCGCGCTGGCGGCGCTGGACGCCCACGGCCACCCGTACCAGGTCCTGCGCACGGCGGTGACCGACATGCGCCAGATCAAGATCCGCCGGAAGGGCCGCAAGCCCTGATCCAGGCTGCCGGATCACTCGTCGATGTCGAGGGCTCCGGCGATGGCCCGGGGCACCGGGTAGACCCGCTCCGGAGGAAGCAGCCGCTTCGCCTTCGCGGACTGCCCGGTCTGCACCAGCGTCGCGATCTCGCGGGCTCACGCGGTGATGTCGGCGAGATCGACGACCCATTCCTCGGCGAACCTGCCGATCAGGTCCCGGCCGATGCCGACCTGGATGCTGTAGTGGTTGAGCGCCGCGGCCGCGCTGGGGCAACATGCGTCGCACTCTGTCAGCCGGATGTTCCATCCGGCCAACGAATATTCGGTGGCTGCGCGCGTGGCGGGCTGGGAAGATCGGCCGCATGTCGACGAGTTCGTTCGAGGAGTTGGTGGCCGAGGCGTCGGCCGCACCGGTCGATGGGTGGGACTTTTCCTGGTTGGACGGTCGTGCGACCGAGCAGCGCCCGTCGTGGGGTTACCAGCGGCTGCTGGGCGATCGGCTGGGCGCCGCGTCGGCCGCGCTGGACGTGCAGACCGGCGGCGGCGAGGTGCTGGCCGGCGCCGGGAACTTCCCCGCCGTGATGGCCGCGACGGAGTCCTGGCCGCCGAACGTCGCCAGAGCCACCGAGCTGCTGCACCCGTTGGGCGCGGTGGTCGTGGCAGCCCGGGACGAGCCGCCCCTGCCGTTCGCCGACGCGGCGTTCGACCTGGTCACCAGCCGTCATCCGGCGACCGTGTGGTGGACGGAGATCGCCCGGGTCCTGCGGCCCGGGGGAACCTACTTCGCCCAGCACGTCGGCCCGGAGACCGTGTTCGAGCTCGTGGAGTTCTTCCTAGGGCCGCTGTCCGAGGACATCCGCCACAAGCGCCATCCCGACGTCGAGAGAGCCGAAGCCGAGGCGGCCGGACTGGACGTCGTCGACGCGCGCCTGGAGCGGTTGCGGATGGAGTTCTTCGACGTCGGCGCCGTCATCTACTTCCTGCGCAAGGTGATCTGGACGGTTCCGGACTTCACCGTCGACCGGTACCGGGACCGGCTGCGCGAGTTGCACGAGCGGATCCAGCGAGAGGGCCCGTTCATCGCCCACTCGACCCGGGTTCTCGTCGAGGCCCGCAAACCGGCCTGATTTTCGTCACCGTGACTCAAGATTCCCACCTCGCTCCACTGGGGAATCGTGGCCACCTGAGCGGTTCGGCGATGACTTCCACCGGCAGCGGATGTCCACCTCCTCGAGGAGGTTCACATGCGCAAGCTCGTAGTCACCGAGAACAGCACCGTCGACGGCGTGATCGACATGGCGGGCGGCTGGTTCGATCCCCTGGACAACGAGGTCGACCGGTCCGACATCACCGCGGCGCTCACCGAACAACGCGAAGCGGCCGACGCTCTGCTGGTCGGCCGCAACACCTTCGTGGCTTTCCGGGAGTTCTGGCCGAAGCAGACCGACGACACCACCGGCGTCTCCGACTACCTGAACGCGGTGGACAAGTACGTCGTGTCGAGCACGTTGACCGAACCCGGCTGGCAGAACTCCACGGTGCTGCGCGGACCGCTCGTCGACGAGGTCGCGGCGCTGAAAGCGGCACCGGGCGGGGACATTGTCGCGACCGGCAGCATCCGGCTCGTCCACGCGTTGATCGCGGCGAACCTGGTCGACGAGTACCGGTTGTTCGTCTTCCCGGTGACCGTCGGTCACGGAACCCGCCTGTTCGACTCGACCCGTGAGGATCTCGAGCTGCTGGAGACGCGCCCGTTCACCTCGGGCGTCGTGCTCCTGCGCTACGCGCCGAAACGCTAGCCGGACAGACCAGAGCAATCCCATTGATCATTTACGTCACCGTGACGTAAATGATCAATGGGATTGCTCTGGCGAATTCGGGGTTGTTTCGCGGGTTTCACTGGTCGCTCCCGCGACGAGATGGGCCGGGTCGCGGATCAGCGACACCGCGACGTGGTCGTAGAGCTGGGTGACCGCCGCCGAGGAGTGCCCGAGCGCGTCGCGGCGGTCTTCCAGCGCCGCTCCCCTTTCCCGGGCGATGGTGTTGAAGGTGTGCCGCATCGAGTGCGGCGTGATCCGCTGCGGCATCGGCACGCCGGCTTCGGCGGCCATCGTCTGCACCAGCCGGAAGACCTGGTGGCGGTTGATGCGCTCGCCGTGCCGGGTCACCACCAGGGCGCCGGTGCCGGCGTCCGGCCGCTGCGCCAGATAGGCGTCCAGGACCGGGACCAGCGGCGCCGGGATGGGCCGGGTGCGGACCTTGCCGCCCTTCATGTGCACGGTCAGCACCCGGAGGCCGTCGCGCTGACCGAGGTCGGCCAGATCGGCGTGGCACAGCTCCGAGACGCGGATACCCAGATCGATCAGCAGCATCATCACGAGCGAGACCGCCTCAGGCGCGAGGCTGCGGTGCCGGTAGTCCCGGCTGGCGGTCAGCATCTGGGCGGCCTGCCGCTCGGAGACGCTGGCGGTCGGCGAGTGCTGCCTGTCGTAACGGGGCCGCGCGGCGTCGCGAGCCGGGTTGGCGTCGATCGCCCCGGCGCGCACGAGGAAGGTGTACCAGCTGGAGACGGCGGCGATCTTCCGCGCCCGGGTGCTGGCCGCGAACGCACGCCCGGTGCGCGGGTTGGTCGACGCGGCAAGCTCGGCGCCATACATCTGCACCTCCGGGAGGCGCACGTCGAGCGGATCGAGTTCCCGGCGCGTGCACCACTCCACGTACTCGCGGAGATCTCGCGCATAGGCGGCGCGGGTGGCTCCGGAGTCCGCGAACGAGCCCAGCCACGCCGCGATCAACGCGGCCACGGTGTGGCCGGTGCGCGTGGGCGTGGCCAGGAGTTCCGTTTGCGCCTCTCGGCCGACGACTGACGCCCGCGCTTCCCTGGTGATGCTCACCGAACCAGTTTACCGCACATAAGCGCGATTATGCGCGGTGCATCCGGCGGCGTTTCTCGTACCGAAATTCTGTTTCGTTTGACTTATAACGTTATTTTCAGAAGTGTTACGTAATTAGCTCGGAGACGCTGCCGGAGCCGGTGACCGGACCCGGTTCGGGACGCCGTGGCCGCCGGTTAAGGTCCGGTGTTCGTTGCGGGAACCGGAGGTGCGAGTTGGCGGGGAACCGGCCGAGCGCGGAGGAGTTGGCCGCGGCGGAGGGGGCGAGGATTCCGGACGTCCTCTCCCCCGGTTTGCGGGTGCTGTTCTGCGGCATCAATCCGGGTCTGTGGTCGGGAGCCACTGGCCACCACTTCGCGCGGCCGGGCAACCGGTTCTGGCCGGCGTTGCACGCCTCGGGCTTCACGCCGCGCCTGCTGGAGCCGCACGAGCAGGGCGAGCTGTCCGCGCTGGGGCTGGGCATCACCAACTTCGTCGCGCGAGCCAGCGCCCGAGCGGCCGAACTCACCGACGACGAGTTGCGAGCCGGCGGGCAGGTGCTGGTGGAGAAGGTGCGCCGGTTCCAGCCCGCGTGGGTGGCGGTGGTGGGGATCACCGCGTATCGGACGGCGTTCGGCGAGCGGCGGGCGACGGTCGGGCCGCAGGACCGACGGATCGAGGGCGCGCGGGTGTGGGTGCTGCCGAATCCCAGCGGTCTCAACGCGCACTGGACCGCGGGCACGCTGGCCGCGGAGTTCCGCCAGTTGCAGCAGGTCTCGATGCCCGGCGACTCGCCGCAACAGGATTCCGGCGCGCCACAGGGCTGATCCGACGCCCGAACCGTCTCGGAGGAGCGCCTAACGAGGGCGGGGCCGATGGGTTTCGCCGTCGCTTGGCGGATCTTGATTACGCCGGATGGCCGCTTCGGGACTCGCTGTGATCACGCAGCGAGACATACGGAACACGGGGGTGTGCTTTATCTGTCCGTTACCGGTAGGGTCTGATCCGCCGGTGAGGGAAGCCCCTGATCCGGTGACATTGGCCCCTTTGCCCCCCGCAGAGTCGATACGGATGACTATTCAAGACGACCTTGCTCGACCGTGGTTCCAGCCCGTGCTCCAGTCGGAAGCGCAGCAGCCGCGACTGGACTCGGGACCGCCGACTACCCGCATCGTGGGCCAGCTGCCCCTGGACGAGGTGGTCGTTCCGGCCCGCCCGGCGGCATCGCCGCCGCCCATGGCCGACGCCCCGTCCCGGGTGGAGGTCACCCAGCCCTACATTCCCGCGATCCGCGACGAGCAGCCCGAGTTCGCCAAGCTGCTCAACCCCGACCCGCCGGCGCCGGCCGCAGGGATGACGGGTCCGCAACCGCAGGCGTCGGTGGCGGCGCCGACCGAGCGGGTCAAGCCGGTGACATCGGCTCCGCCCGCCCCGGTGAAGAAGCGCAGCCTGGTCCGCCGGGTGGTGCGCCGTATCATCGGCCCTGATCTGCTGCGCAAGGATCCGCCGAAGAAGAAGCGGTAAGAGCAGCACAAGGCGGTGGCCTTGGCACTGGCGCAGACCTGCATCCTGCGCTGGTGCCAAGGCCACTGTTGTTTCTCCCGCCGAATGCCGACAGCCCGGTTACGGCTCGTGCGCCGTGAGTGGTCGTCGGATGAGCTGGCTCGAGTGCACTGTCCGGAGCGCGGGACGAGCTGGGCGGCCGGGTCGAACATCGGCTGACGGTCATCTACTGCTCGCCGCGCTGTCGCACTCCGGCTGGTCTTCTGCCTCGTCAGGCCATCGTCGCCGTAACGACACTGGTGGCCACTCGGGCGGCCCTCGGGTTGGCGTGAGTACTTCGTCGGTGCCGGGATCGGGCCGACGACATCAGTGATCCTTTCGCACGGAGGTCGTGTCGACGTCGGCGGGATTGCCGCTGGAGCCGATCGGCCGGAGCTCCGGAAGCGGGAGACCGAGTTCGTCGACGAGGACGGAGTGGTTCTCGTCGGGGGCGAAGGCGTGGCGTTCTCCCCACTGGCGCAAGGCCACGATGACGGTGAACAGGTCGCGACCGGCAGGGGTGAGCGTGTAGAGCTGCCGCCTGCCCGATGGCGCGGTCTTCCGGTCGAGGATGCCTCGCTCGACCAGCCGGCGGAGCCGGTCGGTGAGGATGTTGCGGGCGATCCCGGTGCGCTGCTGGAAGTCGGTGAACGCTCGCGCGTCGTCCATGGCGTCGCGGACGATGAGCAGGCTCCAACGGTCGCCGATCAGGTCAAGCGTTCGCGCCACTGGGCAGGGCGGATCGGTCCAGGCCACATCCTCGGCACTGATCGCGGGCTGAGTCACCGTGCCTCCCCGAAGAGTTGCTGATTGAAACCATTCTGCCGTACTCTCGAATCAGTTGCAATTTGCTACTAACCGAGGGAGTGTGGATGGGCCTGAGCATTGGCCTTGGCCGAAGGACGTTGTTCGCCGCGGTGTGCGCGGTCGCCGTCGCGAGCATCTACGTCGCCCAGCCGGTTCTCGCCCAGATCGGTTCCGACCTGGGCGTACCGGATGCCCACCTGGGGTGGATCGTCGCCGCCGGCCAGCTCGGCTATCTGGCAGGACTGGCCGTTCTCGTCCCGTTGGGCGACATGATCGATCGGCGCAAGCTCATGGCGGGGCACCTTCTGCTGACCGCGGCGGGTGCGGCGCTGGCCGCGACAGCCACTCGGACCTGGGCGCTGCTTGTCGGAGTGGTGGTCGCCGGCCTGTTCGCGGTCGTCGTCCAGACGACGGTCGCCTACGCCGCAGCCCTGTCCGCTCCCGAGGAACGCGGCCGCAACCTCGGCGCAGTGACCTCCGGTGTCGTCATCGGCATTCTCGGGGCACGCGTCGCGGCCGGCGCCCTGGCCGCGATATGGGGCTGGCGCAGCGTGTACGTCGCGCTCGCCGCGCTCCTGGTGACGCTGGCGTGCCTCGTTCTGAAAACCCTGCCGCCAGACACTCGCGCCGACCACACCACGTATCGACAGGTGCTCACATCGCTGGGCGGACTGTTCCGCGAGCGCCTGTTCATCTCGCGCGGGCTGATCGCGTTCTTCCTGTTCGCGTCCTTCGGCACGCTGTGGAGCGGCCTGGCGCTACCGCTGGCGGCCGCCCCGTGGCATCTGAGTACGGCGCAGATCGGTCTGTTCGGCCTTGCCGGCCTGGTCGGCGCGCTCGGCGCCGCCCGGGCGGGACACTGGGCCGACGCCGGATTCGCGAGCGCCGTCACCGGCGGAGCACTCGTCCTCCTCGCCGCCTCATGGCTGGCCATCGGGCAAGCGTCGTGGTTGCTGTGGCTCGTCGTCATCGGCGTGGTCGTGCTCGATTTCGCCGTCCAAGCCGTGCACGTGAGCAACCAGCACCTGCTCACCATGACCCACCCGCACCGCACCAGCAGCGTCGTCGGCGGCTACATGATCTTCTACTCCCTCGGCTCCGCCCTCGGCGCCACCACGACGACCACCGTGTTCGCCGGCGCCGGATGGACCGGCTCCAGCATCCTCGGCGCAGCCTTCGCGGCCTGCGCGCTCGTGGTCTGGGCATCCAGCCGCCGCGTGGCGACCGACCCGCACCTGCCTCTGAACGACCTGAGGTCTGAGGAACATCGGAACGGAAACTGGCGCTAAGCCCTCGTCGTACGAACTCGGAATGGGACAGCTGACGCCTGCCGTCGCCCTCAAGGCCAAACAGGGGCTTGAGGAACATCCGTGTCAGATCGTGCGCTAAGGGTTCTGGCGACGTCCCGCCGCGTTGACCTGCTGTGATGCCGTGTTGGAGTCTTCCAAGGTCGTTTGTTGTCGATCTTGGAAAGGGCTGTTGTGGCAGTCGAGTTCCTGTCGGATGAGCAGGCAGCCGGCTATGGGGCGTTCCCCGAGTTCGTGCCACGTAGCGAGCTGGAGCGGTACTTCTTCCTGGATGACGCGGATCGGGAGCTGGTGCGGGACAAGCGCCGGGCGCACAACCGGCTCGGGTTCGCGATCCAGCTGACCAGCGTCCGCTACCTCGGGCGGTTCATGCCGGATCCGCGGCAGGCCCCGGCCGAGGTAGCCGAGTACCTGGCCGAGCAGTTGGAGATCGCCGACCCGTCGTGCCTGAAGGACTACGGTGAGCGGGACGGCACCGCGCGCACTCACGCCGGCGAGATCCAGAACGGCGAGGGGTGGCGGGACTTCTCCGAGGTCATCAGCGAGCTGGGCGAATGGATCGACGCTCGTGCGTGGACCACCGGTGACGGGCCGAAGGCGCTGTTCGACGCGGCCGTGGGGTGGCTGCGGGAGCGCAAGGTGCTGTTGCCGGGCGTGACCCGGTTGGCACGGCTGGTCGGTTCGTGCAGGGAAGCGGCGAACCAGCGGTTGTGGGAGACGCTGCACGATCTCCTCGACGACGAGCAGCGCGCCGCCCTGGACGGGCTGCTGGAAGTCCCCGACGGGCACCGGAACTCGCACCTGGACCGACTGCGTCGGCCGCCGGTGCGGGTGTCGGGGCCGGCGATGGTCGACGCACTCCAGCGGGCGGCGGAGATCCTCGGACTCGGGTTCGCCGAGGTCGACACCGAGCTCGTGCCGCCGCGCCGACTGGCGGAGCTGTCAAGGTATGGGGTGCAGGGCAAGGCCAGTCTGCTGCGCCGCCACGGCGATTCCCGGCGTGCGGCGACGCTGCTGGCCACGGTGACCTACCTGCAAACCCGCGCGGTCGATGACGCCCTGGACCTCCTCGATGTGCTGATCGCCTCGAAGCTGCTGGCCCGCGCCGAGCGGGAGTCGGCCAAGGAGAAACTGCGCACCCTGCCCAAGCTCGGGAAGGCGTCAGCGAAGCTCGCGGCCGCACTCGGGGTACTGCTGGAAGTCACCGGCGCCCATGACGACCTGGCCGAGCAGGCCGCCGACGGCAGCGCGGTGGTGGAGCCGGTGAGTTTGGCGCAGGTGTGGGCCGAGATCGAGGCCGTGGTGCCCCGCTCCGAACTCGCCGACGCACTGACCGCCGTGGTCGAGCTCGCCGGGCCGCCGGACTCCGACGCCGATGAGGCGTGGCGGTCGGAGCTGGTGAAGCGGTTCGCCACGGTGCGGCCGTTCCTGCCGCTGCTGTGCGAGGTGATCCGCTTCGGTGCCGCGCCCGATGGCGAGCGGGTGCTGGCGGCGCTGCGGGATCTGCCGCGGTTGTGGGGCGGCGGCCGCAACAAGGTCGCCCGCTCCGAGATCGATGAGCAGCTGCTGATCGGCTCCTGGCGCCGCCTGGTGCTCAACGCACCGGAGCTGGAGCCCGGTGCGATCGACTGGCGGGCCTACACCTTCTGCGTGCTGGAGCAGTTCCACCGCTGCCTGCGACGGCGCGACATCTTCGCGGTCAACTCCAGCAAGTGGGGCGACCCGCGCGCCAAACTCCTGGCCGGGAGCGCGTGGAACACGGCGAAGCCGGTGGTGTTGTCCAGCCTCGGCCTGCCACCCGACCCTGACGAGCACCTCGACGAGCGCGCCGAGCTGCTGGACGCCACCTTCCGCGAGGTCACCGCCGGGCTTCCGGACAACGCTGCGGTGCGCTTCGACGAGCACGGCCGCCTGCACCTGGCGGCGCTCCCGGCGGAGGCCGAGCCGCCGAGCCTGGAGAACCTGCGGGTGCTGACCAACCGGATGCTGCCCCGCGTGGATCTCCCGGAGGTGCTGCTGGAGGTGTTCTCCTGGACCGGCGCCGATGCGGCGTTCACCTCGATCACCGGCGGCGAAGCCCGCCTCGCCGACCTGCACATCTCGATCGCCGCGCTGCTGGTGTCCGAGTCGTGCAACATCGGCTGGACCCCGGTGATCAAGCACGCCGTCCCGGCGCTGACCCGCGACCGGCTCGCGCACGTCGACGCGACTTACCTGCGGATGGACACCCTCAAGGCCGCCAACGCCGCCCTGATCGCCCACCAGTCCCGCATCGGCCTCGCCCAGACCTGGGGTGGTGGGCACGTGGCCAGCGTCGACGGGATGCGGTTCGTCGTGCCGGTGCAGACCATCAACGCCCGCCACAACCCGCACTACTGGGGACAACGACGCGGCGCGACCTGGCTGAACATGCTCAACGACCAAGCGGCCGGGCTCGGCGGGAAGGTCGTGGCCGGCACCCCGCGCGACTCCCTGCACGTCCTGGACGTGCTCTACGACCGCGACGGCGGGCAGAAGCCGCAGATGATCGTCACCGACACCGCTTCCTACAGCGACATCGTCTTCGGGCTGCTCACCCTCGCCGGGTTCACCTACGCCCCGCAGCTCGCTGACCTGCCCGATCAGAAGCTGTGGCGCATCAACACCAAAACGGACTACGGCCCGTTCGCCACCGCCGCCCGCGGCCGCATCGATCTCGAACGGATCCGCCGGAACTGGGACGACATCCTGCGGGTCACCGCCTCCATCCACACCGGCGCCGTCCGCGCGCACGATGTGATCCGGATGCTCTCCCGCGACGGCCACCCCACCCCGCTCGGGGAAGCGATCGCGCACTACGGGCGCATCCACAAGACCCTGCACGTGCTGCGCCTAGTCGACGACACCGGCTACCGCCGCGACATCAAAGCCCAGGCCAACCTCCAAGAAGGCCGCCACGCCCTCGCCCGCCGGATCTTCCACGGCCAACGCGGCGAACTACGCCAGCGCTACTACGAAGGCATGGAAGACCAACTCGGCGCCCTCGGTCTCGTGCTCAACGCGCTGGTGCTGTTCACCACCCGCTACCTCGACGCCGCCATCACCGAACTGCGCGCCGGGGGCTACGAGGTCCGCGACGAGGACGCCGCCCGGTTGTCGCCGTTCGTCCGGCATCACGTCAACATGCTCGGCCGCTACTCGTTCCTCACTCCGGAACTGGCCGGCGGGCTGCGCCCGCTGCGAGACCCGTCCGAGCCGGACGAGGAGGAGAGCGCCTGACCACGAAGCGGGTCCCCGGAACACATCTGGGGACCCGCTTCGGTCGGATTGCACACTGAGCCGACACTGTCGGTGGGAGCCGATTAACTAGCCGAATGTTCGAAACTCCCGACGAGCTCCACAGCCTCCAAGTCCTGCTCGACACGTCTTGGGCTGGCTCCAGCAGCCACCTCAAATCGATCATCAGGCCAGGTGAAAGCGCCTTGGACGCCGAGCAGGTTGTCCGAGTCTGCCAAGGCATGTGCACCCTGGCCATCGCCACAGTCACCCGGCGCGGTGAGCCACGCATCAGCGGCGCCGACGGGCACCTCCTGCACGGCCGTTGGATTGTCGGCACCCACCGCCAGGCCGCTAAAGCCCGTCATCTCGCGGCGCGGCCCGGCATCAGCGCGACCTTCATGCGCGGCGAGCAGCTCGGCATTTTCACGCATGGACACGCCATTCCGCTGAACCCCGAGGGGACGAGCAGCGACCCGACTTGGCCGACCGTCCGCGACTACCTCGTCAACCACTACGACGGCGACGGCGACGATCCGTTCTGGGACGAGAACGTGTGGTATCGCATCGACCCCAGCTGGATGGTCGCCTACAGCGCCGACCCCGTCGGGCTGCTCGACCAACAACCGTCAGTCTGAAGAGAGCTCGCGCGGGTCAACCTCAGGCCGTCACTCCGGGGCCAGTCGAGGTTGACATCTTCACGTTCACCGTTTCCATGCGGCTGGGCGTCTTCGCAAGCAGCACCGACAGCCCGCCGGCGAACGGTTCGACGTAGTGGGCGTGCTCGGGCAGCAGCGCGGCGATCCGGGCCGCCAGGCGGAAAGAGCACCCGGCCTGGATCATCACCGGCGGCTGTCGCCGGGAGCCAGCAAGCTGGTGACCTCCGCGATGGCCTCGCCCGAGGGTTTGAAGTAGCGGCGGACGTTCTCCGGCTTCTTGTGCCGGGACTTCGCCATCAGCAGCAGCAGCGACGCCCCGTGCTCGCCGAGGTGGGTCAGCGCGGTGTGGCGGAACTCGTGCAGGTCCCACCCGGTGCCCGGGCCCTGAAGTGCGGTGTGGGCATCGAGCAGGGCGCGGGCCTGGCCGTAGGACAGCCGGGCGAGCCCGGTGTCCGGGCAGGTGTCGCGGCGGCCGAGGACCTTGCCGGGGCCGGGGCGGCGGTGGGTGGTGAACACCGGGCCTCGGGTGCGGCCCTTGAGCAGCCGGGGCAGCAGGCGGGCGGTGCCGGCGTCCCAGTAGACGGGCTCCAGCACCACGTCCTCGCGGGCCTGGCCGCGACGGCGGGTCTTGGCCCGTGCTCCTTTGGCCTTCACCGGGGCGCGGCGCCCGGCCAGGTCGAGGTCCTCGATGTTGAGCCCAAGGATTTCCTCGGTGCGGGCGGCGGTTTCGTAGAGCATCCGGTAGAGCGCCTTCTCCCGGAGCGCGACCTCGCGGCGGGCCACCAGGCGGTCGATCGCGATCCGGGAACGCACCGGGGGGTCGGAGTCCGGTGCGGCCAGGCGCTTGGTCCAGCCGGGCACGGTCGGAGCGCCCTGGCCGCGGTCGCGGCACCAGGACAACCATGCCAGCACCGCAGCGCGGCGGGCGTTCCAGGTGTTGACCGCCGCGCTGCCCCACAGCAGTTCCAGCGCCTCGCCGACCTCGTCGTCGGCCACCATCGCCAGCGCCCGCTGCTCGCCGATCCGGTCGGCTGTCTTGCCCACGCCGGTCCCGTAGGCGCGGAGCGTGTTCGGGTTGCCCAGCGAATCGAGGAACAACTCGGCCGCCCGGCCGACGGTCAACGCCGAAGGGTTCGTCGGCAGCGCGACGACGGTGGACACCGGTGTTCTCCCTTGCCGCAGATAACAGGGCCGCTTCGCGTACCGCCACGGGGACGTTCCCGCAGGACGCGATCAGCGATGCCACAGATAATAGAGCGTTATCTGTGGGAAGACTTCAAGAACTCGCCGATGCCGGCACCGCGGTGATCGGCGACCAGGGACGACGAGGGCTTAGGGGTTCTTGCATAATGATCTTTGTCTGGCATGGTGGTGGCTGGAGTTGATCACGTTTCGATCGTTGGGAGCGTGGGATGGCTCGCCCGAAGCCGTGGGAG
>NZ_JBFAIN010000029.1:0-103730 GCF_040654735.1 Saccharopolyspora sp. NPDC050642 | reverse complement strand
GCCAGCCCCGGCAAAATCGGCGACATCGTCCAAGCCGCACTCGTCCTCACCCACCACGAACACGGCTACACATAACCCCCACTGAGATCACCTCAATGGAAATTGCGGACTCCCGAAGTCAGCGCGAGCGTTCCGACGGCTCCGGCTCGGCGTCGACGAGTTCGTCGTCCTCCACCGCGGCGTTGGCGCCGTCGCCCTCGTTCGGGTCGGTGTCGAAGGGGTCGATCAGGTCGGCGAGTTCGCCGAGGTCGCGCAGCAGCCGCTCCAGGCGCGCCGGGTCGGCGTCGTCGGGGTGCAGCGCCGCGAGCACCCAGTCGTTCTCCAGCCACACCACCGTGACGTCGTGGCCGATCTCCTCGGTGGCGTCCACCAGGTCCGGCGTCACCAGCGGCCGGGCCGCCGCCACCTCGGTGACGAACGCGTACCGCGAGCCGACCGGGCCGAGCAGGTCCAGCTCGGAGTCCTGCGGCACCGGGACGTCGGGCAGCCACAGCTCGATGGTGGCCGGGGCGGACCGGCGGCAGCGGATGGCGGCCAGCACCGCGGCCGCCTTGCCGTTGACGTCGAGGTCGAGGACGTACACCTGGCGCCGCCCGTCGGCGGTGAACGTGGACCCGGCCACCACGTCGGTGGCCGTCACGCCGCCGAACTGGGCCAGCACGCCGCGCTCCCACCTGGTCGGCAGGACCTGGTCCACCTCGGCGAACTGCCAGCCGCGCAGCGCGGCCCAACGGCGTCGCTCGCGGTTGTTCGACGCGCGCTGGGATCGGTCGGCGATCAGCAGCACGACGCCCGCACCGATGGCGACGACGGCGATGACGAACCAGAGCCACGCAGGTATGCCCACACAGCGCAGGGTAGTCCGATCATCGCCGAACACGAAGATCACCTGGGCATCCGGTGCGGAACCGCTCCATCGGCTGATATTGACCTGGGAAAACACGTCACGGAGAGGTGCGGCCGGGGCGACGTGCACCGGCCGCACCTCCGATCAGGTGGTTCAGCCGCCGATCGTCTGGCCGATCCAGTCCCGGACCGCGACCGGGTCGGCGAAGATGTCCGGCTCGCCGCCGCAGACCGCCTCCTCCGCAGTGCCGCCGAACCGGCTCGTGATGCCGATCTGCTCCCAGCGCCCGGCCGCGTCGCGGATCAGCGCCGGACCGCCGGAGTCGCCCTGGCAGACGGAGTCGCCGGTGGCGGGCGGCCGAACGCAGGCGTCGACGCTGCCGTCGGTCTTGGCGCACTCGGCGTCGTCGCCCACCTCGGCGTCGTACTGCTTCAGCTGGCGCGGGAAGGCCGGGACCTCGCCGCAGTCGAACTCGCTGCACTCCCGGCCCCAGCCGATCAGCCGGGTGTCCTTGCCCGGCACCTGCTCGGCGTCCGCGATCCGCACCGTCGGCAGGTCGACGGGCCGGTCGAGCTTCAGCAGCGCGAAGTCGTACTGCGCCAGGTACTCCTTCTTGTACTGCGGGTGCAGGACCTTCTCGGTGATCCGGCGCTCCTCGCCGCCGGTGGTGCGGTCCGGGCTGCCGACGCGCGCCGTCAGCTGCCCCGCGTCGAACGAGTCGACGCAGTGCCCGGCGGTCAGCAGCCAGCCGTCGTCTATCAGCGTCGCTCCGCAGTGGAACCTGGGCTCGTCCGGCACCTGCAGCGACGCCATGAACGGGTACTGCTCGTCCGCCGGAGCGCCACCGACGATCGCGCCGGCGCTACCGGCGGTCGCGATCCCGACCAGCGCCGCGCCGAAGGCGGCAGCGAGCAACTTGGTGATGCGCATGGTTTTTCCTCTCGATTCGGTGAAGGTCCCGAGCGAAGCCCGGAAGATCAGATCGCCTTGCGGCGCAACAGCCAGCAGGTCAGCGCGATGCACGCCGCGGCGAGCACGAGGAACACCCCGGCGTCGACGAACTGGAGCGTCCAGAACCGGCTGCCGGGCTGGACGAGCACGATTTGGGTGTAACCGGCCGCGCTGAGCTGGTCGATCTCGGCCGTGCCGATGGAGTTCGGCGCATGCGGAACGCCGCTGGCCCGGAGCGCCCCGAAGATGTCGAGCTCCTCGCCTTCCGGGCTCCGGTAGACGAACTCGGTCACCCAGCCGCGCGGCCCCCGGTAGTACTCGTCGGTCGTGAGGCGCTGCGGCGACATGTAGTGCGGTCGCAGCCACGCCACGACGGGCAGGAAGACGGCCAGGAAACCGACCAGCGACAACGCCATCCCGACGAGGAGGTGCTTGGTCACCGTTCCGGCCAGGACGCCGAGCGCGAAACCGAACACGCACGTCGCGGGGAAGGACGGCAGCACCATGCCGAAGGCGTCGAACCAGCTCCACTCCGGCACGGCCGGCTGGAAGTACCACACGTACGCCGCCGAGAACACGGTGCTGAGCACGGCAATCGCGCCGCCGAGCAGGAACACCTTGCTGAACAGCCAGTGCTCGCGGGAGATCCCCTGCGTCCAGGCGTAGCGGAAGGTTCGCTGCTCGATCTCCCGCGTCAGCATCGGCGCGCCCAGGAACGCGCCGATCAGCGCCGGCAGCACGGGAAGCAGTGTCCCCTGCAGGCTGCTCAGCAGGCTGAGGGACGAAGTCCACTCACCGCAGTCGATCCCGATACCGATGCAGTCGACCAACTCGGCCTGTCCCAGCGAATCCCGCATTCCGTTGCCCAGCAACAGGAACCACGCGGCGAAACCGAGCAGGACCGCGCCGACCAGGGCGACCATCAACCGATGTTGCCGCCAGGTCAACCAGATCATTCGTACCTCCGGTTTTGGGGGTTTTTCCGGGCAGCATCGGTCGGGGCGCGATTCGCGCCCTCGTCTCGCCCGGAATCAGGTCAGCTGAATTTGCGGCGCAGCCAGTAGAAGGCCAGCGCCAGACAAGCGATGGTCAACGCGAGGTAGATCCCCGCTTCGATGAACTGGAAGGACCAGAAGCGGTCCGCCGGGTGGTAGGTGACGATGCTGACCGGCGCGGGTTCGCCTTCTCCCCAGACCGCCGAGCTCCCGGTCCCTCCCGAGCTGTCGCGGAAAACCGCACCGAGGTAGTACACATCGTTGAGCACGTCCTCGGATCCGGACTGCCCGTCGACCGGTTCGAGCGGCCGGGCGAGGGTCATCGGCTCCATGTAGTTCGGCCGCAGCAGCCAGGCCATCACCACGAAGACGGCGCCGCCGCCGAACAGGGTCGCGGCCATCGCGGGCACCGTCCGCTTGAGCAGCGTTCCGGCGGCGACTCCCAGCGCGAAGGTGAACAGGCAACTCATCGGGAACGCCGGGACCGACTGGTTGAAGAACTTGAACCAGCCCATCTCGGGAACCATCGGCGCGAACCAGCTCATGTGCACGAGGGAGAAGGTCGTGCTGAGCACCAGAACCGCGGCCCCGACCAGGAGCACCTTGCCGCACAGCCAATGACTCCGCGAGACGCCCTGGGTCCACGCGTAGCGGAACGTGTTCTGCTCCAGCTCCCTGGACACCAGCGGAGCACCCGCGAACATGCCGACCAGCAGCGGCAGCGGCAGCAGGAAGCTGCTGACGTCCTCGCCGAACTTGACCAGGCGCGAGAACCCGTACGCCGCGGTGTAAACCGTCGAGGCATCGGCGCCGAGCGAGCCGGAGAAGAGGTAGATCGCCGCCACGCCGAGGAAGACGACGGCGAATCCGGCCAGCCCGAGCCGGTGCTGCCGCCAGGTCAACCAGGTCATGCGGCGGCCTCCCGGATGCGCTGCGGCGCCGAAGCCGTCAGGTAGTGCATGACGAGCGTTTCCAGGTCGACGCGCTGCACGTCCCACGCAGAGCCGGGAGCCGGGGGATTCCCGCGCACCAGCAGGGAAACCCGGTCCTCGCGCTCCTCCCGGTGCACGATCTCGCCGGTCACGCCCGCCGCCGCGCCCTTCGGTCCGATCAGGACGTGGTGCTGCTCCAGCAGGTCGTCGATGTCCTCGGAGAGCTTGACCTGGCCGTGGTCCAGCACGATCAGGTGGTCGCAGAGCCGCTCCAGCTCGGAGACCACGTGCGAGGACAGGACCACGGTGCAGTCCCAGGTGGCCTTCGTCTCCATCAGGACGCTCATCAGCTCCCGCCTGGCCAGCGGGTCGAGGCTGGCCACCGGCTCGTCGAGGATGAGCAGCTCGGGCTTCTTCGCCAGCGCCACCGCCAGCGCGACCTGCGCCCGCTGGCCGCCGGAGAGCCCGCCGATCCGGCTCTCCAGCGGGATGTTCAGCTCGGCGAGGCGGTCCAGCGCGATCTGCTCGTCCCAGCGCTTGTTCAGCATCCGCCCGGCCTTGAGCATCTCGCGCACCTTGAAGTTCCGGTACAGCGAGTGCTCCTGGTCGAGGTAGGCCACGCGGTCCAGCACGGTGCCGGGGCCGACGCGCTCGCCGAGCAGCGTCAGCTCGCCCTCCGTCGGCGCGAGCAGGCCGACCATCAGGTTCAGCAGCGTGGACTTGCCCGCGCCGTTCGGGCCGACGAGGCCGACGACCCGGCCCGCAGGCACCTGCAGCGAGCAGTTCCGCAGGCCCCACTTGCGGCCGTACCGCTTGCCGAGGCCGGTCGCCGTCATGGCGGTTTCAGTCATTGGTTCCCCTCAGGACAGAAGTCGTGCAGCACCGTCGCGATCAGCGCGGAGATGCCTTCGGAATCCATGCCGGCCCGGTACGCCCCGGTCAGCCACCGCTCCAGGCCGGCGCGCAGCTCGGCCTGCTCCTCCGCGGGCAGTCCGGTCAGGCCCCGTTCGATGAAGGTGCCCGCCCCGGGACGGCCCTTGGCCAGTCCCTTGTGCTCCAGCTCGCGGTACGCCTTCAACACCGTGTTCGGGTTGATGACGAGGTTCTTCGCGACTTCCTTGACGGTGGGCAGGCGGTCGCCGACCTGCAGCTGCCCGAGCCGGAGGGCGTGCTCGACCTGATGCACGAGCTGCCGGTAGGGCGGCACCCCGGTACCGCTGTCGACGCGGAACTCGATCAAGCACTTCCCCTATCACTCTATTAACCTACGATCATAGGATAACTATCGGCCGATCTAGGTCAAGCGGAACCCCGAAAATGCCCCTGAACAGCGAAAAGCGCCCCAGCTGAACGCTGAGGCGCGGGATGCCCGTCCGGGCTAGGTGATGTTTTGCCCGGTCGGAAACAGGCTTTGGCGGCCGGTCGTTCGGCGGTCAGGACATGGCGAAGTTGTCGCAGAGGGCCTGCCACTCCGCCCGGTCCGGCGGCGGCCCCGGCAGCTCCGCGCCTCCCGCGCGCAGGCCTTCGAGCACCAGGGCCAGGTAGCGCGCGCGGAACTCGGCCCGCCGGGCCTCGCTCGTCGGCAGCGCCGGGTTGAGGTGCTTGAGCAGCAGCAGGATGTCCGTCCAGTCCACGTCCGCGCGCAGCTCGCCCGCCCGCTTCGCGGCGTCGACCAGGGCCTCGATCTCCCTCGCGACGCCCTGCTGCAGCTCGCGGAACTCCGCGGAATAGGTGTGCTGCTGGTCCATCGGCGGCAGCACGGTGCCGATCCCGGAGCCCTCCCGCAGGCAGCGGCGCATGAACCGGACCAGGGCCTGCCACGGGTCGGATTCCTCGGCGCGAGCCGATTCCGCCTCGCCGATGATCCGCCGGAACGCGGTGATGCGGACCTGCTCGACCAGCTCCTGCTTGCTCGGGTAGCGCCGGTACACGCTCGCCACCCCGACTCCCGCGCGCTTGGCGACCTCCGACATCGGCGCCGCGAAGCCCTGCGCGGCGAACACCTCGCGCGCGGCGGCGATGACCTGGTCGTCGTATCGCGCGGACCTGTCCGGTGTGGGCATGGCCACAGCATACGCGGGCAGCGGAATGATCCATTCCGCTGCCGGGTTGGACCGGACCGGAATCACTCATTCCGCTGCGGCCCGCTGCGAGCAGGGCGATCCGCGGCCGTTGGAAGCAGAGGAAGGCATGACCACAACGGAGCTCGTCCAGCCCCGCAGCGGAACCCTCGGCCGCGGCGCGCTGTCCCGGCCCGCGTCGTTCTGGTTCATCGGCGGGGTGTACGCCCTGTTCCTGATGGCCTCCACCGCGCCGTCCCCGATGTACTCGATCTACCAGCAGCGATGGCACTTCACCACCACGGTGCTCACCGAGGTCTTCGCCGTCTACGCGGTCCTCATCCTGCTCGCGCTGGTGCTCTTCGGTTCGCTGTCCGACCACATCGGCCGCAGGCCGGTGCTGCTGACCGGGCTGGTGCTGGAGATCGCCTCGATGCTGGTGCTCGCGATCGCGCCGAGCGTCGGCTGGCTGCTGGTTGGCCGGGCGCTGCAGGGCCTGGCCACCGGGATCGCGACCAGCGCGATCAGCGGCGCCCTGCTGGACTTCCAGCGCCCGGGCACCAACCGCGGATCGCTGATCAACGGCGTCGCCGCCGGGCTCGGCATGGCGCTCGGCTCGCTGCTGGCGGGCGCTCTGGTGCAGTTCGTGCCCGGGCCCACGCTGACCAGCTACCTGCTGCTGATCCTCGGCTTCCTGCTCGCGATCCCGGGCGTGCTGCTGATGCCGGAGCCGGTCGCGCGCCGCAGCGCGCTGCGCGAGGTGCTGCGCCCGCAGCGGCCGACCGTGCCGGCCGGGAAGGGCGCGACGTTCGCGCTGATGGCGACGACGCTGCTGGCCTCGTGGATCGTCGGCGGCATGTTCATGTCCCTCGGGCCGTCGGTGGCCAAGGGGCTGGTCAGCGGAAACTCCTACCTGGTGGGCGGTTTGGCGGTCGCGGCGCTGGCCGGGTTCGGCGGGCTCGCGCAGCTTCTGCTGGGCGGCTGGGAGGCGCGGCGCGCGGTGCGGGTCGGCGCGCCGCTGATGCTCGTCGGGCTCGCCGGGGTTGCGGCGGCCGCGCTCGGGCAGAGCGCCGTGGTGTTCTTCGTCGGCTCGGCGGTGCTCGGCACCGGCTGGGGCCTGGTGTTCATGGGCGGATTCCGGATGCTGACCGGCTTGGCGGCCCCGGAGCACCGGGCGGGCACCGCGGCGCTGATCTACGTCGTGGCGTACCTGTCGGCCAGCGTCCCCAGCGTCGCCCTGGGCTTCCTCAGCACGGCCTACGGCCTGACCGCGGCGACGCTGGTCTTCACCGCGACGGCCGCCGTCTTCGTCACCGTCGCGGCCCTCTCCACCTTCGCCCGCCACTGACCCCAGTTTCAATTGAAACTGCGGAAAACCCTGGCACCCTGGGGGTGCAGTTTCAATTGAAACTGCACACCCAGGGGTTCGGTCAGGGCCCGTGGGGCGAGGTCAGGCGGCTTCGACCGTGAGGGACTCGTTGTCGTCCGCGGTGTCGACGCGGATCTTGTCGCCCTCCCGGATCTCGCCGGCCAGGAGCTTCCGCGCGAGCTGGTCGCCGATCGCCGACTGGACCAGGCGGCGCAGCGGGCGCGCGCCGTAGACCGGGTCGAAACCGTTGAGCGCCAACCAGTCCCGCGCCGCGGGCTGGACGTCCAGGGTCAGCCGGCGCTGGGCCAGCCGCTGGGCCAGCCGGTCCACCTGGATGTCCACGATGGACGTCAGCTCGTCCGTGGTCAGCGAGTGGAAGACCACCACGTCGTCCAGCCGGTTCAGGAACTCCGGCTTGAAGTGCCCGCGCACCACCGACCGCACCGCCTCGTCGCGCTCCGGGTCGGTGAGGTTCGGGTCGGCGATCGCCTGCGAGCCGAGGTTCGAGGTCAGCACCAGGATGGTGTTGCGGAAGTCCACCGTGCGGCCCTGGCCGTCGGTGAGCCGCCCGTCGTCGAGCACCTGCAGCAGCACGTCGAAGACGTCCTGGTGGGCCTTCTCCACCTCGTCGAACAGCACCACCGAGTACGGGCGCCTGCGCACCGACTCGGTCAGCTGCCCGCCCTGGTCGTAGCCGACGTACCCGGGCGGCGCGCCGACCAGCCGGGCCACCGAGTGCTTCTCGGCGTACTCGCTCATGTCGATGCGGATCATCGCCCGCTCGTCCTCGAACAGGAACCCGGCCAGCGCCTTGGCCAGCTCGGTCTTGCCGACGCCGGTCGGCCCGAGGAACAGGAACGAGCCCGTCGGCCGGTCCGGGTCGGCGACGCCAGCGCGCGTCCGGCGCACCGCGTCGGACACCGCGCGGACCGCCTCGGACTGCCCGACGACGCGCGACTCCAGCGCGTCCTCCATCCGCAGCAGCTTGGCGGTCTCGCCCTCCAGCAGGCGGCCGGCCGGGATGCCGGTCCACGCGCTGACCACGTCGGCGACGTCGTCCGCGGTGACCTCCTCCTGCAGCATCGCCTTGCGCTCGGACTGCGTCTGCGCGGCCGCTTCGAGTTCCTTCTCCAGCTTCGGGATCCGGCCGTAGCGCAGCTCGGCGGCCTTGCCCAGGTCGCCGTCCCGCTCGGCGCGGTCGGACTCGCCGCGCAGCTGCTCCAGCTGCGTCTTCAGGTCGCGGACCTTGTCGATGGACTCCTTCTCCTGCTGCCAGCGCGCGGTCAGCTCGGAGAGCTTCTCGCGACGGTCGGCCAGTTCCGCGCGCAGCGCGGCGAGCCGCTCCAACGAGGCCGGGTCGTCCTCTTTGGACAGCGCCATCTCCTCGATCTCCAGCCGCCGCACCGCGCGCTCGACCTCGTCGATCTCCACCGGCCGGGAGTCGATCTCCATGCGCAGCCGGGACGCGGCCTCGTCGACCAGGTCGATGGCCTTGTCCGGCAGGAACCGGGCGGTGATGTAGCGGTCGGACAGGGTGGCCGCGGCGACCAGCGCGCCGTCGGTGATCCGCACGCCGTGGTGCACCTCGTAGCGCTCCTTGAGGCCGCGCAGGATCGCGACGGTGTCCTCCGGGCTCGGCTCGCCGACCAGCACCTGCTGGAACCTGCGCTCCAGCGCCGCATCGGTCTCGATGTGCTCGCGGTACTCGTCGAGCGTGGTCGCGCCGACCATGCGCAGCTCGCCACGAGCCAGCATCGGCTTGATCATGTTGCCCGCGTCCATCGCGCCCTCGCCGGAGGCACCGGCGCCGACGATGGTGTGCAGCTCGTCGATGAAGGTGACGACCTGCCCGGCCGAGTCGGTGATCTCCTTGAGCACCGCCTTGAGCCGCTCCTCGAACTCGCCGCGGTACTTCGCGCCCGCCACCATCGAGCCGAGGTCCAGCGCCACGACCCGCTTGCCGCGCAACGATTCCGGCACGTCACCGGCGACGATGCGCTGGGCCAGGCCCTCCACGATCGCGGTCTTGCCGACGCCGGGCTCGCCGATGAGCACCGGGTTGTTCTTGGTGCGGCGGGACAGCACCTGCACGACGCGCCGGATCTCGGCGTCCCGGCCGATCACCGGGTCGAGCTCGCCCTGACGGGCGCGGGCGGTGAGGTCCTGGCCGTACTTCTCCAGCGCCTTGTAGGTGCCCTCGGGGTCCGGGCTGGTGACGCGAGCCGAGCCGCGCACCTTGCCGAACGCGTCGGTCAGCGCCTCCGGCGTCGCGCCGTGCCTGCGCAGCAGGTCGGCGACCCGGCCACCTTCGGCAGCGAGCCCGACCAGCAGGTGCTCGGTGGACACGTACTCGTCGCCCATCTCCGTCGCCAGCCGCTGGGCGTGCGTCAGCGCCTTGACCGCGTCACGGGAGAGCTGCGGAGCGGACAAGGTGCTACCACTAGCGGTCGGCAGCTTGTTGACGAGCTGCTCCAGCTCGCGCCGCACGTCCGCCGGGTCGGCTCCGACGGCGGTCAGCAGCGGCGCGGTCAGCCCGTCGCCCTGGGCGAGCAGTGCGCCGAGCAGGTGACCGGGGTCGACGTCCGGGTTGCCGGCCACCGTTGCGGCCTGCACCGCGGAGGAGATCGCCTGCTGGGTCTTCGTCGTCGGGTTGAACGCGTCCATTCCTCACCTCGTGGCCGGGGGCGGCTGCTTCGGGTCGTGTGCATCCATCATGTTACCCGGACAACGTGAGGAAAGTTGAGCGAGTTCCGCTCAAGAATCGTCAGCTGGCTCACTTTCGAGCACGCCCGGATGTCGATTTGGACGAAATGTCACACAAAGTGCTTGATTGCGTGATTTCACCCGATTTAGCTACACGGCCATGACCCACAGCACATCGCCGCCGGACGGACAGCTCGTCCTGGCAGCCGAGTCCGGTGCCCTGGCCGGCATCGAGAACGCGATCAACAGCGTGTTCAACCCGATCTCCGAGGGCTTCTCCGACATCGTCTTCGGCGAGATCACCGTCTTCGGCGTGACGTTCCCGTGGATCGTGGCCTGGCTGGTCATCGCCGCCGCGCTGTTCACGGTCGTCTTCGGCTTCATCCAGTTCCGCGCGTTCAAGCTCTCCATCGACCTGGTCCGGGGCAAGTACACCGACCCGAAGGAACCGGGCGAGATCAACCACTTCCAGGCGCTGGCCTCGGCGCTGTCGGGCACCGTCGGGCTCGGCAACATCGCCGGCGTCGGCGTGGCGGTGACCATCGGCGGCGCGGGCGCGACGTTCTGGATGATCGTCTGCGGCCTGCTCGGCATGGCCACCAAGTTCGTCGAGTGCACGCTGGGCGTGAAGTACCGGGAGATCGCCGCGGACGGCACCGTCTCCGGCGGCCCCATGCACTACCTGCGCAAGGGCATCCCGGAGCGGATCCCGGGCGCGTTCGGCGCGGCGCTGGGCAAGGTGCTCGCCGTGCTGGCGGCCGTGATGATCCTGTTCTTCGCCATCGCCGGCGGCAACATGTTCCAGGCCAACCAGACCTTCGCGCAGCTGCGCGACGTCACCGGCGGCGACACCGGCTGGCTCGGCTCCGACGGCGCGGCCCTGGTCTTCGGCATCCTGCTCGCGGTCGTCATCGGCGCCGTGATCATCGGCGGGATCAAGTCCATCGGCGCCGTCACCAGCCGCCTGGTCCCGGCGATGGCCGTCATCTACGTGACCGCGTGCCTGATCGTCATCGGCGTCAACTTCGACGCGGTGCCCGCCGCGGTCGGCGAGATCATCTCCGGCGCGTTCACCCCGGAGGCCGGGTTCGGCGGCATGATCGGCGTGCTGATCGTCGGCTTCCAGCGCGCCGCCTTCTCCAACGAGGCGGGGCTCGGCTCGGCACCCATCGCGCACTCCGCGGTGCGCACCAAGCATCCAGCCACCGAGGGCCTGGTCGCGCTGCTGGAGCCGTTCATCGACACGGTGATCGTGTGCACCATGACGGCGCTGACCATCGTCATCGCCAAGACGCAGTTCTGGGTGGACGCCCAGCAGCAGGTGCTGGCCGGCGGCGAAACCCCGGACGGCGTCACGGTCACCTCGGAGTCCTTCGCCACGGTGCTGCCGTGGTTCCCCTACGTCCTCACGCTGGCCGTCGCGATGTTCGCCATCTCCACGATCATCACCTGGGGCTACTACGGCCAGCGGGCGTGGCTGTTCCTCTTCGGCAGCGGCAAGACCAGCGAGCGCGTCTACAACGTCGTGTTCTGCCTGTTCACCGTCGTCGGCTCGGTGCTGACGCTGGGCAGCGTGCTGAACTTCGCCGACGCGGTGCTGTTCGCGCTGGCGCTGTTCAACATCATCGGGCTGTACATCATGATCCCGGTGGTGAAGCGGGAACTGGCGTCCTACCGGGAGAAGCTGCGCACCGGCGAGGTCCGCAAGTTCGAAAAGGTCTGACGCACCCCACGTCCCCGACCTCGAGGTTCGAGGGTCCGCAATTTCCATTGAAATTGCGGAAGTTGTCCACAACCTCCGGCGTGTCGCGTGCCCGACACGCCGGAGGTCCGCAATTTCAATGGAAATCGAAGGTCCGATTTCCATTGAAATTGCGGTGAGAACTCAGTCCTCGCGGACGGCCTGGATGTCGATCTCGACCTTCAGGGTGGTGCCGATCGCGGCGATCCCCGTTTGCAGGGCCTGGTTGAACGTCATCGCGAAGTCCTCGCGGCGCAGCTGGGTGGTCGCCGTCGCCGAGGCCCGGGTCCCGCCCCACGGGTCCGGGCCCACGCCGGCGAACCGGGTGTCCAGCCGCACCGGCCGGGTCACCCCGCACAGCGTCAGCTCGCCGTCGAGGTCCCAGCGGTCGCCGCCGCGCGGGCGCAGCCCGGTGGACCGGAAGGTGATCTCGGGATGCCGCTCCACGTCCAGGAAGTCCGCGCTGCGCAGGTGGTCGTCGCGCATCCCGTTGGCCGTGTCGATGCCGGCCGCGGCGATCCGTACATCCACTGTGGACGATTCCACCGGGTTGCCGATGCGCACCTCGCCGCCGAACTCGTTGAAGCGGCCGTGGATGCTGCTGATCCCCAGGTGCTTGGCGGTGACCTGGATCGACGAGTGCACCGGGTCGATCCGCCACAGCCCGGGCGACGGCAGGTCGGCCCCGCCGACCCGGCGCAGCTCGACCTCTCCGAGAGTGGCCGCCGTCCCGTCGTGCACCAGCGTGGTCCGGGCGAGCGGCTCGTGCCCGACCGCCGTGACGATCGCGGTGTAGGCGCCGGCCCGCAGCCCGGCGGCGACCACCGAGCCCTGCGCGTCGCCCTGCACCCTCGCGACCTGCGTGCCGGTGCCGTCGATGACGGTCAGCACCGCTTCTGGCACCGGCCAGCCGTCGCCGCCGCGCACCGTCGCGGTGACCGCCCCCGATGCGGCGGCGACACCGGGCGCTTCGGCCTGTCGTTGGCCGAGATCCATCTAGAACATCTCCTCCGTGGCTTGCGGATCGCCGGCCGCTCGCGAGCGGGAGTTCCGGCAAGAACTCCCGCTCACGACCAGGCGTAGCCCGATCCGCGCGCTCTCGCTCGGGTCGTGAGTGGTCGCTCCGGTAAGAACTGGCACGACCACTCACGACCGATGGTCAGTCGCCCTGCGGGTAGCCGAGTTCGACGTCGTGGGTGCTCTGCTCGCCCGACAGCCGCAGCGAGGTGGCGATCGGCGGGTAGCCGGTCGCGATCACCGTGTACTCGCCGTCCGGCAGGTCGGTGAAGGTGTAGTTGCCGTCGATGTCGGTGGTCGCCGCGCCGACGACCGTGCCGCCGGAATCCAGCAGCGTCACCCGCGCATCCGCGACCGCGACACCGAGGTTGGCCGACCGGACCACGCCGATGAGCTGCGCGCCGGACTGCAACGCGACGTCCAGTGCGGACTGATCGCCGTCGGTCACGGTGACCGAGTTCGCCACCGGCCGGTAGCCGGGCGCGGTGACGGTCAGCGCGTAGGAGCCGCCGACGAGGTCCGCGAACAGGTAGTGCCCGTCCGGCCCGGTGCCCGCGCTGGCGACCACCTCGCCGCGGACGTCGGTGAGCACCACCATCGCCCCGGCGACGCCCTGGCCACCGACGTGCACCAGGCCGGTCAGCCGCCCGGCGCCGAGCAGCTGCACGTCGTGGCGCACCGGGCGGTCGCCGACCACGACCATCGACGCCGTCGGCTGGTAGCTGCCGCCGGAGGCGATCAGCACGTAGGTGCCGCCGTGGCCGACCGCGAGCTGGAACTGCCCGTCCTGGTCGGTGCGGGCGCGTTCGACCTGCCGCCCGTTGGCGTCGGTGAGGGTGAGCACGACGCCGGAGACCGGGGTGCCGACCGAGTCCTGGACGGTGCCGTGCACGAACAGCCCGCCGCCGTCGACCGGGGTCGTCAACTCGCCCGCCAGGTGCTTGCCGTTGGTCGCGTAGCGACGCGGCGCAACCGGCTCTGACCAGGCATCCGAGTGACCGTCCACAGAGTTGTCCACAGGCTCGGCGGCCAGCTGCGCGGGCCGCGACCCGACGCCCCCAACCTGGGCAGAGCCGTTCGTCGCGGGACGCGCCACGGCCGAGTTGTCCACAGGCCGGGTGAGGTTGTCCACAGCGTCGTCGTGCGCGGTCACGGCTGCCGCCTCCCTTTCCTCGTGACTGTCGATCGTGGTGCGCAGCGGGGTCTCCCGGATGAAGATCACCGCGAGGAAGGTGACCACCGCGATGCACGCGGAGACGAAGAAGATGTCGCCGATCGCGTCGCCGTAGGCCGCCCGCACGATGGTCTGCACGGGTTCCGGCAGGTGGTCGACGTCGAGCGAGCCGCCGCCCGAGCCGGCCGCCTTCGGCACGCCGGGGATCTTCGCCAGGCCCTGCATGATGTAGTCCGACACCTGGGTGGCCAGCACCGCGCCCAGCACCGAGACGCCCGCCGAGCCGCCGAGGGTCCGGAAGAACGTCACGACCGAGGTCACCGACCCCATGTCCTTGCCGCTGGTGGTGTTCTGCACCGCCAGCACCAGGTTCTGCATCAGCATGCCGACGCCGACGCCCATCAGGAACAGGTAGACCCCGACCAGCACCAGGTTCGTCTCGTGGTCCAAGGTGCTCAGCAGCCACATCGACGCGATCATCACGATCGAGCCGATCACCAGGAACGGTTTGATCTTGCCGGTGACCCTGGAGATGATCTGCCCGGACACGGTCGAGGAGATGAACAGGCCGCCGACCATCGGCAGCGTCATCAGCCCCGCCGTGGTCGGCGTGAAGCTGCGCGCGATCTGGAAGTACTGGCCCAGGAACACCGAGCCGCCGAACATCGCGGTGCCGACCGCGACGGTGCCGATGGTGGACAGCGTGACCGTCGGGTTGCGGAACATCCGCAGCGGCACGATCGGCTCGCTGACCTTGGTCTCGATGATCACCGCGATGATCAGGGCGAGCAGGCCGCCGCCGACGTAGGTCGCGGTCTCCACCGACCACCACTCGAACTGCTTGCCGGCCAGCGAGACCCACACCAGCAGCAGGCTCACGCCGCCGACCAGGAACAGCGCGCCGAACCAGTCGATCTTCACCGGCCGCTTGATGACCGGCAGCTTCAGCGTGCGGCCCAGCACGATGAACGCGATCACCGCGATCGGCACGGTCACCCAGAAGCACCAGCGCCAGCCCAGCCACGAGGTGTCCACGATCAGGCCGCCGACCAGCGGGCCGCTGACCGTGGCGACCGCGAAGGTGGCGCCGATGTAGCCGCTGTAGCGGCCGCGGTCGCGCGGCGAGACCATCGCCGCGATCACGACCTGGATCAGCGCCTGCAGGCCGCCCATGCCGATGCCCTGCAGGGCCCGGAAGCCGATGAGCGTCTCCATGGACTGCGCGAAACCGCCGAGCACCGAGCCGACCGTGAAGATCGTGATGGCCAGCTGGTAGAGCAGCTTCTTGCTGAACAGGTCGGAGAGCTTGCCCCAGATCGGGGTGGATGCGGTCGAGGTGAGCAGCATCGCCGTGACGACCCAGGTGTACTGCCCCTGGGTGCCGTCGAGGTCGGCGATGATCCGGGGCAGCGCGTTCGACACGATCGTCGAGCTGAGGATGGCGACCAGCAGCGCCAGCATCAGGCCCGACATCGCCTCGAGGATCTGCCGATGCGTCATCGACGATCCCGCGGCGGGCTCGTCGCGCCCGTCCCGGCGGGCCGGCGCTGTGGCGTCCGGCGCCGTCTCCGTCGAGGTGGTCATCGAGTTCCTTCCTTGGTCACGGGGCCGGTGAGGCAGGCCCCGTCGTTGAACGTGTTGCGACGGATGTCGTCCATCGCTTCCCCCAGCAGTCCGGCGAGTTGGCGCACCTTGGCGTCGTCCCAGTGGGCCAGCGCCTCGCCGATCCATTCCGCCTTCCGGCGTTCCAGCTCTGCCACCGCGCGTTCCCCCTCGGCCGTGGCGCGCAGCAGCGCTACTCGCCGGTCGGCGGGGTCGGGGCGACGGGTGATCAGGCCGGCTTGCTCCAGCTGCCCGACCTGGCGGCTCACCACTGACGCGTCGACGATCCGGTGGTGGGCGAGGTCGGAGGCCCGGCACTCACCGCGGAAGACGAGTTCGGTGAGCAGCCCGGCGGCGGCGTAGGGCACCTGTTCCGCCGTGAACTGCCCTCGCTGCATGGCCACCTGCTTGAGGCCGAGCATCGCTCGAAGCGGTCGGAGCAGCTCGGCGCAGGTCTCGAGTGTCGGTCCCATGAGCCCAATCCTTTAGTTGCTGCACGCAACTATAAACGCATTTAGTTGCACCACACAACTTGTCCCCGCTGTGACGCCACCCACCGCCCACACGACCAGCGGAAAACGAAGGGCGCCCCCGGCCGGAAAGATCGGCCGGGGGCGCCCCTGATCTGGAAGAACGAGCTCACATCATGCCGTTGAGCTTCCCCAACAGGCGGGCCAGCTCCTTGAGGTCCTGGGTGGTCCAGCTGGCGAACTGGCCGTGCAGGTGCTTGCGGCGCTCCTCGCGCACCTGGGCCAGCCGCTCGCGACCCAGGTCGGAGAGCTGGATGCGGCGGGCCCGGCCGTCGTCCGGATCCGGCACCCGCTCCAGCAGGTCCAGGTCCACCAGCGTGGCGATCTGCCTGCTCACCGTGGACTTGTCCAGCCCGGTGCGATCCGCGACGTCCATGCCGCGCAGCGGCCCGGCGTCGTCGACCATCAGCAGCAGGCTGTACGAGGCCGGGTCCAGGTCGGGGTGCACGTGCGCGGCCACGGCGGTCGACAGGTTCCGGGCGCGGCGGAACATCATCACCAGCTCGCGCTCGACGGATTCCGCCGCGGTGCGCCGGTCGACACCCTCCTCGCGCACCCCGCCGATAGGCCCGCGCGCCTCGTCCTCGATCACAGCTCTCCCGCCCGCACCGCCGACGAACGTGGCGGCACCACCCGTCGGCCCGCTCCTCGCGAGGTCAACGCTAGTCCGTTTCGCCCCACTTTAAGTGCACGTCTCGAACACATTTCGCGTGGCAGTGCGGGCGGACCGCGCGGGCCGGGCTCAGCAGTCGCGGCTGCCCACCGGTTCGGGCCGGTGCCACGGCCGGGGCATGCCCTTGGACTCGAAGTAGTCGCCGCCCTTGCGCTTGACGTCGTCGGTGCCCCAGCTGCGCGTGCGCAGCACCGGCACCATCCGCGGGATGTGCTTGCGGCAGTGGATGTAGGCCTCCTCGACCTGCACCACCACCCAGCGCTCCGGCGTGCGGCCGCGGTCGAACTCGGCGGGCAGCGCCGGGTAGATCGAGCGCAGGTCGGCGTCCTCGACGATGCGGGCCTTGCCGTTGATGTGCAGGCCGATCAGGTCGGTGACGAAGTCCACCAGCAGGATCCCGATGTGCGGGTTCTCGCTGATGTTGCCCAGGCTGGCCAGCACGCCGTTGCCCCGGTACTCCGGGTAGCACAGGTGCCGGTCGTCCAGGACCTCCATGAAGCCGGGCGGCCCGGCGCGGAGGCTGGAGTCGCACTCGCCGCGCGAGTCGGAGGTGGCCACGAACGCCATCTCCATCCGCCCGATGAACTCCTTCATCTGCGGGTTCAGGTGGTCCAGCACCTGGTCGTCGTAGAACTTCCGGGCGCGCTTCTCGGTGCCGTAGGCGCGTTGCAGCAGGTGTTCGCCGGCAGAGCCGGGCAGGGGGACGGGCCGCTCCTCGACGAACGGGTCGCGCGGCGGAGCGGCCGCCGGGCGGTGGTGCTGGAGCGGGGTCACGACCTGCCAGGCATCGTTCGGGGGCGGCGGGTCGGACAGCTCCAGGTCGAGCAGCGCCGCATCGGCCGTTCCGGTCGGCGTCGGGTGATCGGGGGTCACGCGGGTCACCGTGTCACGCCTCCCTCTTCCGTCACAACGGTGGATACTAGGTTCCCCCAACAGGTCGATGCACGATCTACAAGATGTAGTTGAAAAGCACTCAAAAGTGGCATCAAGGCAGACGCGTCGCTAGGCACGAGTTAGGGTCCTTCCTGTGTCGGGGGACGCTTGGAAGTAGTGGTGTGCCTGCCTTGGGTACGACCGCCAACGTGGAGAAACGCCCCGAACCATGACAGCGAACGCCGTACTGAGCCCCGGACCACCCCCGAACAACGAGCCGTCGAACTCCGGTGTGAGCAAGATGGTCCGTCTGATCCGCGAGAGCTTCGCCGTCGTCGAGCCGCACACCGACGAGGTGTCCAGGTTCTTCTACGGCATGCTCTTCAGCCTCTCGCCGGCCACCCGCGACCTGTTCGCGGTCAACATGGAAGTGCAGCGCAGCCGCCTGCTGCGGGCGCTCGTGCACGTCATCCAGATGGTCGACAAGCCCGACGAGCTGCTGCCGTTCCTGCACCAGCTCGGCCGCGACCACCGCAAGTTCGGCGTGGTCGCCGCCCACTACGAGGCGGTCGGCACCGCGCTGCTCGCCGCGATCAAGAAGTACGCCGGCGACGCCTGGACCGACAGCGTCGAGCGCGCCTGGGCCGAGGCGTACACCGTGATGGCCTCCGCGATGACCGAGGCGGCGGCCGCCGACGACGGCCCCGCCTGGTACACCGGCCAGATCGTCCACCACGAGCGGCTGAGCTGGGACGTCGCGGTGCTCCGCGTCCAGTCCGACCACCCGGTGCCGTACCAGCCCGGGCAGTACGTGAGCGTCGAGGTGCCGCAGCGGCCCCGGCTGTGGCGCTACCTGACCCCGGCCAACGCGCCGAACGACGACGGGATCATGGAATTCCACGTCCGGTCCGTGGAGGGCGGCTGGGTCAGCCGGGCGCTGGTCGGCCACGCCCGCCCCGGCGACCAGTGGCGGATCGGCTCGCCGATGGGCCGGCTGACCGTGGACCGGGAGAACACCCCGGACGTGCTGATGATCGCCGGCGGCACCGGGCTGACCCCGATGCGCGCGATCATCGACGACCTCGCGCAGTACGGCGAGAACCCGCGCGTGCAGCTGTTCTACGGCGGCCGGACCCGCGAGGACCTCTACGACCTGGAGAACCTGCAGCGCATCGCGATGCACAACCCGTGGCTGACGATCACGCCGGTGCTGGAGGACGAGCCGGGCGTCTCTGGCGCCGAGCACGGCACGCTCGCCGAGGCGGTGACCCGCTACGGCGCGTGGAAGGACTGGGACGTCCTGGTCAGCGGCTCGCCGGGGATGATCCGGGCGACGGTCTCGAGCATGCTCGTGGCGGGAACCTCGCTCGACCACATCCGCTACGACCCGTTCACCCTGGACTGACCGAACGACCCGGGGTGGGGCCGGCTTCGATGGCCGGACCCCACCCCGGGTCGTTCGATTTCAATGGAAGTTGCGGACCTGCGGCGTGTCGGACCCCGACACGCCGGGGACTGTGGACAACTCCCGCAATTTCAATGGAAATCAGACCTTCGATTTCCATTGAAATTGCGGTGGAACCCGGAGCTCAGCGGCGCTTGCGGTCTGGTTTCCAGACGACTAGGGCCGTCTCCTGGCGGATCGGGACCAGGTCCCGGCGGTAGGAGGCGTGCACCGCCGCCGCGGCTTGTTCCGCCGCCGCGTGCGCCGCCGCCACCTCCTCGGCCAGCTCCTGAACCTTCGCGCGGAGCGCGTCGACCTCGTTCTCCAGGTCGATGATCCGCTTGATGCCCGCCAGGTTCACGCCCTCCTCCTGGGAGAGGCGCTGCACCTCGCGGAGCAGGGCGATGTCGCGCAACGAGTAGCGGCGGCCGCCCGCCGGGGTTCGCCCGGGCGAGACCAGGCCCAGCCGGTCGTAGCTGCGCAGGGTCTGCGCGTGCAGCCCGGACAGCTGTGCGGCCACCGAGATCACGAACATCGGCGTGTCCTCGTTGGCCCCTGGCGGGAACCCGAAGCCCGGATCGGTGGGGCGACCGGCCATGACTACCTCCCGAGCAGCTCGTTCAGGTCGCGGCGCGGATCGTGGTCGGCGGTCGCTTCCGCGTAGTCCGCCAGCGCCTCGGTCGCCTTCTCGTCCAACTTGGACGGAACCGCGACCTGCAGCGTCACCAGGAGATCTCCGCTGCTGCCGTCCTTCTTGCCCACGCCCTTGCCGCGCACCCGGAAGGTGCGGCCGCTGCCGGTCCCGGCCGGGACCTTCAGCGAGACCTTCCCGTCCAGGGTCGGCACGGTCAACGTAGTGCCCAGCGCCAGCTCGGGGAAGGTGACCGGCACCGTGATCGTCAGGTCATCACCGGAACGTCCGAACACCCGGTGCGAGTTGACGTGCACCACGACGTACAGATCGCCGGAGGCGGCGCCCTGCCGACCGGGTTCGCCCTGACCCGCCAGCCTGATCCGCTGCCCGTCGGACACCCCGGCGGGGATCCGCACCGTCAGCGTCCGGCTGCGGGTGCTGACGCCCTCGCCGCGGCAGTCCGGGCACGGGTCGTCGATCAGCTGGCCGCGGCCCCGGCAGTCCGGGCACGGCTCGCTGAACGCGAACGCGCCCTGGTTCCGCGTCACCAGCCCGGTACCGGTGCAGGTGGCGCAGGCGCGCGGCCGGGTGCCCGGCTTGGCGCCCGAACCGTGGCAGGTCGGGCAGCTCACCGGGCTGGACAGCCGTAGCGGAACCGTGGCCCCGCGCACCGCTTCGGCGAAGTCGATGCGCACCTCGGTCTCCACGTCGGCGCCGCGCCGCGGCCGGTGGGCCGTGCCGGCGCCGGAACGGCGGTTGCCGAACAGGCCGCCGAACAGGTCGCCGAGCCCGCTGCCACCGGCACCGCCACCGGCGCCCCCGAAGAGGTCTCCGATGTCGAAGCCGCCGCCACCCGGGCTGCCGAAACCGCCGAAGCCGCCCTGGCCGCCGCCGAACGTGCCGCTGCCGAACAGCTTCCGGGCCTCGTCGTACTGCTTGCGCTTGTCCGTGTCGGACAGCACGCCGTAGGCCTCGGAGACGGCCTTGAACTTGGCTTCGGCCTGGGCGTTCCCGGGGTTGGCGTCCGGATGGTTCTCCCGGGCCAGCTTCCGGTACGCCTTCTTGATCTCGTCGGCCGAAGCCGTGGAGGAGACGCCCAGTTCGGCGTAGAAATCCTTCTCAAGCCATTCCCTGGCGCTCACCGGGCGCTCCTCCCTCCGTTCCCGATCAACCCTGCTCGGCTTGCTTCTCGTCGGCCGCCTGCTCGGCGGATCCGGCGGGCTCGGCGGCCGGCTCGTGATCGGTCACCGCGACCATCGCGGGGCGCAGCACCCGGTCGGCGAACCGGTAGCCGCGGCGCAGCACGACCGTGACGGTCGGGCCGCTGACGTCCGGGGAGGTGCTGTGCTGCACCGCCTCGTGCACCGACGGGTCGAACTCGTCGCCTTCGGCGCCGAACGCCTCCAGCCCGGCCGAGTTCAACGCCGTGATCAGCTTGTCCGCCACGGCCTTGAAGGCGCCGTTGAGGTCGCCGTGGGCCTCCGCGCGCTCGAGGTCGTCGAGCACCGTCAGCAGGTCGCCGGCCACCGACGCCTTCGCGGCGGCGATCACCGATTCGCGGTCGCGTTCCACCCGCTTGCGGTAGTTCGCGTACTCCGCGGTGACCCGCTTGAGATCGGCGGTGAGCTCGTCGACCTGCTTCTGCAGTCCGGCCTGCTCGCCAGCCGCCTGCTCGCCCGCGGGCTGCTCGGCGGTCGGCTCCGCGGCCTCCTGCGCGGCGCCCTTGACGATCTCCTCGTCGAGGGTGCCGGAGATGCTTTCGGCCACCTGCGCCTCTTCTCCGTTCGGAGCAGGCGTCCGGCGCTGGCCGGTCACGGGGTCGATGCGCCGCCGATCCCGGACCACCACCGGCTCCTGCTCGCCTTCGTTGCGCGACATTTCCGGCCTGTCCGCGGTCACTTCTTCTTCTCGTCCTCGTCGTCGACGATCTCCGCGTCCACCACGTCGTCGTCCTTCGACGCACCGGCCCCGGCGGCACCGGCACCGGCAGCACCGGCGTCACCCGCACCGGCCGCGGCGTTGGCACCGGCGTCGGCGTACAGCGCCTGGCCGAGGGCCTGCGACTCGGTGGCGAGCTTCTCCACCGCGGCGGAGATGGCGGGCACGTCGTCGCCCTTGAGCGCCTCGTTGACCTCGCCGATCGCGGCCTTCACCTTGTCCTTGACGTCGGCGGGCAGCTTCTCGTCGTTCTCCTTGAGGACCTTGTCGGTCTGGTAGACCAGCGTCTCGGCCTGGTTGCGGGCCTCGGCCTCTTCGCGACGCTTCTTGTCCTCGTCGGCGTGCGCCTCGGCGTCCTTGACCATCCGGTCGATGTCGTCCTTCGGCAGCGCGGAGCCGCCGGTGATCGTCATCGACTGCTCCTTGCCGGTGCCCAGGTCCTTGGCGGAGACGTGCACGATGCCGTTGGCGTCGATGTCGAAGGTGACCTCGATCTGCGGCATGCCGCGCGGCGCCGGCGGGAGACCGGTCAGCTCGAACATGCCGAGCTTCTTGTTGTGCGCGGCGATCTCGCGCTCGCCCTGGAAGACCTGGATCTGCACCGACGGCTGGTTGTCGTCCGCGGTGGTGAAGGTCTCGGAGCGCTTGGTCGGGATCGTGGTGTTGCGCTCGATCAGCTTGGTCATGATGCCGCCCTTGGTCTCGATGCCCAGGGACAACGGGGTGACGTCGAGCAGCAGGACGTCCTTGACCTCACCGCGCAGCACGCCGGCCTGCAGGGCGGCGCCGACGGCGACGACCTCGTCCGGGTTGACGCCCTTGTTCGGCTCACGACCGTTGGTCAGGTCCTTGACCAGGTCGCTGACCGCGGGCATCCGGGTGGAACCGCCGACCAGCACCACGTGGTCGATGTCGTCCAGCTTCACGCCGGCGTCGCGGATGACCGCCTCGAACGGCTTGCGGCAGCGCTCCAGCAGGTCGGAGGTGATGCGCTGGAACTCGGCGCGGGACAGCGTCTCGTCCAGGAACAGCGGGTTCTTGTCCGCGTCGACCGTGATGTACGGCAGGTTGATGCCCGCGGTGGAGGAGCTGGACAGCTCGATCTTGGCCTTCTCGGCGGCTTCCTTGATCCGCTGCATGGCCATCCGGTCCTTGGTCAGGTCGATGCCCGACGAGGACTTGAACTTGTCGACCAGCCACTCGACGATCCGCTCGTCCCAGTCGTCACCACCGAGGTGGTTGTCACCGCTGGTGGCGCGGACCTCGACGACGCCCTCGCCGATCTCCAGCAGCGAGACGTCGAAGGTGCCGCCACCGAGGTCGAAGACCAGGATGGTCTGTTCCTTCTCGCCCTTGTCCAGGCCGTAGGCCAGCGCCGCCGCGGTGGGCTCGTTGACGATGCGCAGCACGTTGAGGCCGGCGATCTGGCCGGCTTCCTTCGTGGCCTGCCGCTGGGCGTCCTCGAAGTAGGCCGGGACGGTGATCACCGCGTCGGTGACGTCCTCGCCCAGGTACGCCTCGGCGTCGCGCTTGAGCTTCATCAGCACGCGGGCGCTGATCTCCTGCGACGTGTAGGGCTTGTCGTCGATCTGGACCTTCCAGTCGGTGCCCATGTGCCGCTTGACCGACCGGATGGTGCGGTCCACGTTGGTGACGGCCTGGTTCTTCGCGGGCTGACCGGTGAGGATCTCGCCGTTCTTCGCGAAGGCCACGATGGACGGGGTGGTCCGCGAGCCCTCGGAGTTGGCGATCACCGTCGGTTCACCGCCCTCCAGGACGGAAACGACGGAGTTGGTCGTCCCCAGGTCGATGCCGACCGCTCGCGCCATGCTCAATTCCTCCCGACTTGAAACCTGCGCCCAAGCGCCATCCCCGGCACTTGAGCCTTGCTCACTCAAGTTTTACCCACTGCGCATCATCACCGTCAATCCGGATTGAGCGCGGGTCACTCAAGCTTTCTGCCAGCACAACGGCTGACCAGGCACGGGAGTTCCCGGGCGTGACATGGCCGACACCTCGTCGTGATCGAATCGGCCGGTACCGGGCATGGGCGAACGCCGACACGTCGCCTTGTCGACATGTCGGCGCCGGGGGAGGGGTCAGGCCGACCGGACGGTGATGCCCCCGCTGCCGGTCGACAGCGTCAGGCGCTTCGCGGCCGCCGGGTCCTGCACGACGCCCACGTCGACGCCGCCGGAGCCGGTCTCCGCGTCGACGCGGTAGTGGTCGCCGGGCACGGTCAGCTCGATGCCGCCGCTGCCGGTGGACGCCTCGACGGTCTGCGGGCCGGTCAGCCGCAGCTCGACGCTGCCGGACTCGGCCTTCGCGACGATGTCCGCACCGCGCAGGTCCTCCCCCATGATGCCGCCGCTGCCGCTCTCGACCGCGACCCGGCCGCCGATCCCCGCCAACGTGATCTCGCCGGAGCCCGTGATCGCGTCGACCGAGCCGCCGACCTGGGTCGCCGACACCCCGCCGGAGCCGGTGCTCATCCTGACCTCACCGCTGACCTCGGCCAACGTGATCTCGCCGGAGCCGGTCTCCGCGTCGACCGGACCGTTCACCCGGGCCACCGAAACCCCGCCGGAGCCGGTGCGCACGGCGACCGGGCCGCCGATGTCGGCGATCGTCATCTCGCCGGAATCGGTCTCCGCCTGCACCGACCGCATGCTGGCCACGTTCAGCCCGCCGGAGCCGAGGTTGCCCTGCACGGGCACCGAGACCGGCAGCGTGACCTGGTAGTCGACGGAGCAGTTCCAGCCGCAGTCGGTCGGCAGCACCAGTGCGCCGCCCTCGACGCGGTGCTCGATCTCGTCGGTGGTGTCGCTGCTGCCCCAGAACAGGCCTTCCCAGCGGTGCACGCGCTGCACGATCTCGCCGCGGCCGCCGGGCGCGTGGCGCACCTCGACCTCGCCGCTGCCGCCTGCGAGCTCGACGCGGTCGATCCCGTCCAACGCGGTGGTGCGCTCCTGCACGGACGACTTCGGCCACCAGAACAGTGCCGCTCCCCCGATCAGCACCAGCGCCGCGCCGCCCACCGCGAGTCCCACCCGAGCCATCGTGATCCCCCTGAATCCGCTTTGTCGCGCCCACGAAATTACGCACAACGCCCGGCCCACGCCTCAGGGACACCCCCGAAACACCCCGGAACTCTCCCGAAGACGACGTTCGTCGGCGGCCGCGCAACTTTCGGCTTCCACCATTCGGCGGCGCTCCCTCGCCTGTGACGCGGCGCACCCGACGCAACCCGTTGCGCGCCAACGCGTCTCCTGATCGGGCGCAGCGAACGAAGCAAGGAGATGCACCAGTGTTCAAGAACTCTCGGGGTATTCGGGTCGGCATGTTCGTCGCGGGCGCTTGCGTCCTCGCCGCCACGACGGCCTGCAGCCCGCAGCAATCCGCTCCGCAGCCGGGCACTCCGGACGCGGTCGCATCGAGCTCCGCCGGGTCGGACCAGGGCGAGCCGGGCGGCAACTCGTCGCCGGTTGCCGCGAACACCCAGGGCTCCAGCGGATCGGCCGGCTCCAGCACTCGCCAGGACTGCGGCGTTGACGTCCTGAAGCTGACGATCGGCGAATCCGACGGCGCCGCCGGGCACATCTACGCGCCGCTCCAGTTCACCAACACCGGCCCGACCACCTGCACGCTCTCCTCCGCGCCCGGCGTCTCCTACGTCGGCAGCGGCGGCCGCCAGATCGGCGAGCCGGCCAAGCGCGTGATCAAGGACCGGCCGGTCATCAGCCTGGCACCGGGCGACACGGCGTCCGCGCCGTTCCTGTTCAGCCCGGTCGCGCACATGACCCCGGAGGACTGCGGCGCCGAGGCCGCCGAGGGCCTGCGGGTGTACCCGCCGAACAGCAAGGCGGCGATGTTCCTGCCGCTGCCCAACGCGATGGGCTGCACGACGTTCACCCAGGACGCCGACTACGCCAAGGTCGGCGTCGTCCAAGCAGGCCCGAACAACACCGTCATCGGCTGAGCCGGTCGGGCTCGTGAGCGTTTTGGATCGCCAGTGCACTCCGGAACGGTCACGAGCTTTCGGTGTCCGTCCACTTGGGACCGTCGGTCAGGCGCCGAAGACCTCGTCGTAGGCGGACTCGAAAGCGGCGAGGGACTTCGCGTCGAAGAGCACGAAGCGCACCTCGGCGACGTCGGTCTCGGCATCGCGCACCGTGTGCAAGGCGATCCGCGCCGCTTCGTCGAGCGGGTACCGGTAGACGCCGGTGGAGATCGCCGGGAAGGCGACCACCTCGGCGCCGAGTTCGTCGGCGACCCGCAGGGATTCCCGGAAGCACGACGCCAGCAGCCCGGACCGGTCCGTCGCGGCGGTATAGGTTGGCCCGACGGTGTGGATCACCCAGCGCGCCGGGAGCTCGCCGGCGGTGGTCGCGACAGCCTGCCCCGTCGGCAGGCCGTCCGGGTACCGGCTCGCGCGGAGCAGCCGGCATTCCTGGAGGATCGCCGGGCCGCCGCGCCGGTGGATCGCGCCGTCCACGCCGCCTCCCCCGAGCAGCGACGAGTTCGCCGCGTTCACGACGGCGTCGACGTCCTGCTCGGTGATATCGCCCCTGACCAGAGTGACCAGCATGCGAGGAGTGTGCGCCGCCCCCTCGAAGCCCGCTCACCGCGTCGACCGCAGTTTCAATTGAAACTGGACCTTTGATTTCAGGGCGAGCAACACGACCTTCAGCTGATCAGCCGCGCGTCCCGCAGGTAGTCCACCGGCTGCAGGAGGAAGCGCACCGTCGGTTCGAGCTCGTCGGCGGTGGGCGGCTCGTCGGCGATGAGCGCCTGCATGAGCAGGCCGTCGATCCCGGCGAACAGCGCCCGGATCACCGGCTCGTCGCCGCCCGCGCCGCCGTTGAGGAAACCGGTGGCGACCTCG
Source organism: Saccharopolyspora sp. NPDC050642 (assembly GCF_040654735.1). Taxonomy (NCBI): domain Bacteria; kingdom Bacillati; phylum Actinomycetota; class Actinomycetes; order Pseudonocardiales; family Pseudonocardiaceae; genus Saccharopolyspora; species Saccharopolyspora sp. NPDC050642. Next base: position 77,362 of record NZ_JBFAIN010000029.1, on the reverse strand, counting down.
ATCCAGCGGCGGGCCGCCGGGCGCAGCGCCGGGCGGCGGGCGGCGAGCAGGTAGAGCTCGTACTCGCCCAGGGTTCGTTCGCGCTGGTCGCGCACCATCGCCGCCAGCGCCTCGGCGATCACCCGCGGCCAGTCCGAGTTCTCCCGGACCTGCCCGCTCAGCCGGTCGATCTCGTTGATCAGGGTTTCGCAGCTCTCCAGCAGCGTGGCCACCAGCAGGTCGTCGATGCCCGCGAAGTAGTAGGCGATCGACGCGGGCGGCACCCCGGCCTCGCGGGCGATGTTGCGGTGGCTCACCGCGGCGACGCCGTCGCGGGCGACGACCCGCAGCGTCGCGTCGATGATCGCGCGGCGACGGCGCTCACCCTTGAGACGGCGACCGTCGGTCTCCGCCTCCTCGGGGGTGCGCCGCGGCGACGTCAATGCGCGCCGCCCAGTTCGAGCGCCAGCACTCCGCCGATGACCAACGCGATGCCGGCGACCTGCACCGCCGTGATGCCCTCGCCGAGGAACACCGCGCCGATGATCGCCACCAGCGCCACCCCGGCCCCGGCCCAGATCGCGTAGGCGACGCTGACCGGCAGGCCGAGCTTGAGCACGGCGCTGAGCGCGCTGAAGGCCACCAGGTAGCCGACCACGACCAGGATCGACGGGACGGTCCTGCTGAAGCCCTCGGACAGCTTCAGCGAGACCGTGGCGAGCACCTCGCTCAAGATCGCCACCGCCAGCAGCAGGTAGGCCACGCTTCCTCCCCGAAAAACTTGTACGAGTGCCCTACTTTTTCAGCATACGGACGGCCGATCACGCGTGCACGCGGTTTTCCCTAGTCGTCCGAGCCCTTGTGCTTCTTGCCGCCGCTGTCGCCGGAGATCATCGAGGCGACGTTGATCGCGGCCCAGATGCCCATCGGGATCATCGGCCAGAAGAACTTCGGCTCACCGGAGCTGATCGAGGTCACCACCCAGATCGCGATGAGGATGAAGGAGACGCCCGCCCAGTCGCGCCACTCCTTGATCAGGTTGCGCCTCTGCCGCTCGCGCTTGGCGACCTCCGGCGACGGCTTCGCGGGCACCGGCTCCGGCAGGTCGGCCACCAGCGGCTGCAACTGGCCGAGCGTCGTCGCCGCGTACGCCTTCTGCAGGCGGTCGTCGTACTCGGTGATGGTGAGGCGGCCTTCGTCCTGCGCCGCGCGCAACCGCTGCGCGATCGCCTCCCGATCAGCGTCCGATGCGCGCATCGCTTCGCCGCCCGACCCACCCATGCCGATCCCCCTGCTTCGACGCCACCCGCTGAATTGACCGAACAGATCGTTCGCCCGATCGAATACGTGGCGAAAATCGCACCACGGCCGCAATTCTGCCGCGATTGGCCGCGGCGGTGCCCGGGACGCGGTGAAATCGTGATGCGACCTCGCACACGTCTAACAGGAACAACTCCCGAAACGCCCACAACGGCATCGCGCCCCCAGGGGACCGGATGATCGCCCTCGGGGCACGCAAGACCGAAACAACTTGGACGACTGCACAACTAGTTTTTCGTCCAGTGGTCTCGCAGAATCACCGTCTGTTCCCGACATGAGCGGCGGCAGTATAGTTACCGGTGAGTAACACGGCGTACGCTGCTCACACCACCGCCCCCGGAGGAAAGGCACCCGAACCAATGGGCGCTGTACAGATCACGCTCGGCGGGATCGCTGTCGTGCTCGGCATCGTCGCTTGGGGCATGTTCGCCGCGACGATCGCCAAGTTCGTGCGCATCATCCGCCTCGGGCAGCCGGACGGTACCCGAAACGGCCCCGTCATGGCCCGCCTGGCCACCATGGTCAAGGAGTTCGCCGCCCACACGCGGATGAACAAGTTCCGCAACGTCGGGATCTGGCACTGGCTGGTCATGTGGGGCTTCCTGATCGGCTCCCTGGCGCTGTTCGAGGCCTACGGCGAGGTCTTCGTACCGACCTGGGGCTGGCCGATCCTGGACGACCTCGCGATCTTCCACCTCCTGATGGAGATCCTCGGCGTCGGCACCGTGGTCGGCATCCTGGTGCTGATCGTGATCCGCCAGCGCAACCACCCGCGCCGCGCCGGCCGGGTCTCCCGCTTCCAGGGCTCGAACTTCGCCTGGGCCTACTTCATCGAGGCCGTGGTCCTGATCGAGGGCGTGGGCATCCTCGGCGTCCGCGCCGCGAAGTCCGCGCTGGGCGTGCACGAGATGCCGCTGTGGGCGGAGTTCGCCTCCGGCCCGATCGGCTCCCTGCTGCCCGCCAGCCCGAACCTCGTCTCGTTCTTCGCCTTCATCAAGCTGATGAGCGCCACGATCTGGCTGATCGTGATCTCCAGGACCATGACGATGGGCATCGCCTGGCACCGGTTCAGCGCGTTCTTCAACATCTACTTCAAGCGCGAGGCCGACGGTGGTGTCGCGCTGGGCGCGGTGAAGCCGATGATGTCGGCGGGCAAGCCGCTGGACTTCGAGGAGGCCGACCCGGACACCGACGTCTTCGGTGCGGGCAAGATCGAGGACTTCTCCTGGAAGGGCTGGCTGGACTTCACCACCTGCACGGAGTGCGGTCGGTGCCAGTCCCAGTGCCCGGCGTGGAACACCGGGAAGCCGTTGTCGCCGAAGCTGCTGATCACCTCGCTGCGGGATCACGCGTATGCGAAGGCGCCGTACCTGCTGGCCGGTGGCCGCAAGGACATGGCCGGTGACGAGGTCGGCATCACCGGCGACGACGCCGAGGCCAAGCTGGCGGGCATCAACGTGCTCGCGCTGGCCGAGGCGGAGCGCCCGCTGATCGGCGGCCCCGAGGAAATGGGCGTCATCGACCCGGACGTGCTGTGGTCCTGCACCAGCTGCGGGGCGTGCGTGGAGCAGTGCCCGGTGGACATCGAGCACGTGGACCACATCGTCGACATGCGCCGCTACCAGGTGATGATCGAGTCGAACTTCCCGACCGAGCTGGGCGGGATGTTCAAGAACCTGGAGAACAAGGGCAACCCGTGGGGCCAGAACGCCAAGGACCGGTTGGCGTGGACCGAGGGCCTGGACTTCGAGGTGCCGGTGTTCGACGGCGAGCTCGCCGACGACGTGGAGTACTTGTTCTGGGTCGGGTGCGCGGGGGCGTTCGAGGACCGGGCGAAGAAGACCACGCGGGCGGTGGCGGAGCTGCTGCACCTGGCCGGGGTGTCCTACACGGTGCTGGGGCCGGAGGAGTCCTGCACCGGTGACCCGGCCCGTCGGGCGGGCAACGAGTTCATCTTCCAGATGCTGGCGCAGCAGAACGTCGAGGTCCTCAACAGCGTGTTCGAGGGCCGCGAACGCGGCAAGCGGAAGATCGTCGCCACCTGTGCGCACTGCTTCAACAGCCTGGCGAACGAGTACTCGGAGCTGGGCGGGGACTTCGAGGTGGTGCACCACACCCAGCTGCTGAACCGGCTGGTGCGGGAGAAGCGGCTGGTGCCGGTGGCGCCGGTGGCCGAGGACGTCACCTACCACGACCCCTGCTACCTGGGGCGGCACAACAAGGTCTACACGCCGCCGCGTGACCTGGTCGGGGCGTCGGGGGCGACGTTCCGGGAGATGCCGCGGCACGCGGACCGCTCGATGTGCTGCGGCGCGGGCGGGGCGCGGATGTGGATGGAAGAGCGCATCGGCAAGCGCATCAACGTCGAACGCGTCGACGAGGCGCTCGGGACCGCGCCGACGAAGATCGCCACCGGCTGCCCGTTCTGCAAGGTGATGCTCTCCGACGGCCTCACCGCCCGCCAGAGCGAGAAGGTCGCCTCCGAGTCCGTCGAGGTCGTCGACGTCGCGCAGCTGCTGCTGTCGGCGGTCAAACGCGGCGAGACGTCCACATCGGACACGGCAGACGCGGCGCCCACCGGTAGCTGAGTCCTCCAAGACGAAGGGCACTTCCCGTCGATTCGATCGGCGGGAAGTGCCCTTCGTCCTTTCCGGCTCGGCATCGAGAAACGCGTGATGCCAACCACTTTCGAACGCGAGCCGACTGCGCCGCCGCCGCGCTGTTTAAACTCCCCCGGAGCAATGCGCCACTTGGCGGAATCGGAGAAACATGGACGGCAACATCCTCGATCCGGACGGCGCACGCGAGCGCCTGGCCGCCTGGAAGGGCCGGATCGACAAGCTGGCCGCGGACACCCAGACGATGAGCGACCGGCTGCAGCAGGTCCGCGCCACCGCGAGCGACCCGAACGGGCTGGCGGAGGTCACGGTCGACTCGACCGGCGCGCTCGTGGGCCTGCAGCTGACCAGCCGGATCCAGCGGGTGGCGCCGGACGTCGTCGCGCAGGCGATCATGGCCACGCTCGGCGTCGCGAAGAACAAGCTGGCCGACCAGTCCCAGGAGATCATCGCGGACACGGTGGGCACCGAATCGCCCGCGGCGCGGGCGATCGCGGACAGCGTGGAACGGCACCTGCGCACCGGTCCGGCTCCGGAACCCGCCGCCCCCGACGCCGAGGACTACGACGAGGGCTACGAGATCAACACCCACCGCGAGCGGTGGTGAGCATGGGCGACGGGTACAACGTCAACATCGAGCAGCTGCGCTCGCACGCGGCCAACGTGGACGCGATCAAGGACCGGTTCGCCGCGGTGAAGTCCGCCAGCGCGAACATCGTGCAGGACGACCAGGCGTACGGGCTGCTGTGCGGCTGGATCTCCGGCGTCCTTGAGGGCCGGCACACCAAGCAGGACGAGCTGATCGCGTACGTGGAGGAGAACCTCTCGCTCCTCTCCGAGGAGCTGCGCGCCAGCGGCGACGACTACCAAGCCCTCGACGAGGAGCACGCCGGCCTGATCCGTTCGAGCGGCGGGGAAATGCCATGACCGACAAGTCACTGGTCGCCCCGGTCGGGTCGTCCCGCGAGGCGTGGACCGGCGCCGGGCTCGCGGACAGCATCGAGGGCCTGGCCGACGCGATCAAGTCCGAGGGCTGGGTCGACGACGCGCTGGCCGGCGCGGGCCTGGCGGTCGAGGTCGCGGCGAGCGCGCTGGACCCGATCAGCGCGCTGCTGTCCAACGGCCTGGGCTGGGCCATGGAGTACTTCGAGCCGCTGCGGGAGATGCTCGACGAGCTGACCGGCGCGCCGGACGTGGTCCAGTCCCAGGCCAAGACCTGGAACAACATGGCCACCGAGCTGGGCGCCATGGCCACCGATCTCGAAGCGCACCTCAAGGACGACCTGCCCGACTGGACCGGCGCGGCCTCGGACGCCTACCGCGGCATGATGGCCAACAACGTCGAGGCCATCGGGGGCCTGGCCGCGATCTCGGCAGCGATGGCGGCGGCCACCGAAGGCGCGGGCGGCCTGGTGGAGCAGACCCGCGAGATCGTCCGCGACCTGATCGCCGACCTGGTGGCCAGGGTGATCGTGTGGGCGGTGGAGGCCGTCTTCGTGGTGACGATCCCGGTCGTCGCCGCGCAGATCGCCGCGGCGGTGGTCAAGTGGGCCGCGCGGATCCTCACCTACACCACGTCGCTGATCACCAGCCTCACCAACCTCACCAAGCTCCTCGACGAGTAGGCGTCCATGGCGAAACCCAAGAATCCGCACGGGGACGGCGGAGACGGTGGCACCACCGGAAAACCCCCGCAGAAGCACGGCAGCATCGACGCGGGCAAGGGCATCTCCAGCGCGCAGCAGGCCACCGCCCAAGCCGCGCAGAACGGCCGCCCGGGAGGCTCCGGCGGCAAGCAGCCGAACAACCCCACCAACCCGCCGTCGAACAAGCCCACTCCGCCGCCCAAGCCGACCGCCCCGCCCAAAGCGGACGACATCCACCACAGCGACGCCTCCGAGGCGCACATCGTCGGGGGCGACGGTGGCCGGCAGGGCGGCCACATCGCGGGCACCGGGCTCTCGAAGAAGACCGAGTTCCCCCAGAGCTGGGATGGGCCGAAGATCCTCGACGCGTCGCACCAGGTCACGCAGCAGGGGCCGCCGGCGAAGGGCCCGTACCTGACCAAGGACGTCAACGGCAACAAGGTGTGGGCCTACGACTACACCGGCACGGTCGACGGCGTCACCGTCAAGACGACCGTGCTCGCCGACGGCGAAATCCGCACCGCGTACCCGCCGAACAGCGCCGACCCCGGCGTGATCACCAACCCGCCCGCACCGAACCCGCAGCCGAAGGGCGTGCCGGTGAGCGACCCGCCTCGTTACAGTCACCCCGACGTCGGCGGTGACGGCAGCTGGACGTGGGAGGGCCCGAAGGGCGACAAGATAGTCAGGGTCGTCCAGGACGCCGAGGGCAACGTGACCAGGACCGAACTCGGCGACTACCAGAAGAAGAAGTGAGCGCCATGGATGTGAAGACCTACGCCGCGGTCACCGACGTGTGCGCGCGGCTCGCGGGCCGACTGTCCGACGACACCCTGGGAGTCGTGCGCGACCAGTACGCCGCCGGCGAGTCGGACCTGGCCGAATCGACGCTCCTGCTCAACCTGGCGGGCGAGGGCGTCGGCATCACCCGCGAGGAGCAGGACCTGATCCGCGCCACCCTGGACGACCCGGGCAACCCGGACCTGGACGACGTGCCGGTCATCGACGCGGTTCCGCCGCTGCAGTACCGCTTCAGCCCGGCCGGCCCCGCGGACGCGCCCGACCCGAGCCGAGCGGACATCGTCCTGTCGACGGACGCCCCGCGCCACGGCGGTCACCGCCTGCGCCGCGCCTGGCGCGAGCCGCTCGCGGGAGCCCAGGACGCGGCGGCGTGGGTGTACGTACTGCAGGTGGCCGAAGGCACGGACGAGCTCAGCGCGTACGCGGGCCTGTCCTCGCGGCTGTGGGTGGCGCTGAAGGAGAAGTGGCCGCTGGAGGTGGTGGTGGAGGGCAAGCAGCTGCCGCAGTACCAGGCGGCAGCCCTGACCGCCGCCCACCAGATCTGGCCCGCCTGACCACCCGGAAGGCCGCCACGGGGTCGTGAGCGTTTTGCGTTGCCATAGCAGCACGAACCGCTCACGGTCCCGTTCGCGATCTCACCGCTCGGCTTCCCGCCCAGGAACATTCTGCTCAGGCTGGTGCTCGGCGACTTGCCGGTGGATGAGCGCCGCCGTCCGGCGAGGCCCCGCGCCGAGGGTCGCCATCGCGACGGCAGCCGCGAGCAACAGCACCGCCCGGAGGCTCCACAGGTCGGCGAGCGCCCCGAACAACACCGGTCCGATGATGGCGCCGACCCCGAGGAACAGGACCGTCGCGGTGAATCCGACGGCCGGCCGGTCCGGGAAGACGCGGTAGCTCCAGACCGCGAGGAGGCCCGACGTGGCCATGAAGGCGAAGCCGTAGGCGATCGCGGAGATCCCGATCGCGGGCCACCAGCCCGGGGCTGCGGCGATCAGGGCGGTCGCGACGCCGAGCGCGCTGAACAGCAGTGCGTGGGACCGCCGCAGTCCGAGCCGGGCGAAGACCCGCCCGGCGCCGATGGCCGTGATTCCGGCGATTCCGAGCAGGGTCCAGAACACCAAGCCCGCGGTCGCCTCCGCGGCTCCTGATATCGCGGCCACCGCGAACGTCCAGTACACCGCGCCGACGACGCCGTAGGACAGCGCCGTCGAGTAGAGCGCGGCCGTGCCCGGACGCAGGAAGAACCGCAACGACGTGCGGCCCGCCATGCGCGGTGCGGGTTTCGTGCCGCGCAGCAGCCACGCGTTGCAGGCGGTGGCGAGCACCGCGATGCCGCAGAACGCAGTCCAAGCCCCGCGCCACGTGCCGACTCCGGACAGCGCGAGACCCCCGGCCGCGGTGATCGCGAACGCGGTTCCGCTCGGGATCGCGGCGAGCAAGGCGGGGCGGCGGGCGGGGGCGACCAGCTGATCGACGGCGTCGGAGTACGGGGACCAGGCGAAACCGGAGCTGGCCCCGGCCACGGTCACGCCGGCGAGCAGCTGCCACGGCTGCTCCGCCAGCACTACCAACGCCATTCCCAGTGCGGCCGATACCCCGGCGGCGATCACCAGCGGCCGCGGCCCCAGCCGATCGGCGAGCATTCCGACGGCGCCCAGCGCGAGCGCGTAGCCGAGGTAGGCGCCGCTGGCGATCGCCCCGGACGCTCCCACCGAAAGGCCGAACACCTCGCGGATCTGGGGTTCGAACAATCCGTACCCGTAGCGGGCGAAGCCGTAGGACACGCCGATCATGGCGATCGCGGCACCGCCCAGCCGCCACTCGGCCGACCCGGCGTTCACGAAGAATCCTTGCGCCCGGGAGTCGGGCGCACCCCGTGGCGAATGCCGTGACCTGCGTGCATTCCAGAGCCGAAGTCGCGGATGAACGAGCCCAGCCGCCGCAGCACCCGTGCCATGAATCCCCCTCTACACTGATCTGTGAAGTTCGATCCGAACCGTAAGGTACACAGACCTGTGAACACAAGGGGGTCGGCCGATGTCCGCGACCGCAGGCGATGAGGTGCGCCTGACACCGGGCGCCAAGCGCATCCTCGACGTCGCAGCCGAGCTGTTCTACTCGCGAGGAATCAACGCCGTCGGCGTCGACACCATCGCGGCCGAATCCGGTGTCACCAAGCGGACCCTCTACGACCGCTTCGGGTCGAAGGACGGCCTGCTCGTGACCTATCTGAAGGCGCGCGACCGGCGCTGGCGCGAGCTCGTCGAAGCCCGCCTGGACGCCGAGGCCGACCCGGTCCGGCGCGCGCTGGTGCCGTTCGACGTGCTCCCCGAATGGCTCCCGCAGAGCAGCAGGGGATGTAGCTTCGTCAACGCCTTCGCCGAACTCCCCGAGCCCGACCACCCGGGGCGACAGCTGATCGTCGCCGAGAAGCAGTGGCTCCGAGACCTGTTCCGCGACCTGCTCGCCGAAGCCGGCGCCAAGAACCCGGAGGATCTCGCCGTGCAGCTGCTGAGCCTGCACGAGGGCGCCATCGTGAGCTACTCGATCGCCGGCGAATCCTCAGCCGCATCGATCACCCGCGCCGCCGCCGAAGCGCTCGTGCGGCAGGCGCTCGGCTGACGCGGAAAAGGCCGTCACAGGCAGATGTTCAGCGTGTAGCCGTAGTGGTAGCGGAGTCCGTCGGAACTCGCCGGGCAGCCGACTGGGAGCAGCTCGCCGCTGAGCGGCGGGATGTCGACCGCGCCCCAATCCGTGGCGCCGTCGACGCACACCTCGTCGAGGCTGATCGAGCTCCCGCGTTCGCCCGAGACGACGGGCACGAGCGTGAAGCCCTTCTGACCGTCGACGCGCCGGAACCAGTGGTCGCAGGCCCAGCGCAGCTCGTCGGCATCGGTGGCGACCAGTTCTTCGTAGAACCCGGAAGAGCCGCTGACCGAATCGAGCTCGACGAGGTAGTAGCTGTAGGCGTCCCCCTGCGGCTCCGAGTCCTCGCCGTCTACCACTTCCCGCAGCACGGCCAGGCCGGCGCGGGCGCCCGGGTCGTCCGGATCAGCGGCCAGGACCCGGCCGTACAGCTCCGCCGCCTCGTCGCCGCGAGCGGCGATTGCCTCATCGACGTCGTCGTCCTCGTCCAGTGCGGAATCCGTCTGCTGCATGAAGTCGATCTGCTGGACGAGGCGTGCCGCCAGCAGGTTGGCCGCGACGCGGTCACCCCGGTCCGCGGCCAGCGCGGCGCGCAACCAAGGCTCCCCGGGCCAGTATTCCTTGAAGTCGTCTGCCTCCGCTGCCACCGGCAGGATGCAGCTGAGCCGGCCGAACTCCCGCGCGGCAGCGGCATCCCCCGCTTCGGCTTCGGCCCGGAGCCGCGAAAACCGTTCTTCCATCTCCACAAGCCGGAATCGTAGGGCCCGAATCCCGCCCGCCGGTTCGGGTCGTGAGTGTTTTTGGTTGCTATAGCAGCACAAAACACTCACGACCCCGGTACGTCAGCCGCGCAACGACGCGAAGAACTCCTGGACGTCGCGGACGTACAGGTCCGGCTGCTCCATCGCCGGGAACGTTCCGCCGCGGCCGTACTCCGTCCAGCGCACGATGTTGTTGATGCGCTCCGCGAACGGGCGGACCGGCGCGAGGATGTCCTTCGGGAACACCGCGACGCCGTGCGGCACGGTGCCGTTCTGCAGCTCCGCGATGACGCCTTCCTCTTCCGCCTTCGAGGAGTTGTCCGGAGTCTCCACAAAGGACCGAGCCGCCGAACCCGCCGTGTTGGTGAGCCAGTACAGCATCACCGTCGTCAGGATGCGGTCGCGATCGATGGCGTCCTCCGGGGTGTCCTCGCAGTCGGTCCACTCCTTGAGCACGCCGACGATCCAGCCCAGCAGCCCGATCGGCGAGTCCGCCAGCGAGTACGCCAACGCCTGCGGCTTCGTCGACTGGATCAGCTTGTAGCCGTACAGCTCGTCGGTGTAGCGCTGCCACGCGCCCATCCGCGCGTGGTCGGCCTCGGTGAGCCCGGCCATCTCCGCCGGATCGCCGCCCGGGAACGTGATCATCCCGTTGGTGTGCAGGCCGATCACGTTGTCCGGCGCGAGGATCGCCAGCTCGCGGGAGATCCACGTGCCCCAGTCGCCGCCCTGCAGGCCGTACCGCTCGTAGCCGAGCCGGCTCATCAGCTCGGCCCAGGCCCGCGCGACCCGGCCGGCGCCCCAGCCGACCGAGCGCGTCGGCCCGGACAGGCCGTATCCCGGCAGCGACGGGATGACCAGGTGGAACGACTCGCCGAGCGGCCCGATGACGTCCAGGTACTCGGCGATCGAACTGGGCCAGCCGTGCGTGATCAGCAGCGGCAGCGCGTCCGGCCGGGACGACCGGACGTGCAGGAAGTGGATGTTCTCGCCGTCGATTTCGGTGGTGTACTGCGGGAATTCGTTCAGCCGCGCCTCCTGCGCCCGCCAGTCGTAGCCGCTGCGCCAGTACTCCGCCAACTCCCGCAGGTAGCCCAGCGGCGGGCCGTAGCTCCAGCCCTGCCCGGGCACCTCGTCGGCCCAGCGGACGCGGGCCAGCCGCGCCCGGAGGTCGTCCAGGTCGTGCTGCGGGATGTCGAGGCGGAACCGGGTGATGTCGCGAGAGGCCATGCACGCTCCTTCGTACGTTGTACGGTACTAGATACGCGCAACGCCCCGGCTTTGTTCCCGAACCCGCGGAAAAAATTTCGAGGGGCGCCCCCACCGGGGACGCCCCTCGAACATCGGACCAGGTCAGCTGCCCATTTCCTCCAACGAGCGCCCCTTGGTCTCCTTCAGGTACTTCACCACGAACACCACCGAGATCAGCGCGAACGCGGCGTAGATGAAGTAGGTGACCGGCAGGTTCCAGTCCCGCATGCTCGGGAAGCTCACCGTCACCAGCCAGTTCGCGATCCAGTTCGTAGCGGTGCCGACCGCCAGTGCGGCGGCCCGGATGCGCGCCGGGAACATCTCGCCCAGCAGCACCCACATCACCACGCCCCACGAGGCGGCGAAGAACAACACGAAAGCGCTCGCCGACACCAGCGCGACAGCACCCCACTGGAACGGCAGGTGCGCCTCCTCGCCGACGACCTCGGCGAAGCTGAACGCCCACCCGGTCACGGCCAGCGACACGGCCATCCCGAGCGAACCGATCACCAGCAGCGGCTTGCGGCCGATCTTGTCGACCAGCGCGATCGCGACGAACGTGCCGACGATGTTCACGATCGACGTGAACAGGCTCAGCAGCAGGGAACTGCTCTCGTCGATGCCCACCGAGTGCCACAGCGACGACGAGTAGTAGAAGATGATGTTGATCCCGACGAACTGCTGCAACGCCGCGATGGCCATCCCGACCCACACGATCGGCAGCACCCCGAACCGGCCCCGCAGATCGCTCAGCCGCGGCTTGCGCTCGCCGCCCAGCGCCGCCTTGATCTCGGCGACCTTCGCGTCCGGATCACCGGAGTCGACCTGCGCCAGGATCTCCCGCGCCCGGTCGACCTTGCCGACCGCGACCAGGTACCGCGGCGACTCGGGAATCGTCGAAGCCACCACCAGGTAGATCACCGCGGGGATCGCGGCCACCCCGAGCATCCACTGCCAGGCCTGCAACGGCCCGAGCATCCCGGAAGCGCTGCCCCCGGCGGCCTGCGCCAGGGCGTAGTTGACCAGCTGCGAAACGGCGATCCCCAGCACGATCGCCAACTGCTGCAAGGACCCCAACCGCCCGCGGTACGCGGCGGGCGCGACCTCGGCGATGTAGGCGGGCGCGATCACCGACGCGATGCCGATGGCGACGCCGCCGACGACCCGCCAGATGGCGAGGTCCCAGATCGCGAAGGGCACGGCCGAAGCGACGGCGCTGATGATGAACAGGACCGCGGCCAGCTGCATGACCCGGATCCGGCCGACCCGGTCGGCCAACCCGCCGGCGATCCCGGCGCCCACCGCGGAACCCAGCAGCGCCGAGGAAACGGTCAGGCCGGTCAACGCGGAACCGACGTTGAAGTGCTGCTGGATGGCGTCCACGCCGCCGTTGATCACCGAGGTGTCGTAGCCGAAGAGGAACCCGCCGAGCGCCGCGGCCCCGGCGATCATCACGACGTGCCCGAGGTTCTCGTTGGCAGTGCCCGAGGCGCGCGACTGCAATGCGGACATCGAGTACTCCTGCTGCCCGCTCGCCGACCCCGCCCCGTTGCGGGATCGTTCCAGAACGCCGGGCGAGGGGGATCGTAAATTCTGAATCCCCATCTTGCTTACTCGATTCAGGGTGAACTAGCTCACTGTCACCACAACCCGGGACAACGCGACACGAAACAGACACCACCAGGGAAAATGCCACCCGGCGCGTGTCGAGATGATTACCTGTCGTGATCACGTGTCAACTCAGGAGCCCCGACATGGACACGCCGGAGAGGCACGGTCACCAACGTCTGCTGCGAATCCTCGGCCCGCGACGCGAGCACCCTGGGCTTGCGCGTGATCATGGTCGCGGACGCCAACGCGGCAGGCCGCGACGCGGACCACAACGCCACGCTGCACACCATCTACCGGTCGTTCGGCGATGTTCGCGCGACCGCCGAGGCGGTGGCGATGCTCAGCGACGGGTGTCGGTGCGCCGGAAGTTGAGGTACGCCCGCGACGGCGTCGGCCCGCGCTGCCCCTGGTAGCGCGACCCCGCCTCCTTCGAGCCGTACGGGAAGTCCGCGGGGCTCGACAACCGGAACAGGCACAGCTGACCGATCTTCATCCCCGGCCACAACGTGATCGGCAGATTGGCCACGTTGGACAGTTCGAGGGTGATGTGCCCGGTGAACCCGGGGTCGATGAACCCGGCGGTGGAGTGCGTCAGCAACCCCAGCCGGCCCAACGAAGACTTGCCCTCCAGCCGGCCGGCCAGATCATCGGGCAACCGCACCGACTCGAAGGTCGACCCGAGCACGAACTCGCCCGGGTGCAGCACGAACGGATCGTCGTCGGGCGTCTCCACCAGCGACGTCAGCTCGTCCTGCTGCTTCGACGGATCGATGTGGGTGTACCGGGTGTTGTCGAAGACCCGGAAGAAGCGATCCAGCCGGACGTCGATGCTCGACGGCTGGATCATGGCGGCTTCGAACGGATCAAGTTCGAGGCGGCCTTCATCGAGCTCTTTGCGCAGGTCCCGGTCACTCAGCAACACGCCCCCAGCGTATCGGCAACCCGGTGATGATCTTCGCGCCCCACCGTGTTAGGCTGACGGAGCTCGTCGGGAGAGCCGATGAGGTACGCGGATGTAGTTCAATGGTAGAACATCAGCTTCCCAAGCTGAGAACGCGGGTTCGATTCCCGTCATCCGCTCGGAGCTGGGAGCCCTGTGTCCACGGAATTCGTGGACACAGGGCTCCTCGCCTTTACATGGGGGGCCGAGCCCCCCAAACCCCCCCACGGCGCGGTGGTCACCCTTTGCCGGCTCCTTTCGGATAGAGCGTTCCCGGCCTGCTCACCGACCAGCCTTTTCGTTACCCATCAATTCGGCTGCCGGACCAGCGCACCGCCGCGCCTAATGCTCAAAATGCTGGTCAGCACGAACCAACTGCGCAGCCCGCAACGCCGACCCCGAGTTCGGACCTACCGGTACGGGACTCTATGGCGCCACCCGGTGTTGGGTGCCACCTCGGGTTAACCGAGCGGACCGGTGGTCGGCAGGTCGTTGATGGCCTTGGCGATGCCTTTCTTGTCGTAGCTGTTGGTGGGCATGGTCGCCACATGGGTGTGGCGCACGACTCCGTCCCGGTCGATCAGCAGGCTGCCGGACTGCTGGATGGCACCGAACAACTTCTTCATCAGCCCGACGGCCTCGTGCGGCGTGCCGCGCTGGCCGGTAACCACACGAAACGGCAGCTCGCGCTTCGCTTGCCAGGCCGCTGCTTCGGCTCGACCTTCAGGGACCGCAACCAGGACGCGCACGTTGGCAGCCGTCAGATCGGCGGCACGCCCGGCGAGGTCTTTGACGTGGCTGTTGCAGACGGGACAGGTAGTCGAGCGCATGAAGTAGAGCAGCACGTTGTCCGTGCCGTGGTAGTCCGCGAGGCGGACGGCATGCCCGGCGGTGTCCTCCAGTGCGATGTCAGGGGCGGTGGATCCGGTTTCGAGCATGGGGGCTCCTCGTGAGGTGTGACCGCTCGGGTACCGAGCGACTCGGTCGGCGGACGTGCAGCGACAGAAGTTCGGGAATGGATCGGGTGGCGAGGCACAACACCGCGGATGGCTATCGATCGTGTTGCTCGAGGAGGCTCGGGTCTTGCAGCAACTGGCGGACCGTCGCCCGGGCCCGATGCAGACGGGACTTCATCGCGGGCGTGCTCAGGCCGAGCGCGGCGGCGACTGCCCGGCCCGAATAGCCCTGGATGTCCCGCATGATCAGGACGCGACGCTGGTCCGCGGGCAACTCGGCGACCGCTGCAGCAACCCGTTGCGCCTCCAGCCGTTGCATGACGTCGTCCTCCGCCGAAACCATCGTGCCGAGAGGCACTAGGACGTCGCCGCGCAACGCCCGGCGGACCCGGCGCAGGCATTCATTGCGCACGATCCGAAACATCCACGACACGAGCGCACCGGAGGCCCGCAGAGTGCCGATCTTGCGGTACAGAATGATCAGCGCTTCCTGCACGGAGTCCTCCGCGTCCTCCGGCGAAGCACACAGAGAGCGCGCGAAGCGCTGCACGTGCGGGTGCGAATCCGACACCAGGGCAGCGACGGCGACAGGATCCCCGCCCTGTGCGGCAACGATCAAAGACTCCCGGGGCCAACTGGCCTCAGCCATGTCTAGCTCCCCACCCACGCGGGACCGGCCTGGACTACGACGACACTCACGGCAACCTCCTCCAGCGCCGGGCGTGTCCCGGCCCTTACAAGAGTCGGTACGTGGGTCAAAGGATTCAGCCCCTGCGAGTGATCGCCATCACACGACGCCATTCGCGTCGATGCCGACCTGCCAGTCCGTGCCCGTGGACACGACGGCCACCCCCAGCCGCCGATCGAAACCGGCGATGCCCCGGATAGCCCAACGGACAGGGCTCCCAGCGGCAGTCGTCCGACTGTCCGCCTGATTCCCAAGCTGAGAACGCGGGTTCGATTCCCGTCATCCGCTCGGAGCTGGGAGCCTTGTAATCGACGAATTCGGCGCAACATCAAGGCCGGAAGACAGCGCTGGAAGTGAAGCACCGTCCTTGGCCGCGAGGCCGGTTCAGTCCATGAGGTCAGCTGCCTCCAGGAATCCGAAGATCGCCGCGAGGCCGAAGATCACCAACAGCCCGATCCCGACCGGCCCGCAGCCTGCGGCCTTCCCCAGCCGAGCCAGCGCCACGCCGCCCACGACGATGATGAGCAGGAACAGCATTCCGGCCACGGTTCACCCTTTCCTGGACGGCAGCAGCAAGCCGATCACGACGATCGCGCAGACCGCAGCGACGATGCCCGCCGTCGGGTTTTCCAACCCGAGGACGAGCACGGTGACGACAGCTCCGACGATGATTAGGGCCCGGATGGTGGACGCGGTCCTGCGCCTGCGCTGCGCGGCTACATCAGCCGCCATCCGCGCCCGCATGTAGGCCATGTACTCGGCGTCGAACGAGGCCTCTTCGTCGGTTTTCGGTGATTTCCAATTGATCGTGTAGTCGCCGCTGACACGACCGATCTGTGACACCGGCCCTTCGAAGGTTCCCCCAGAAATCTCGTTCTCGACGCTCTCGTCCTCGTCGCGACCGTCCCCCATGTTCCGAGGCTAGGCCTTCCGGCCGTCGCACGAATCCGCTCATCAGCTCAACTTCGCGCAGGCGAGTGTCCAGCGAGCTCAGACCTGACGGTGGCGTGCGGGTCATGGCGGCCGTTCACGCGCCGGCCACCGCCCGACCGCCGACCGAGTCAGCAGTTGCGTGTGTTGTTCTCGGCTTTGGTGAAGTCGCCCTTTTCGTATGCTCCGGCCGGGATCGTGAAGTACTGGATTGCTGCTTCTCCCCAGCTCCAGGCCTCGTCTTCCGCTAGTTGGAGCAGGTGGACGTGGGGCTCTTCTCTCCGCATCACGCTTGAGGCGTGAGACAGGCCTGGCCAGCCGAAGGCTCGATGACCTTCTGCGCTGTTCCCGTCGATTTCCTCGAATTCCGTGAGGATCAGCGATTCCGCTCCGTAGTGCACGCGCTCGTCGAACTCGACGTCTTCGTCCCGCACGTCCCAGCAGTCCGGGAGCATCGTCACCTCGACCGCCCGGACCGGGCGTCGCGGGTAACTCGTCGCCCGTTCCGGCGCCGTGGTTTCCACTGCTTTGGCCGGATCTGCCAGCACCACCCGGCATGCTTCGGTGCTGTCGCGTTTCAGGTGTTGGTAGGCCTCGTAGGGCAGGTTCGGGTCGAGCAGGAAGAAGTTGAGCAGGCCCCGGACCGGTGGCGCTTGGTCTCCTAGCCACGGCACCAGCTCGTCGAGATCCAGGACCGCGTACAGCGACAGCGGAATTCCCTCGTAGGCCGGCCATTCCTCGCCCGGCTCCAGCAACGCTGAGCCGCCGATGCGGCAGTGGCCGGCCGGTTCGTCATCGCCCACCGGTTCGAGGCGGAACCCGCGCCTCGCCAAGCTCGCGAACTGCCGGCCTGCCGCATCCCCGAGTCGCTCGATGCACAACCGCCGCATCTCGTCCGCGTCTTCGAACTCCATGCCCGAATCACAGCACAACCGGCCGACCAGCGGTCCCCTCACCTGCTACGGGGTTGATCGTCGCACCTTGGGCATGGAGCGCGAGGAGGTTGCTTCCTCGGCGTTCTTCGCCTGGTCGGCTTGTTGCCCTGTTGTGTTACTCGTGAGTAGGTTTGGTCTTCTGTGGGCTCGGCGGGTTGCCCGGGACGCCGGGGTGGCCCGGTCAGAGGAGGCGGGTGCCGTTGGGGACCTGGTGGTCGAAGCCCGCTAGGACCACGCTGTTCTGCTCGTCGTGGGCTCCCGTTACCAGTACTTCGGACTTCACTCCAGCGATTCGCTTCGGCTCGAAGTTGCACACGCACAACACCTGGCGGCCGATCAGGTCTTCCGGTTCGTAGTGGTCCGTGATCTGCGCGCTCGACGTCTTCCACCCGATTTCTTCGCCGAGGTCGACCGTCAGCACGTATGCCGGTTTGCGCGCCTTCTCGTTCGGCTTCGCCTGCACGATCGTGCCCACGCGCAGTTCTACCTTCTCGAAGTCCGCCCACTCGATCAGCGACATCCCGCACCCTCCTTTTTAGACGGACAGCAGCGTACTCCGGTCGTTCGACGCGACCGGAGTACGTGCGTCGATTCGGCAGCCGCTACCCGCCTGTCGAATTGGACCTCGGGGCGGCAACGCGGCCAGCGAGCCCGAGGGCGTCCGGCCGGATCGCTGGCTGACCAAGGACTTCGGCTAGCGGCTCAGAAGTCGAAGACGACCCCGGTCTCGACCGTGAGGACGCAGCTGTTCGGGTAGGTCTCGGTGAAGCTCACCGACCGCCCGCGCCAGTTCCCCTCCAGCTTCGCCGTGACCGGCTCGTACTGGAGGGTGCAGGCCATCGCCGGCTTCGCCGTCATCAGGCGGAAATCCGCCCCGACCGCGTCCAGGTCGCTGCACGCCTTCGCCGCGTTCTTGTGCGTGCCGCCCGCCGGGTGGCAGGTCAGGACCGCGTTGCCGAGCGCCGCTCCGCGGCCGTTGTCCAGCGAAAGCCGGACCGTGCTGGGGGTTTCGCCCTGGGCCGGGGCCACCGCCGCGACCGTCGCCATCGTTCCGGCGGTCAGGGCAGTGGCGAGCAGGACGCGACGGGTGAGTTTGGCCAACAACTTCCGCAACCTTTCGATCAGAACTGTGCGCGAGCGCGCTGGGCATCGGGGAGTGCAGGCCGAGGTGCGCCTACCCAATAAGATCCGGGAAGTTTCCGGATGAACGTCCGCCGCAGCGGATGCGGAGAACATTACTGGACTACTTGGCGTAATAATCATTAGACCAAAAGAGTTAATGATTGAATTTTTACGGGTAAGGCTCAGTTCAGGAGGATCTGCATGGGTGGCGGACGCGGCGAGCGGTTGGGGGCGGAGTGGCAGGAGCACCGGCCTGCCGTCTTCGGCGTGGCCTACCGGCTGCTCGGCAGCGTCGCCGATGCCGAGGACGTCGTGCAGGACGTGTGGTTGCGGGCCGCCGCGGCGGACCTGGGCGGCGTCGACGACCTGCGGGCCTGGCTGGTCACCGTCGCCGCGCGGCGGTCGTACGACATCCTCAAGTCCGCCCGGGTGCAGCGGGAGAGCTACTTCGGGCCGTGGTTGCCGGAACCCCTGCTGACCGGGCCGGATGCCGCCGAGCCGGTGCTCGTCGACGAGTCGGTCGGCTCCGCGATGCTGCTGATCATGGAGGAGCTGAGCCCGCCGGAGCGGGTGGCCCTCGTGCTGCACGACGTGTTCGGGTTGGAGTTCGCGCGGATCGCCGAGGTGCTGGGCGGCTCGGTGCCCGCCGCCCGGAAGCTGGCCTCGCGGGCGCGGCACCGGGTCGCCGAGGCGAGGGGCAGCGCGCCGGACGTGCCGCGCGCCGAGCTGGATCGCCTGGTCATCGCGTTCCGCGCCGCCTACGAGACCGGGGACCTCGCCGCGCTGGTCGAGCTGATGCATCCCGATGCCGTCTACCTCACCGACGGCGGCGGGCAGGTCAGCGCGGCCCGCGTGCCCATACTCGGCGGTCGGCGCATCGCCGAGGTCCTGGTCCGGGTGGGTCGCCGGTGGCGGGCCGACCGCATCGACATCGTCGAGATCGGCGGCGAGCCGGCGCTGGTGCTCCACCGCGAAGGCGGGATCCACTCCGTCGACACGTTCGGGTTCGCCGATGGCCGGATCGTCGCCTATCGGCGGGTGCTCAACCCGCGGAAGCTCGCCCACCTCAAGGCGGTCACATCCGAGTAGGCCCGCTCGTCTCCCTGGTGACAGCCCAGAACCACAGGGAGACAACGATGGCACGTCTGAACCTCGGCGAAGCAGCACCGGAGCCCTACAAGGGCTTCAAGGACGCCGACGCCGCGCTCCGCAAGGGGCCGCTGGACGACAAGGTGCGGGAGCTGGTCAAGATCCGGGTTTCGCAGATCAACGGCTGCGTCTTCTGCGTCGACATGCACGGCCGGGAGGCGCGCCGGATCGGCGAGACCGAGGACCGGCTCCTCCAGCTGGCCGTGTGGCAGGAGTCGGAGCTCTACGACGAGCGGGAGCGGGCCGCGCTGGGCTACGCCGAGGCGGCCACCCGCCGCGAGCACATCGGCGACGACCAGTGGGAGGCGCTGCGCAAGGCGTTCCCGGACGAGGCCGAGCTCGGTCACCTGGTCGCCCAGGTCGCGCTGATCAACGCGCTGAACCTCATCGGTGTCCCGCTGCAGATGAAGCCGCCGCGCCGCTGAGGCCGCGGGAGACCCGTGTGCACTTTCTGCTGATACAGCAACAGAAAGTGTACACGGCCCTTCACTCGCCGGTCGGTCCGCCGGCCTGTTCCACGACGATGTCGAGCTGGCCCAGGTGACGGGCGTATTCCTGGACGAGGTGCAGCAGCACCCTTTCCAGGGTCGCCGGTTCCGCGCCCTTCCAGCGCGGTCCCGGCTCGCCCGCCTTCTCCAGGGGCGTGATCGCCACGACTTCGGAGGTTCGCCGTCCCTGGTCGCGGAGGGCCGCCACCAGATCGTCGCGGGTTTCCTCCGGGGCCACGTGCCAGCGGCCGTTCGTCCTGTCACCCCACGGGTTTTCGAACCGACGACCCTCGAATCCCCATTCGATCCAGCGCCTTTCGGCGAAGGTCAGGTGCTTGACCAGTTCCAGCGGCGTCCACCCCGACGGGACCCGGCTGGATCGCAGCTCCGCATCCGGCAGGGCCGCCACCTTGTCGATCACGCTGCCCCGGAAGAAGTCGAGGTAGCGGAGGAGCACCTCGCCGCGCGAGGCCGCGGGATCCGTGGGTTCCGGGAACATCCGACGAGTATGCGCTCAGTCGACGATCAGGTCCTCCGGGACGGGCTGGTCGGCGTTCACGGTCTCGAAGAGTTCGGTGGCCTTCTTCTTGTCCCAGCTCTTCGCGGTGCCGTCGGTCACCGGGACCGTCGTCGTCACCACGGCGCCCGAGGAGATGCCGCGCATCGCCCACGCCAGCGACAGCAGGTCGCTCGGGCCGTCGTCGCTGGTCATCGTCATCGCCTGGGCGCCCGCGTCCGCCAGTGCGTAGGTGGCGAACGGGTTGATCAGGGTGGTCGCGCTGGACGCCTCCTGCGCCAGGGCGCCGATGAACTTGCGCTGGTTCGCGACCCGGTCCAGGTCCGAACGCGGGGTCGCATCGCTGTAGCGCATGCGGACGAAGGTCAGGGCGTTCGCGCCGTCCAAGCGCTGGCAGCCCGCCTGCAGCGTCTGGCCGGTCTTGGTGTCGTGCATCTCCTGGTCCAGGCACATCTCGACGCCGCCGACCGCCTCGACGATCTCCGCGAACCCGCCGAAGCCGATCTCGGCGTAGTGGTCGATGCGCAGGCCCGTGGCCTGCTCCACCGTCTGCGCCAGCAGCTGCGGGCCGCCTTCCGCGAAGGCCGCGTTGATCATCGCCCGCCCGTGGCCGGGGACCGGCACCCGCGAGTCGCGCGGGAGGCTGATCAGCGTCGGGGCCGTGGAGTTGTCCGGCAGGTGCGCGATCATGATCGTGTCCGTGCGCCGGCCCTCCGCATCGCCGACGTGCAGCCCGGCCGCCGTCTCCGGATCCAGCCCCTCGCGGCTGTCCGAGCCCACGATCAGCCAGTTCGTGCCCGCGCCCGCCGCCGGGCGGCCCGGGTAGTCCGGGAAGGCGTCGACCCGCCGGATCGAGGAGTCGACGTGGAACCACAGCCAGGCCCCGAACACCACCGGTAACAGCACCAGGACCACCACGACCGCGAAGATCTTGCGGCCCCTCCGGCGTGGTCTTCCGGCACCGCGATTCGTCGCGTCCCAGTCATTCCGGAACCGATAGGTGTTCATATCCGAGAAGACGTTCCGCTCGCCGGGAAGTTGCTCCTGCCCACAAAAAAGGACGCCCCGTGGCCAAGGCCTCCATCCGTGATCGAAGCCCCTTGCCTTCGCATCGCTTCGTCAGTCGTCCAGCCGGACCGCGACGATGACGCGGCCTTTCGCGTCGCGCCGGGCGACCGTCAGGCCGAGCCTCCGCCCCGCTCAGCCTGCTCGACGCCCACCGGATCAAGCGGTCCACTTAGGACCGAACGATCCGGTCACTCCTCCATCCGCTGCCGCCACCACGCCTCGGCATGCCATTCGCTCAGGGCAGGCGCCCGCGGACGCCGGATGGTGCGCCGTCGGAACTCCTCGTCCAGCGGAGCCAACACCCGGCGGAGCTCGGCTCGGGCCCTGGGAGACAGCCTCGGCATCACGCGTTCCAGCTCGTCACGCGCCATGACCGGACTGCCGGGTGAGTCGTACGACGGGATGTAGCGCCAACGGCCCGGCCGCCGCACGAATCTCCGGTACCGGTCGAGCGGGTGGGAAACCAGGATGAGCCAGAAAAACCTGCGAGCCTCGACCCGGTCGAGTTCCGACCAGGGCCCACGCCCGGCCCCGCGAATCCGGCCCGCCGGCCGCATTCCGGGAATGTGCGCTCGTTCGGCGCGCAACGCGTCCGGCGACCTACGCGGCATCGCCCTTTCGGTGAACCGTCATGCCGAAATCATGGCACAAGTCCTTCCGGTGACGCTCCGAGCAGCTGCGGCATTGGTGAAAGCCCTGAGCCGAACTCCGGGATCTGCCCGATACCCGCGCGCGGCGCCGATCCCTAGCGTGTCGGCAGGTCAAAGATCGGAGTCGACATGCGCACTTCCAAGCCTGGCAGGCGAATAACCGCGGCGGCGACCCTCGCCCTCCTGCTCACCGCCACGACGACCGCGCCTGCGCTGGCCGCGACCGGGCACCAAGACGTCCAGCGCGCGCTGGACGTGCTCACCGCGCAGGACGGTGTGCCCGGAGCGCAGGTCACCGCGCACGACCGAACCGGGCCGAGCCGGTCGGTGCGCAGCGGCGTCGGCGACGTGAGCACCGGCCTGCCGTTCCCGGAGGACGGGCAGTTCCGCGCCGGCAGCATCACCAAGTCGTTCGTCGCGACCGTCGTGCTGCAACTGGTCGCCGACGGCCAGGTCGAACTGGACGCACCGGTCGAGCGGTACCTGCCGGGCGTGATCGCCGGGAACGGCAACGACGGCAACGCGATCACCGTGCGCCAGCTGCTGCAGCACACCAGCGGGCTTTACGACTACCTCCAGGACTTCCTCGACGTCGACCCCGAACAGCTGCGCCACCGCGGCGCCGACCCGGCCGAACTGGTCGGCATCGCGATGCAGCACCAGCCGCTGTTCCCGCCGGGCGCGAAGTGGTCCTACTCCAACACCAACTACGTCCTGGCCGGAATGCTGGTCGAACGGGTCACCGGGCACAGCATCCACGCCGAGATCGCCGCGCGGATCACCGGGCCGCTCGGCCTGCACGACACGTACCTGCCGAAGCGCGGCGACGAGATCCTCCCGACGCCGCATCCGAGGGGTTACGCACCGGCACCCGCAGGGCTGATCGACTTCACCGAGTTCGACCCGTCGATCGGCGGGGCCGCGGGCGCCCTGGTGTCGACCGAGCGGGACCTGAACCGCTTCTTCGCGGCCCTGCTCGAAGGCCGTCTGCTGCCTGCCGAGCAGCTCGCCGAGATGCAGCGCACCGTCCCGGCCGCTCTCGGGGGGAAGAGCGCGCACTACGGGCTCGGGCTGGCGAGCGTGCCGCTGTCCTGCGGTGGCGAATTCTGGGGCCACGGCGGCGACATCATCGGCTTCACCACCCTGTCCGCCGCGACCACCGACGGCCGCGGTGCCACCGCCGTGGCCAACCTGAACCCGGCCACGCCTGAGATCCACCGGGACATGTTCGCCACCATCGACGCCGCGATCTGCCCTTAGTCCATATAGGACAATGACCCGATGCGCCGAGGAGGGCAGTGAGTGCTCGTGCCGGTAAGAACCGGAACGAACACCCACGAGCACCTCACCGCAGACGTCGGGCCCGGAGGACGGTGTCGTGGGTGTGGCCGCCGGGCGACGGGGGGTTCCGCGGGCGGGATTCGTCGACCAGCACGGTCCAATCGCCGTCGAGGAGTTCGGCGATCTCGTGGGGCTGGTAGAACTCGCTCGGCTCGTAGCCGTGCGCGGCTTCCGGCGGCATGTCCGTCATGTCGTGGCCGACGAACAGGAGCGTGCCGCCCGGGGAGACCGAGGCCAGCAAGCCGCGCAGGGCCGCGTGCCCGGGCTGCTTCACGAGCGGGAAGTAGTGCACCGACACCAGGTCGAACGCCCCGGCCGGCGGGGCGGCTGTGTTCAGGTCGGCACGCGTCCAGGAGACTCCTGGACCGCCCGCCGCGACTCGGGCGGCGCGCTCCAGCGCGACCCGCGAGACGTCCACCGCGGTGACCTGCCACCCGCGCCGGGCCAGCCAGAGCGCGTCCGCGCCTTCGCCGCATCCCACGTCGAGCGCTTGCCCGGGCGGCAGGTCGGCCGCTTCGGCGACGAGCGCCCCGTTCGGTTCGCCGCTGAACAGCTGGTCCTGGCTGCCGTAGCGCTCGTCCCAGAACTCCTGCCCGGTCACCTCAGATGCCATGACGCCGGTCTCCCATGACGAGTTCGCAGATGCGCGCTTCCAGTTCGTTCGAGAAGGGATCCCGCGCGGCTTGTCGTTCGGTCATCTCGACCACCTCCGAACACCAACATGGCCCCGCGGTCCGAAATCCGGCAACGCTGTTTGCGGGAACAGCAAATGCGTCAGGGAGTTCCCAGGTGGCGGCTCAGCACCGCGGCCTCCGCGCGGAGCCGTTCGGCGAGGTCGTCGCGCCCGGCCTGCTCGTACTCCTCCGCCGCGACCGAGCGCTCCCGCACCTCGTTCGCCACGATCGACCG
This sequence comes from Saccharopolyspora sp. NPDC050642, assembly GCF_040654735.1. Classification (NCBI taxonomy): domain Bacteria; kingdom Bacillati; phylum Actinomycetota; class Actinomycetes; order Pseudonocardiales; family Pseudonocardiaceae; genus Saccharopolyspora; species Saccharopolyspora sp. NPDC050642. Next base: position 53,036 of record NZ_JBFAIN010000029.1, on the reverse strand, counting down.
CATGTCGGCCTCGGTGAGCCGACGACGTTGCGCCTCCGCCGCGCCAACGCCCAGCGCCGCACCCGCGACGTGTTCGTTCCCGCCGCTCAGTGAGCGGTCCGCGGGCACGGCCTCGGCGTTGTCGATCGCCGCCAAGGCCGAGCGGAGCGCCGCGACGGCGACGTTGTTCCGGGCCTTGAGGGCCGTTTTCAGGTCGTCACGCAGGCTGGTGCGCATGCGCCGGGACTCCAATCCGGGTGTCGCCGCCCTGCCTTCGATAGCAGTACGGCTGTACGATATTCGGGTGCCGCGGGTTGCCGATCATGATCAGCGTCGCGCCCAGATCGCGCGGGCCTTCCAGCGCCTGCTCGCCGCGGAGGGCTTCGCGGGCGTCTCGTTCTCGCGGGTGGCGACCGAGGCCGGGATCTCGGTCGGGCTCATCCAGCACTACTTCGCGGGCAAGGACGCGCTGCTGCACTTCGCCTACGAGGACGCCACGCGCCGCATGGGCGAGCGGGTGCGGATTCGGGTCCGCGACGGCGAAGCCGCCCGCCTCCCGACCGCCGAGGTGCTGCTCGACAGCCTCGTCGAACTGCTGCCGCTCGACGAGGAACGGGACGTCGAGTACCGCGTCCGGCAGGGCCTGCAGGCCCAGGCACTGCACCACGCCGGTCTCGCCGAGGTCGCCCGGCAGTCGGGCGGCGCCATCCTCGACTACGTCACGAAGGCGGTCCAGGACGGCGTGAAGCGCGGCGAGGTCGAGCCCGGTGTCGACGCCGTGCTCGCCGCCCGCGCGATCCTCGCGACCGTGCAGGGCCTGGCCGATCAGGTCGCGCTCTCGGGCGCGGACGCCTTCCCGGCTCGGGACGCGTTGCGCCCGGTCATCGCCGCGGTGTTCACCGGGCATCGCTGATCTCCTCACCGCGGGCAAAACCTCGCGACGACAACATGGCCGTGCGACTATCGTAGCAATATGCTCGTATTGTTATTGCTCGCCGAGGGGCGCGCACGATGACCGAACACGTGACCGTGCAGTTGAGCGGCGGCGCCATCCGCGGCCGCAGGCTCGACGAACACCTCTCGTTCCGAGGCATCCCGTACGCCGCCCCACCGGTCGGCGAGCGGCGGTGGCGGCCGCCCGCGCCGGTCGAGCCGTGGTCTGGAATCCGCGACGCGACCGTCCCCGGGAATCCCGCGCCGCAGCTGGCGCAGTCCTTCGCGGACGTGACCTCAGTCGACGAGGACTGCCTGACGCTCGACGTCACCGCGCCCTCGACCACGGGCACCGGACGCCCGGTGCTGGTGTGGCTGCACGGCGGCGGTGGGACGAACGGCACCGCCGCCATCTACGACCCGCGGCGGCTCGCGATCTCCGGCGACGTCGTCGTCGTGGCGCCGAACTTCCGGCTCGGCGTGTTCGGCTGCTTCGGGCATCCGGGCCTCGCCGACGGCGGCACCTTCGGCCTGCAGGACCAGCAGGCCGCGCTCCGCTGGGTGCGGCGGGAGATCGCCGGATTCGGCGGCGACCCGGCGAACGTGACGCTGATCGGGGAGTCCAACGGGGCCCTCGCGGTCGCGGCGCACCTGACGTCACCCGGCTCGGCCGGGCTGTTCCACCGCGCGATCCTGCAGAGCGCGTTCGGCATGCTGGGCCCGGCACCGGCGCACACCTTCATGCCCGGCGTTCCGACGCTTCCTCCAATGTGGACTCCGGTGGCCGAGCTGGACCGGCTCGGCGCCGCCACCGCCGCCGAGCACGGCTGGATCAGCGATGCCGAATCGGCGCTCGCGCAGCTCCGGCGGGTTCCGGCGGAGGAGTTGCTGCAGGTGTCGGGCAACTTCATCCGGCCCGCCTTCGGCGGCACCACGCTGCCCGAATCACCTGCGGAAGCGCTGCTCGCCGGGCGCTTCCACCGGATGCCGGTGCTGCTGGGCACCACGCTCGACGAGGCCCGGTTCTTCGTCGGACTCGCCGGAAACCCGGTCACCGCCGAGAGCTATCCGCGCCTGCTCTCGGAAGCCTTCGGCGACGCGGCGGAGGAGGTCGCCGCGCGCTACGCGCTCGACCGCTTCCCGACGCCGAGCCTCGCCTGGGCGCAGATCTGCACCGACCGGGCGTGGGCGCGACCGGCCTGGGAACTGGGCCGTGCTCTCGCCGCGCACACCGACACCTGGTTCTACGAGTTCGCCGACCGGGACGCCCCGCCGCTCGTGCCGCTTCCTGGAGCCCCGACCGGCGCGCAGCACTCCAGCGAGCTGGCGTACCAGTTCGACATCCCTGGCGCGCCGCAGCTGACGGCGGCGCAGCGCGAGCTCGCCGACCGGATGAACCGCTACTGGACCGCCTTCGCGGCAAACGGCGACCCCGCCTGCGCCGACCTGCCGGCCTGGCCCGACGCCGCCACGGGCCACGTCCAGTCCCTGGCGCCGGAACGGATCGGCGCTACGGACTACGCGGCCGGGCACGCCCTCGACTTCTGGTCGCGGATGCCCTGAAAAAGTTCGCGCCCCAGCGACGATTCGGCCCGGCCTCTGCGGTCCTACTTGCGACCGACCTGAAGCACAGGAGATCCAGCCGTGACCAGAGCAGAACCGACGACCCGACGCGCGCCCGGAATCTGGCCGCTCGTGCACGCCGAGCGAGCGGCCCTGGCCGCTGACCTCGCCGACCTGACCGACGAGCAGTGGGCGACGCCGTCGCTGTGCACCGAACTCACGGTGCGCGAGGTTCTGGCGCACCTCACCGCGGGCGCGAGCCTCACGCCCGTGCGGTGGTTCGCGGGCGTGATCCGCTGCCGGTTCGACTTCGACGAGCAGGTGGCCATGCGGCTGGCGGAGCAACTGGGCGCCACCCCGGCGGAAGCGCTCGCGAGGTTCCGCCGGGTCACCACCAGCACCACCAAGCCGCCGCTGCCGGTCGTGGCGATGCTCGGCGAAGCGATCGTGCACGCCGAGGACATCCGGCGACCGCTGGGCATCCACCGCGACTACCCGATCGACACCCTGACGCGGCTGGCCGAGTACTACCGGGGCTCCGACCTGGTAGTTCCCGTCAAGAAGCGGATCGCCGGTCTCCGGCTCGCCGCGACCGACGGCCCCTTCGCCACCGGCTCCGGGCCGCTGGTGTCCGGCACCACCCTGGCGCTGACCATGGCCATGACCGGCCGCACGGCCTACTTCGACGAGCTCGACGGCGAGGGCGTCGCAACCCTGCTCGACCGCGCATGAACCAGGCGCCCGGCCGGCTGAGGTTCAGCTCCGGTCGGCCAGGTAGTCCTCGCCGCCGACGTAGGCGGTGTGCCCGGTCTCCAGCGGGGCGGTTGCCGCGGACACGATTTCGGCGGCGAACTCGGAGACCGTCGGCAGGGATCCGGCCTCCGCGCGGCGGGCGTCGATGATGCCGGGGCGGGCCCGCTCCAGGAGCGTCGGGGTGATCGTGCCCTCGATCATGTCCCCCGAGACGACCACCAGGCCGATCCCGCGGGCCGCCAGGTCGGGGATCCGGTCGCGCAGCGCGTCCTCGCCGGCCCGCTTGCTCGCGGCCACCGGTTCGTACTCGTCGTAGGTGGGCCGCCTGCCGTGGAAGTGCGCCTGGTGGCTGGTGACGAAGACGATCCGCGCCGACGGCGGCAGCAACGGCAGCGCAGCGTCCACAAGGGACACTTGGGCGTCGCGGTTCAGCCGGAGCGCGTAATCGGGCGGGACGTCGCGCTCCATCCCGCCGGAGGCGTTGAGGACCAGCAGGTCCAGGCGGCCGCACAGGTCGCGGATCTCGCCGGTCATGGCCGCGACGTCGGCCCGGTCGGTGAGGTCCGCGCGCACGGCCGAGGCCGCGCCGCCCGCGCGGGCGATCTCGTCGACGACCCGTTGAGCGCGCTTGGCCTTCTCCCGGTAGTTCACGAAAACCCGGGCGCCCGCGGCCCCCAGCAACCGAGCCGTCTCGGCGCCGATCCCCCGGGATCCTCCCGTCACCAGCGCGATCCGCCCGGCGAGGCTCGTGCTCATGCCAGTTCCGCCTCTCCGCGTTTCACAGTTGTGGTTGCGTCCGGCTCAATCCCGCGTTTCGCAGTTTCTTGTGGCTGGTTTGCGTCACGTTCCCCTGAGGTGCGGTTGAGGAGGACTCGGGTTGACACAGGGCTACTCATGCCCTCTTCATCCGCATGACCATCGCGTCCGCGCCGGCGGCCACGTCCGCGCTCCGCGGCACCGCGGTCCGCGCCAGCCGGGTGCTCACGGCCGCACCGAAACCGGCGATCCGCACCACGTCGTTGACGAACTCGTCGAGATCCTCGGGCCACGGCAGCGAAGGCTGGTTGATCAGCAGCGACACGCATCCGTGCATCGCGGACCACAGGCTCAGCGCCAGCGTGCGGGGATCCCCGCGCAGCACTCCGCCGTTCACGCACGCGGTGACCGCGTCCACCATGTGCGCGAAGCACTCCTCCGCCGCGGGCGAGAGCTCCGGGCCACCGGGCCGGTGCAGCATCAGAACGCGGTACTGCACCGGATGATCGAGGGCGAACCGGACGTAGGCGCGTCCACATTGGCCCAACGCGATGAACGGATCCGTCAGCCGCGCGCAGGCTTCGCGGATCCGGCTGCCCAGCCCGTCCCACGCCCGCAGGCACACCGCCTCGACCAGCCGGTCCTTGCTCGCGAAGTGCCGGTACACCGACGGCGTGGTGACGCCGGCGCGCTCGGCCACGGCCCGCAGCGTGAGCGCCTCCTCGGTGCCGGCCTCGACCAGCATCCGCTCGGCCACGAGGAGGATCTCCTCGCGCAGCCGCCCGCCCTCGCCCGGATTGGCCCGCACCCGCCTGCCCGGCACCGGTTCGCACAGGTCCGACATCGGGTCGCATCCGTCTGACACGAGATCACAGTGACATCGTCACCCTGACATTGTCAACCACTCCGGACGCTCACCCCAGCGGCCCGAAGGACCAGCTGACGACCCTATCGAGCCAGGTCAGAACGATCGTCATGGATTCCCGATCGGATTCGCCCGCGGGCATTGACCTCGACATAACTTGAAGTTACAAGCTCTCGATGTTCGCCTCGGCGATAGACCGGGAGCGATTGGTTGGGAAGGAACCCCATGACGACAACGACAACCGACGACCCCCGCCAGGTCACCGTGCTCGGCCTCGGTGACATGGGATCGGCGATCGCCAGGACGTTCGTCGACCGCGGCTACCGCACGACGGTCTGGAACCGGACCGCGAGCAAGAGCGAGCCGCTGGTCGCCGCCGGCGCCACGGCGGCCGCGACGGCCGCGGAGGCGGTGGCGGCGAGCCCGTTGGTCGTGATCTGCCTGCTCGACAGCACGGCGGTCGACGAGGTGCTGGGCGCCGTCGAAACCGCGGTCGCGGGCAAGGTGCTGGTGAACGTCACGAGCGGTTCTCCCGCCCAGGCGCGGGAGAACGAGCGCTGGGCGACCGAGCGCGGCGCCGAGTACATCGACGGAAAGATCATGGGAGATCCGCCGTACGTCGGCACGCCGAACGTCATGTTCCCGTTCAGCGGCTCCCGAAGCGCGTTCCAGGCCCACGAGCCGGTGCTGCAGGAGCTGGGCAGCATCGCGTACCACGGCGAGGACGCCGGCCTGGCGGCCGTGGAGTTCATGGGCCAGGTCGCGATGGGCTACGAGATGCTCATCGGCTTCCTGCACACCCTCAAGCTGGTCCAGGCCGAAGGGGTCGACGTGGTGGCGTTCACCGAGCGCGTCGCCGGCTCGGTGGCCGCCTACCCGCCGCTGCTGACCATGATGGGCAAGGCGATCAAGAGCGGCGAGTACGCGCCGGATCTCGGCCCGCTCAACGTCCAGGCCGCGCTGATGGACGACATGATCGACCACCGGGAATCCGTCGGCGTGGAGGCCGTGCGGATGCGGGAGGTCAAGGAGCTGATGGACCGCCGGATCGCCGAAGGCCACGGCGATCAGGGCTTCTCCAGCCTGTTCGAGTTGCTCCCGAAGCGCCGGTGACGCGCAGCGGGGTGCGGGCGCCCGCACCCCGCTTTTCGCCGCCCGCGCAGCGCCGCTGACTACTGCGGTGCTTCGCCGAAGATCAGGCGGTGCCCGCGCGCCGTGTCCGCGTACTCGCGGGCCCGGTGGATCAGCCCGTCCCTGAGTTCGAAGACGAAGCAGTGGTCGTTGCTGTAGTGGTTGCCGTTGGCGAGGGTCGCCGTCATGGTCGCTTCCACGACCACCCGCTCGCCGTCGACGTGCAGCCCGTGGAAGACGACATCGACGTCACGCGCGTACAAGCGGGGGAAGTCCTCGGCGAAGAAGCGCACGATCGCCTCCCTGCCAACCATGTGGTCGGGAGCCCCGAGCGCGACGGCCGTGGCGTTCCCGGGCGGCGACAGCCATTCGGCGTCCTCGGTGAGAACTGCGGAGATCTTGTCGGGGTCGTTGCTGGCGAGCGCCTGGAAGGCGTTCGGGACGATGCTCATGGAACCCACTGTTTCCCTTGGCGCAGGCCGATGTCTTGGACGAATGTTCCCGTCGATCCGCGCATAGCATGGGGTGATGCGATCCGCCGGGAACGAACGCGAGGCGGTGGCCAGGTGGTGCGTCGCGAGGCCGCCGAGGCCCAGCCGGCTGGCCGGCGTCAGCATGGCCGGGTTCCGCGACCGCGGCGCGGGCCCGGTCGACGTGCGGGTGGTTCCGCACCCGGCCGTCACGCTGGCGCTGGAATTCGGTGACGGCCCGCTCGTCGTGGATGCCGAAACCGGTCGGCAGCGGCGGGGAAATCTCGTCACCGGGTTCATGCACGGCGCTGTTCGCGTGCGGGGCGAGAAGGTCGAGTGCGTGCAGGTGCGCCTGTCCCCGGTGGTCGCGCACGAGGTGCTGGGCATCTCCCCGGCGGAGCTGGACCACGTGGTGGTGACCCTCGACGACCTGTGGGGCCGCGACGCGGCGCGGATCCGGGAGCAGCTCGGCGAAACCCGGTCGTGGCAGGACCGCTTCGCCCTGGCGGACGCCCTGCTCGCCCGTCGCCGCGAGGCGGGGCGGCCCGTGGATCCCCAGGTGGCCTGGGCCTGGCAGCAGATCGCCGGCAGCCGCGGCCGGGTCCGGGTCGACGGGCTGGCGGCCGAGATCGGGTGGAGCCGCAAGCGCCTGTGGTCCCGGTTCCGGGCGCAGATCGGCCTCCCGCCCAAGCGCGCCGCGAAGCTGGTCCGCTTCGACCACGCCGCGCACCGCCTGGCGGCGGGCGGGAACGCGGCCCGGATCGCGGCGGAGTCCGGCTACGTCGACCAGTCCCACCTGCACCGGGACGTCCTGGCGTTCACCGGGGTGACCCCGACGACCGTGGCCGGCGAGACCTGGCTGGCGGTGGACGACATCGCGTGGCACGGGCGCGACACGTCGATCGACTAGCCTTGTGCGGTGTTCGACTCGCCTGACTTCGATCTGGCGCCGTACGCGGAGTTCGACACGTCGGAGCTGGTGCGGCGCACCTACTGCAGCTGGGGCGACGCGGGCTGGCGGTCGCTGCTCGTGCAGTGCTTCGACCACGCGCCCGAGGCCGACCACGTCCCGATGCCCGGGGTGTCCGACCTGCACCTCGTGCTCTTCGTGGCCGGGGACGTGGCCACGCGGACGCGCGCCGACGGAAAACCGGTCCGCCGCCGCTGGGTTCCCGGCGATCTGGAGCTCATGGTTCCCGGCCGGACGAGCGTGCGCGACTACCGGGCGACGTCCGCGATGCGCACGATCCAGGTGCACATCCCATCGGCGACCGTCGAGCGGGCCGCGGCGCAATTGGGCGGTTCGGGACCGGACTTCGAAGCGCTGTCCGCCGCGGTGGACACGGGTGATCCGGTCGTCGAGCAGATCATCCGCGCACTGCCCGCCGCCGGTGCCTCGAACGACCTCTACGCGGAATCCGCCGGGGCGTTCCTCGCGACGCACCTGCTGACCCAGGGCCGGCACGAACGCCTGCCGGGGCCCGAACACGCCGCCGTCCGCGCGGGCATCGCCGTCATGCGGGACCGGCTGGCCGAGCCGCTGGCGCTGGCCGACATCGCCGCCGAAGTGCACCTCAGCGTGTACCACTTCATCCGCGTCTTCCGGGCGGCGACCGGCGAAACGCCCCACCGGTTCCTCACCCGGCTGCGGATCGAGCGGGCGCAGCGGCTGCTTTCCGACGACGCCCTCACCGTCGCGCAGATCGCCGAGCGTTGCGGTTTCGCCAGTCCCGGAGCGCTGTCGACGGCCTTCCTGAGCCATGTCGGCGTCCGGCCGTCGGCGTACCGCAAGATCTGATCGAAGGTCGGCAATCCAGCGCATGTCCCCGGCCGTCCGCGTCATCTAGTTTCGGCCGTGCCAAGCAGCTTCGGCGTTGCCGCGCACTCGCCCCGCACGCGATTCCCGCGATGAGAACGGCGGGTGCGGCGGCGAACGAAAGGATTCCGACCATGCTCCGCTACGACGCGACCGCGACCTCGACAGCGCCTCCGGCCGTCGTCTGGCGCCTGCTCGTCGACGCACGCACGTGGCCCACCTGGTCGACCGTCGACAGCCTGGTCACCGAACGTTCCAGCGGCCTCGACCCCGACGGCCGCGATCCCGTCGGCGCGGTCCGCGCGTTCCGCACCGGGCGGACGGTCACCGGGGAACGGCTGACCGGGCTCGACGAGGAGAAGCAGCTGACGTACGAGGACGCCTTCAACTCGGCCATCCACGACTACCGGGCGGTCATCGACCTCACGCCCGCACCCGGCGGCGGCACGGCCATCCACTGGCACGGCACCTACTCCACCCGATGGGGAATGGGCTGGTTGATGAAGCGCGTCATGCGGCGGGTCATGCAGCAGATGGCCGACGGCCTCGCCTCCCACGCGGCGGAACAGGCTCGCCAGTAACCGGCCGGCTAGACACCCTCCGGTGAACAGTGGTCCACATCACATCGAAAAAGATGTGCGGATTTCCGGTGCAGCTGTCGAGAACAGCGCGCCGGCTCCGTCCCTGGGGCACGATCGCCGTACACCGAAAGGGAGCTCACCATGAAGTACCTGCTGCTGAAGCACTACCGAGGCGGCCCGGCACGGGCTGTGGACTACCCGCCGATGGATCAGTGGACCCCGCAGGAAGTCGACGCGCACGTCCAGTACATGAACGACTTCGCCGCCCGCCTGGAGGAGACCGGCGAGTTCGTGGACTCCCGGGCGCTGGCCCCCGAGGGCACCTTCGTGCGATCCGACGGCGCGGGACGCCCGCCGGTGACCGACGGCCCGTTCGCCGAGACCAAGGATCTCGTCGCGGGCTGGATGATCATCGACGTGGAGTCCTGGGATCGCGCGGTCGAACTGGCCGGCGAGCTGTCCGCGGCGCCCGGGCCCGGTGGCGAACCGCTTCACGAATGGCTCGAAGTGCGGCCGTTCCTCACCGAGCCGCCCGCCGTGACCGAATGAACGAGCCGCAGCTGCGGGAGCTCGTGCCCGCGGTGATCGGCGTCCTCGTCCGTCGCGGAGCAGACTTCGCCGCGGCCGAGGACGCCGTGCAGGAGGCCCTGATCCGGGCGCTCGAAGCCGGTCCGGGGGAGCAGCCACGCGACCTGAAAGCGTGGCTGATCTCGGTCGCGTGGCGCAAATTCCTCGACGCTGCCCGGGCCGAGAAGGCCCGGCGCGAACGAGAGCTCGCGGTGGAGGCCGAGCCACCCGGCGGCCCGGTGCCTGCCGCGGACGACACGCTGCGCCTGTACTTCCTGTGCGCGCATCCCACCCTGCCGCCGAGTTCGGCGGTCGCGCTGACCCTGCGCGCGGTCGGCGGCCTGACGACCAGGCAGATCGCGGCGGCGTACCTGGTCCCGGAAGCGACGATGGCCCAGCGGATCAGCCGGGCCAAGCGGCGCATCGCCGAGGTCCGGCTCGACGAGCCCGGCGACCTCGCAACCGTGTTGCGAGTGCTCTACCTGGTGTTCAACGAGGGGTACAGCGGGGACGTCGATCTGGCGGCCGAGGCGATCCGGCTCGCCCGCCAACTCGCCGCCGTCTCCGACGAGCCCGAAGCGGCCGGGTTGCTCGCGCTCATGCTGCTGCACCACGCACGCCGGGCTTCCCGCACCGGGCCCGGCGGTCGCCTGGTGCCGCTGGCGGAGCAGGACCGCTCGCGCTGGGACACCGAGCTGATCGCGGAAGGAGTGGCGATCCTGCAGACCGCGCTGGCCCGCGACCGGCTCGGCGAGTACCAGGCCCAGGCCGCGATCGCCGCCCTGCACGCCGACGCCCCCACCGCGTCCGAGACGGACTGGGTGCAGATCGTGGAGTGGTACGACGAACTGCTGCTCCTCACCGGCAGCCCGATCGTGCGGCTCAACCGCGCCGTGGCGGTCGGCGAAGCCGACGGGCCGCAGGCCGGCCTCGCCGAGCTCGCCGAAATCGACCCCACCCTGCCCCGCTACACCGCGGTGGCGGCATACCTCCGCGAACGCGCAGGAGATCTCGGCCCCGCCGCCGACCTGTACGCCGAAGCCGCCCGCGCCGCCACCAGCCTGGCGGAACGCGACCACCTCACCCGCGAAGCAGCACGCGTGCGCCACGCCGAGAAATCACCACCGCCGTGAACGCCACCAGCCGTTGACCGCGACATGTCGGCGCGGATCGTCTTGCGGCGGGCGTCTTCTCCGCGTGTCCGGCACTCTTCCTCGTGGTTCCGAGTCGTTCGGCTGCTGTCGGCGGCCTTCCCCGGATCGGGCTCTCCCTGCTGCTTCCGCGGTGTACGGTGCTGGTTCCGAGGCGGCGGGCGACGTTTCGCGCGTAGCGTGTGCCGCGGTCACGCAGCCGTCCTGGAGGTTGACGATGTCTTCGACGGTCCACTCGTTCCGCACGCCCGACGGCGTCACGCTCGGGGTCGAGCACTTCGGCGATGCGGCGGCGCCCCTCGTGCTGCTCGCGGGCGGCACGACCATGCTCTCCTGGCCCGACGCGCTCTGCGAGGCGCTCGCTCGCGGCGGACGTCACGTCGTGCGCTACGACCTGCGCGACTCCGGCGCATCGACGACCGTCGACCCTGCGGCGCCGGCGTACACGCTGCGCGACCTCGCCGCCGACGCCGCCGCGCTCGCCCGCGGACTCGACGACCGTCCGGCGCACCTGGCGGGCATCGGCGTCGGCGGGATGGTCGCCCAGGTCGCCGCGCTCGACCACCCGGACGCGTTCTCGGCACTCACCCTCGCCGGGACGCGGCCCGTCGCACCGGGCCCGGTCGACGACGACCTGCCCGACCACGACGCGGCGACGATGGACCGGTGCTTCGCGCTCCCGATGCCCGACTGGTCCGACCGCGCTGCCGTAGCGGAGTTCGCTGCCTCCGGCGCGGAGATCCTCGGCAACGACCCCGCCGCGGCACGCGCGACCGCCGAGCGCATCTTCGACCGCACGCCGGGCACGGACCCCGCAGTCCAGCTGGCCAACCAGTTGGGCATGGTGTTCTCCAGGCTCGACTGCACGCCGCGCTGGCGCGAGCGCCTGCCCGAGCTCACGATGCCGACGCTCGTGGTGCACGGCCGTCACAACATGTTCTTCCCGGTCGGCAACGGCGAGGCGCTCGCGCGCGAGATCCCTGGCGCGCGGCTGCTCGTGCTCGAACAGGCAGCGACCGCGATCCCCGACGCGGCCGCCGATGAGGTAGCCGCGGCGATGCTCGCGCTGTAGGCGGTGACCGAGAACTCTGGCCGCAGGCTTTTGTCGAGTCCGGCGCGGAGCGCGATCAACTCCGTCTTGTACTGCGGACGCGGCGGGGACAAGGTGTCGCTGTGGTGACATCTGACCGGTACCGAGCGTTCGGGGTACGTGAAGCCAGGGGGCACTCCACGACGTACGAGCGGCTTGCCCTTGCTGTCGCCGAGGACGCGCGGCTGCTGGATCTGCTCGACGACCTACCCGAATCCAAGCGGCAACCCAACCTGTTGTTCGCGGCCGATCTTCCACGGATCCGTGCTTTGCTACGTGCCCGCCTCGACCCGGCTGACCTTCCGGTTCTCCGCTGGCGAGCAGAATTCTCAATCAGCCGTCCAATTTGGACGGACAGCGGACATCGCGACCGGGAAGTGGACGTCGGCTTTCATGTCATGTCGATCTCGTACGACCTGGAGCTCCTTCGTTGCCCCACGGTCGTGATCAGTCTCAGTTCCGTCGCCGGGCACGGATGCCGCGATGGCGGCGGTGATGTTCTCCCCGAAACCGGTCAGCCGCATCGGGCGTCCTCGCGGAGGCGGTTGTCACGACGCCGCCTCAAGCCGCAGGCCATTGCGCCATACGGCGGCCAGGTCTTGTATCGGCAGGTCGAGCGCCTCGCTCAGGCAGACGATCGTGCCGAACGCGGGAGTCGGGAGCCGACCGGTCTCGATCTTGCGCAACGTCTCCGGCGACATGCCGGCCGCCTGCGCCACGTCACCGAGATCGCGGTCCGCTCGCGCTTCGCGCAGCAGCCTCCCGAGGCGCCTGCCGGCCTCGATCTGTTCGAGCGTGAGCGGATTGCGGACCACGGCGCCAGCGTACGGTTGGTATTTTAATACCGCAAGGTGCTACGTTGGTATTATTATACCGGCGTACGACGTGAGGGTACCCATGATCGAGTTGAAGTCGCCCGCAGAGATCGAACGGATGCACACCACCGGGCAGTTCGTCGCCCAGATCCTGTCCGAGCTCAGCGAACTCGCCGACGTGGGAGTCAACCTCCTCGACCTGGAACACCACGTCCGCAACCGGATCCGGCAACGCGGGGCGCAATCCTGCTATTGGGACTACGCCCCGTCCTTCGGCGACGGCCCGTTCCGCAACGTCACCTGCCTGTCGGTCAACGACGCGGTGCTCCACGGACTACCCCACGACTACGCACTGCGCGACGGGGACATCCTCACCATGGACCTCGCGGTCGGGATCGACGGCTGGGTCGCGGACGCCGCCCGCACCATCATCGTGGGCACGCCGGCCGACGATGACCTGCGACTCCTCCGCGCGACCGAGGAAGCGCTCGCCGTCGGCATCGAGGCCGCGAGGCCGGGCAACCGGCTGGGCGATGTCTCAGCGGCGATCGAGGCGGTCGCCACCGATTACGGCTACCCGATCAACACGGAGTTCGGCGGCCACGGGCTCGGACGGACGATGCACGAGGATCCCCACGTCCCCAACACGGGCCGCGCAGGCCGCGGCCTCAAGCTCCGAGCGGGCATGACCCTGGCACTCGAACCCTGGTTCGCCCGCACCACCGACCGGATCGTCTTCGACCCCGACGGCTGGACGATCCGCTCGGCCGACGGCTCGCGCACCGCCCACTCCGAGCACACGATCGCGATCACCGAAGACGGCCCCCTGGTACTCACCCAACGCCCGCCACACCACGCGGACCCGGCCTCGACATGAGCCCGGCCTAGGGGGCCGGTCCGCGACGGCCGCGCTCACGCAGTTGGGCGCCGAGATCGTTTCTCGAAACTTGTCCCGGGGGCGGGATTCAGGAGGTGGCGGGGATGCGGCCGACCGGCCGGTATTTCATCAGGACGACTCCGGAGGCGAACGGCTCGGCGGAGACCAGCTCCAGTCTTTCCGGTGGCCGGCCGTCCTCGAACAGAGCCTTGCCGTCCCGCAGGAACACGGGGTGCGCCAGCAGGTGGAACTCGTCGACGAGTCCGAGCTCAACGAGGGACCGGATCAGCGCGAGACTGCCGTAGACCACGATGTCCCCGCCGTGGCCGCGTTTGAGTTCGATGATCTCGTCCGGGTCGACGCGTTCGAGCCTGCGGGTGTTCCGCCACGCCGCGATGTTCCCCGAAGCGGAGACGACGATCTTCTCCATGGTGTCGACCCGCCGGGCGTACCCGCGCACCTCGCCCGTCTCGCCGGGGTCCTGCGCGGCCCGGGGCCAGTGGCCGGCGAAGTCGGCGTGCGTGATCCGCCCGAGCAGCAGGCTGCTGGCGCCTTCCACCAGTTCCCGCTCGTACCTGTGCACCTGGTCGTCGATCAGCAACCAGTCCATCTCGTCTCGCGGACCGGCGACGAATCCGTCGAGCGTTGTCCACATCGACACAATGATCTTGCGCATCTACCGGCCTCCATCGTGGTGCGTTGAACTCGGCGTCGCGTCGGGCAACCCTCGGGTGCACTCGGGGCCGGGCCCCGGGAGTGCCGACTACTGGTTGACGCCGAGAGCTGCGAGAACGGGTTCTGGCGTCAAGCCCGGGAACCGTTCCTGGAAGTCCAGGACACCGACCCAGGCCGGGCGCAGGGCGATCCGGACCATCCGCAGACCGGGCTTGTCGATCGCCACCACGTAGGCGTCGCCCGCCTCCTCGCCCAGCCCGGCGCGCTGCATGGTGGCGTACTCGGGCAGGACACCATCGACCTCGGCCAGGGTGACCTTCCCGCGCAGCATCAGCACCTGCGGAGGGCCGTCGGCGGTGCCGATGGTGATCGCCACGTCGGGGCGGGCCCGCAGGTCGCGGACCTTGTAGGTGCCGGCGAACGCGGCGATGACCACCTCGTCGCCGTTCCACAGGAAGTTCACCGGGGATCAGCCGCGGCGTGCCGTCCTTGCCGGCATAGGCCAGCCGCGCCACCAGAGTCGTGTCGTTCAGCAGGCGCTGCGCCGTGGGGGTGTCCAGCAGTCGCACATCGCCCTGCGGCATGCCCGCTACCTGGGTTCCAGAGAGGCTCATGGGCTTCAACGTAGAGAGGCAACTCCTAAAAAACAAGTAATACTCCTAAATCAGGATCTACTGCGGTAGCCTGTACCCCATGAGCGGCATGCGCAGCTACGGAGACCCATGCGGTGTGGCCCGCGGCCTGGACGTCATCGGCGAGCGCTGGGCCCTGCTGGTCGTGCGCGACCTGCTGCTGGGCCCCAAACGCTTCAACGACCTGCACGCCGGCCTGCCGGGGATCAGCCCCAACGTGCTCACCCAGCGGCTGCGAGACCTCACCGAACACGGCGTCGTGCGGCGCCGCGACCTGCCACCCCCGGCCCGCGTCCGCCTCTACGAGCTCACCGACTGGGGCCGCGCCCTGGAACCGCTCCTCCTCCACCTCGGCCGCTGGGGCAGCCAGGCCCCCACCACCCCCGACCGCCCCCTAGGCGTCGACTCCATCCTGCTCAGCATCAAGGCGGCCTTCGACCCGGCGCGCGCCACCGAGTCGGTCGGCGTCTACGAGCTGCGCATCGACGCTGACACCTACTCCATCGAGGTCACCGACGACTCGCTGCACGTCAGCCGCGACACCGCCCCCAAGCCCCCCGAGGCCACCCTCACCACCGACCTCGACACCCTCCGCACCATCTGCGACCACCAGATCAGCCTGGCGGCGGCACTGGACTCGGGCTCACTGCACCTCGACGGCGCCGAACACGCCAAACAGAGCCTCACAAACCTTCTCCTGGCCCCGTTCAACCCCTGAGCCGCCGTTCTCCCGACATACCCCGTTCGAGCATCAGTTCCGGCGCGGAATGGACGCTGGACACGCGACCGACAGCTTCTCCAGCCTCGCGAAGCTGATGAAGAAGCAGACGGCCTGGAGAGGGGCGCGCGCCCGCCCCGCGGAACCCATTCGCCGGGGCGGGCAGCAGCGCCCAAATCCCTGATCAACGCGGCGCAAGCGCCAAGAACCTGGAGGGTCCCAGCGCGCGCGTCGGCCCTCGTCTGGTCCCTCGGCCGCGCGTTAGGCCGAGATGCGGGCTTCGATGCCGTCGAGGAGGAAGTCGAGGCCGGCCCGGAAGGTTTGGTCGGCGTCGAGGTGGGGGCCATCGTGGACGACCGTGGCCAGCGCGGGGAATCGGCCGGTGGCGAAGGTCCGCTGCAGATAAGGCCCGAAGGTGACCTGCCACTGCTCCTGGTTCATCCCGGAGGCTCGCTCGGCGCGTCGCTCGGTGATCTCCCGGCGCACCGCGCCGATTGCGTACGCATTGACCGCGGCGATCGCCGGCACGACGGTGTCCAGGTCGACGCCGTCCATTCCGGCGGCTACAGCCTCCCCGCTGGCCAGCGTGTTCGGCCCGAGCTGGGGCCGCCCACCGAGCAGGTCGGCGAGCCATTCGTGCTGGTGGGCGGCCTGCCGGGTGGTTTCAGCAAGGGAACGCAGCACCTCTCGCCAACTGTCTCCGGTCGGCCGGATCTCCGCGTGGACCGCATCGACCATCAGGTCGAGCAACTCCTCCTTGGTGGCGATGTAGCCGTACAGCCGCATCGGTCCGACGTCCAGCGCCGCGGCGACCTTGCGCAGTGACACCGCGTCCAAGCCGTCCGCATCGGCGAGTTGGATCGCCGCTTGGACGATCCGCTCCCGGCTCAGCGGGGCCGGTACCGGTCGATCCGGCGGCTCCGGCCGCTCCCACACCAACATGCCGACGACAATACAGCGCCGGGAGCGATACAGTGTATTGACTGATACGGTGAATCGAGGGTGACCATGACCATTGCCATTGTCGGAGCCGGATTGGGCGGCTTGGCCCTTGCTCGGGTGCTGCACGTGAACGGCATCGACGCCGTTGTGCACGAACGTGAATCGTCGCGCGGTGCGCGTGGTCAGGGCGGCATGCTCGACATCCACTCGGGGCAGCGGGCGCTGCGCGAGGCTGGCCTGATCGACCAGTTCTACGCGATTGCCCGTGGTGAAGGCCAGGACATGCGGCTTCTCGAGCCGGACGGAACCCTGCTGCTGCAGGAGGACACACCCGACGATGCCCCGCTTGAGCGACCCGAGGTGGACCGTGCCGATCTGCGCGACCTGCTGCTGGACTCTCTTCCCGAGCACGCGGTGCGCTGGGGGCACGCGTTCGAGTCCGCCGACAACGGCGTGCTGCACTTCGCCGACGGCAGCAGTGCGACGTATGACCTGCTGGTCGGCGCCGACGGCGCGAACTCCCGGGTCCGCGCACTGCTCACCGACGCCCGGCCGGCGCACATCGGCCAGAACGTCGTCGAGCTCGGCATTCCCGACATCGACCGCACCCACCCCGACCTCGCGGCGATGGTCGGGCGCGGCAACTACTGGGTGCTCGGCAACGGGAAATCCCTGGCAGCGCAGCGCAACGGCGACGGCCGCGTTCGCATCGGCCTCAGCTTCTACAACACCGCCGAGGACTGGTTCGCCACCAGCGGGATCCCGTTCGGCGACCCAGCCGCCACCCGGGTGCGGCTGATCGAGGAACTCAGCGGCTGGGACGCGCGGTTCACCGCACTGATCGAAGCCTGCGACGACACGATCGTGCCACGGTCGATCACCACTCTCCCGGTCGGTCTGACCTGGCCCTCGACGCCAGGCGTCACGCTGCTAGGCGATGCCGCGCACCTGATGCCGCCGGTGGGGGAAGGCGCCAACATGGCGCTGCTCGACGGCGCGCTGCTCGGCCTCGCGCTGGCTGCGCACCCGGACGACTTTCCCGCCGCCGTCGGGGAATACGAACGCGAGATGTTCGAACGCACCAGCGCTGCCGCCCGGATGTCCGCGGACATGCAGGAATTGCTGATGTCGCCGGACGCCGGCCAGAAAATGCTCGCATTCTTCCAACCCGGCTGAAGGTGACCGAATACGACCAGGAACCCGGACGTGGCCATTAGAACTGAGAATCGGCCATGGAAGCTGAGACCCTGCAAGAACCTGCAGGGTCTCAGCGGCCGTGACATTCTGATTCGCTATGACCTGGCGTTTCTCGGCTGTCTCGCCTCGTGCGCGGTGGATTCAAGGACCAGGCAACGAGCGCGGAAGACCTTCCACAGGCCGTCTGCTGCTTTCGGGCGCAGGTGTGCCCGTTCGAGCAAAACGTGAACTTGTAGGTGCTCGGCGAACTCCACATCACCCGGCGCAGTGATCGGCCGACGTAAGTTCGACCTTCACGGTCGAAGTCCGCCAGCAGGATCCGGGCCAGCTCCAGGCGGCTCTCGTAAACAACCAGTCCGTCGACCGTTGAGGAGTAGTACCAGCCCGAGTAGTGACGCCTGCCCTTGTACCAGCGGAACTCACGCACCGGACACCCGTGCACGACGTCGTCCACCACAACACGATCAAGCGTCGTGTCCACGCCCTCGCCGCCGCAACGCCGGTATCGCACCCGAACCCGGCCGACACCATGGTCCTTACGGACGAATGACATACCACCGAATGGTGTCAGCAGCGACCATCCGTCCGCTAACGCCGCACGGGTGATCCCCGGGTGTGAGTAGTTGCGGTGCAGGAAATCCCGGTGAGAACGATCAGGGTCATGAGCTGAGCGCCGCGGCGTCCGGTCGGAGCCGGGGGACGTCTGCGTTGCGGAGGTCGGCGAAGTCGGCGTGGGCCTGCTCGACGGCTTCGGGGTATGCCTCGCGCTTGGCGTGCTCGGCGAGCGCCCGGTAGATGCTCGCCACCGAGGGGTTCTGCCCCTTGCGCTTGCCGGTAGGGATGATCAGGTCGGGCTGGATCTGCTCGACGGACTCGCCGCCCGCGCGGCGGCGCAGCACGGTGTGCAGCATGTCGTCGGTGATGACCGGGGGCCGGCCGCCGTGCTTGCCCTTGCGGGCCGCGGTGTCGAGTCCTTCGAGCGTGGACTCGCAGATGTTCTCCCGCTCGGTCTCGGCCATCGCGGCGAAGAACGCGAACAGCAGCTTGCCGGGCCCGGTGGGGTCGTAGATGCCGGGCAGGGGCCCGGCGAGCATCTCCAGGATGAGGCCGTGGGCGGTGAGGTGGTCGGCGAGCGCGGTGAGTTCGGCGGCGTCGCGGCCGAGCCGCTTCATCTCGTACACGGTGAAGATGACCCGGCAGTGCGCCGGCCTTCGACCTCAGTCTGTTGTTGACACCGACGACGCTCGCGGGCGAATCGCCGCGCGCCGCAGCCGATGGACGCCCGGCGCAGAGGTTCGGATGAACCACCGGGAAGCGTACGGTGCGTCGTGGCTAGGCGGGAATGGAGCCCGCATCGCCGGCGGCCGGATCCGGGGCACGGAAGGTGCGACGGTACGCCGACGGGGCGACTCGGGCCTCCGCCGCGAGGTGCCGCCGCAGCGAGGTGGCGGTGGCGAATCCGACCTCGTGGGCGACGCGTTCCACCGGCAGATCGCTGGACTCCAGCAGGTGCCGGGCCCGCCGCAGCCGCTGCGAGGTCAGCCAGCGGCCGGGGCTCAGACCGGTCTCCTCCTTGAAGCGCCGGGCGAAGGTACGGGTGCTCATCGCCGCGTGCGCGGCCAACTCGTCCAGCGACAGCGGCAGTTCAAGCCGCTGCAATGCCCAGTCGCGGGTCGGCCCGGTGCCGGTTGCGCCCGTCGGCGGCAGTGGCCGCTCGATGTACTGTGCCTGCCCGCCGTCCCGGTACGGCGGCACGACGCAGAAGCGGGCGGCCTGGTTGGCGACCTCGGTGCCGTGGTCCTGGCGCAGCAGGTGCAGGCAGACGTCGAAGCCGCTGGCCGCCCCCGCTGAGGTCAACACGTCACCGTGGTCGACGAAAAGAACGCCGGCGTCGAGCTCGACCCGGGGGAACAGTTCCCGGAAGTGGTCGCTGAGCGCCCAGTGGGTGGTGGCCCGACGCCCATCGAGGAGACCGGTGCCGGCCAGCAGGAAGGCACCGCTGCAGATCGACACCAGACGGGTGCCGGGCCGGACCCTGGAAAGCGCGTCCAGGGCCTTCGAGTCCGTGGCGGCGGCCGGGGCCTGGGTGATGGCGTACCCAGGGATGATCACGGTGTCCGCCTCGGCCAGCACCTCAGGGCCGTGCCCGGGGGTGACGGTCAGGTCCGAGACGGTGCGCACGGGCTTCCCGTCCACGCCCGCGGTCACCACCTCGTAGCGGCCACCGGCGGAGCCCAGGACGTGTTGAGGTATGCCGAGTTCGAAGGGGTAGATCCCGTCGACTACGAGGACGACCACCTTGTGGGCGGCGGGCCGCGGTTCTGGGCGCATCGCGCGATCCGGTTCGGCGGTGCGACCGGCTAGGTCGCGGGCGCCGGGAGTACCGGGGGCGGCATGGTGGACGGGCATGGCGAAAATGTATCGGAGGCTGACCTTTCTGCCATGGCCGAGGCCGGCTCGAACGGCAAGGATCGAGGCATGACCTCGACGGAGGCATTTGAGAACCTCGCCCCCGGGCCGTCGTCGGGATCGAGCAATCTGAGTGTCAATTCGAAGTCGGACGTGTCCGGCCGAGCACAGGAGGTTTCCATGGCCAAGGGCTACTGGGTCAGTGTCTACCCCGCCATTTCCGACCCTGAGGGGCTGACTGACTACAACGAGCTGGCGGGTCTGGCTGTCCGGGCTGGGGGCGGGCGCGTCCTGTCCAATTTCGGTCGAGTCGTCGCCCACGAGGCCGGAATCACCGAACGCGTCGTTCTGATCGAGTTCGACGGCTTTGAACAGGCGGTCGCGGCATACGAGAGCGAGGCATACCAGAAGGCGCTGGTGGCCCTCCCCGACGGCTTCGAGCGCGACTTCCGCATCGTCGAAGGCATCGACTGACCGGCGGGCCCAGCCATCGCTGGGCATCCGTCACCTGATACGCCCACGGTGCTCAACGACGACTCACGAGACGAGGTCCGGGCCGGCTGGACTGTCTCGCTGACCTTGTCGACGAAACTCACGCTCGCCCGAAGCGAACCGCGAACCGCTTCTCACACGACAGATCGGTCCAGCGAACACACGGCTTCGATGACCAGGGGCGCATGCTGCATCCATCTGGGCTGTAACCGCCCGAAGGCGTCCGGGCCATCAAAGTCCCGGTACTTGAACCGCTCCTGGATCTCATCCGCGTGCTCGTACACCGTCGACCTGCGCTCGGGGTACCGCTTCACGCACGAGGAGTCCTCGATGCCGAGCTGCCCGGCGAGGTACTCCACGACCTCCCACGGCACCGCGAGCGGATCCTCGCCCAGGAACCGGCCGATGTATCGGACCGTGCAGATCTGCACCGCCATACCCAGACGGTGCGCATCCCTACGACGCCGCGCGATCAGATCGCGGTCGTCATCGTCGAGGAAGAAGAACCGCTCCAGCTCCGGACGCGTGGGCACCGCGGTGAACGTCCCGTACGCCTCGGCCGGCTCATCAGTCAGAAACTCCACCGGCACGAGCCGGACCGTAGCCAGCGGCGACGAGCAACCGGCGGCTTTCCGTGAACCCCAGCAGCAGCCGCATCCGGTGTGCTAGCCGACCATGATCGTTCTCCGGGATTTCCTGTACCGCAACTACTCACACCCGATCCCCTTCGCCTCTTTTCGCATCGACTTGGCGCACGCGCCAAGTACGCGCCAAGTGATCTGAGAAAGCGCCAGGTCTTTTGAGAACCTACATAAAACCCGGAACTACTCCTGGGCCATGTCGACGAAGCGGCTGTAGTGCAGCTGGTGGGCGACCGTGATCGTGGCCGTCGGGCCCGCACGGTGCTTCGCCAGGATCAGGTCCGCCTCGCCCATCCGCGGGTCGTCCCGCTCGAACGCGTCCGGCCGGTGGATCAGGATCACCATGTCCGCGTCCTGCTCCAGCGAACCGGATTCGCGGAGGTCCGAGAGCTGCGGGCGCTTGTCCGTCCGCTGTTCCGGGCCTCGGTTCAGCTGGGAGATCGCGATCAGCGGCACTTCGAGTTCCTTGGCCAGCAGCTTGAGGTTTCGGGAGAACTCCGAGACCTCCTGCTGCCGGGACTCGACGCGCTTGCCCGAGGTCATCAGCTGCATGTAGTCCAGCACGATCAGCTGGATGTCATGGCGCTGCTTGAGCCGCCGGGCCTTCGCGCGGATCTCCATCATCGTGAGGTTCGGCGAGTCGTCGACGAACAGCGGCGCCTCGCTGATCTCGCTCATCCGCCGCGCCAACCGCGTCCAGTCGTCGTCGGTCATCCGGCCACCGCGCATGTCGCCGAGCCGGATCCGGGCCTCGGCGGAGAGCATGCGCATGACGATCTCGGTGCGCCCCATTTCCAGCGAGAAGATGACGCTGCCGAGCCCGTGCTTCACCGACACCGACCTGGCGATATCCAGCCCCAGGGTGCTCTTGCCGACACCCGGTCGCGCCGCGATGATGATCATCTGGCCCGCGTGGAGGCCGTTGGTCAGGGCGTCGAGGTCCGCGAAACCCGTTGGGATGCCTTGGGATTCTCCTCCGCGGGAGGCGATGGCGTCGATCTCGTCCATCGTCGGCTGGAGGAGTTCTTCGAGGACGTGGTAGTCCTCGCTGGCCTTGCGCTCCGACACGTCGTAGATCGCGGACTGGGCTCGGTCGACGACCTCCTCGATCGCCGCGCCCTCGGAGCCGTGGTAGCCGAGCTGCACGATCCGGGTGCCCGCCTCCACCAGGCGACGCAGGATCGCCTTCTCCGAGACGATCTCCGCGTAGTAGCCGGCGTTCGCCGCCGTGGGCACCGTGGCGATCAGGGTGTGCAGGTACGGCGCGCCGCCGACCTTGAGCAGCTCCTGGCGGCGTTCCAGCTCGGCCGACACGGTGATCGCGTCCGCCGGTTCGCCGCGGCCGTAGAGGTCGAGGACGCAGTCGTAGATCGCCTGGTGCGCCGGGCGGTAGAAGTCGTTGGGGCTGAGCACCTCGACGACGTCGGCGATGGCGTCCTTGCTCAGCATCATTCCGCCGAGCACCGATTGCTCCGCGGCGAGGTCCTGCGGTGGCTGCCGTTCGAAGGTGGTGCTGCTGCTCGACCCGCCGTCGCTGTCGAAGTACGGATCTTCCTGCTCGTCGGGCACCGCCACCGGACCCGTCACCTCCTCCGGCACAGGGCGTTCACGCGTGGTGTGCGTGAACGCCCGCGCGCGAAGCTAGATCGCCCGCCTGGAGCAGGCAAGTCAAGCTGTGGACAAAGCTCGGGACAACCTGTGGATAGATCGAATCGAGCTGGGGATAACTCGCGGCAGCCTTCCGCGCAGCTGGGGACAACCTGGGGACAAGTCGGCATGATCGACAAAAAACCCCAGTTCAGCCCCTGTGCGAAGGCTGTGGAAGAAATCCGTGGAAAAGTCCCGGCGTGTCGCTCTCGTCGGCGTGTCGGGACTCGGCGGGGCTCGGCCACCGCCGTGACAACCGGTGCGCACACCGGACGCAGCATCGTCCACCCGTCACACGAATGCCGGAGTGGACGATGCCGCGTTGTGGAAACCGGTACTACCGGGTCACTGCTCGCCGGCGACCTGGACGCTGACGTTGGCCGTCACGTCCGGGTGCAGCTGCACGTCGACGACGTGCTTGCCGAGCGACTTGATGTGGCCGCGCAGCTCGACGGAGCGCTTGTCCAGGTTCGGGCCACCGGCCTTGCGGACCGCGGCGACGATGTCGCCGCTGGTGATCGAGCCGAACAGCTTGCCCTGCGAGGACACCTTCGCGGTCAGCGTGACCGCGCCGAGGTCCTTCAGCTGCTGCTTGAGCTCGTGGGCGTGCTCCAGGTTGCGCACCCGGCGGTTCTCCTGCACGCGGCGGATCGTTTCGATCTGCTTCTGCGCGCCCTTGGTGGCCACGATGGCCAGGCTGCGGGGCAGCAGGTAGTTGCGCGCGTAACCGTCCTTGACCTCGACGATGTCGCCAGACTCGCCGAGACCGGTCACGTCAGCAGTGAGGATGATCTTCACGACGTGTCTCCTTCCGGGTCAGCGAGCGGTCGAGGTGTAGGGCAGCAGGGCCATCTCGCGGGCGTTCTTCACCGCGATGGCGACGTCGCGCTGGTGCTGGCTGCAGTTGCCGGTCACGCGACGGGCACGGATCTTGCCGCGGTCGGAGATGTACTTCCGCAGCAGCGTCGTGTCCTTGTAGTCGATCTGCGCCGCCTTGTCCTTGCAGAACACGCAGACCTTCTTCTTCGGCTTGCGCACGGGCGCCTTGGCCATCGGTCTTCCTCCTGAGCGAAAACTTCGTAAGCGTTGCTGCGCCGTTTAGAACGGCGGCTCGTCGCTGAACCCACCACCGGAGCCGGCGGGCGGCGCGGAACCCCACGGGTCGTCGGCCGGGGGACCGGACGGGCCCCCGCCACCGCTGAAGCCACTGCCACCGCGGCTGACCTTGTTCACCTTGGCGGTCGCGTAGCGCAGGGACGGCCCGATCTCATCGACCTCGAGCTCGACGACCGTGCGCTTCTCGCCTTCCTTCGTCTCGAAGGAACGCTGCCGCAGCCTGCCCTGCACGACCACCCGCATGCCGCGGGTCAGCGACTCGGCCACGTTCTCCGCGGCCTGCCGCCAGATGTTGCAGCGCAGGAACAGGGCCTCGCCGTCCTTCCACTCGCCGGACTGGCGATCGAAGGTCCGGGGCGTGGACGCGACCGTAAAGTTCGCGACCGCGGCACCGGAAGGCGTGAACCGCAGCTCCGGGTCGGCGGTCAGGTTGCCGACCACCGTGATTACCGTTTCACCAGCCATGACCTGGGGACTCCAGTCTGGTCGTTAGCGGAATCGGGCCGGTCAGGCGGACGCCTGAGCGGCGCGGGCCTTGGCGGCGCGCGCGGCCTTGCGGGGCTCGACGATCTTGCGGATGACCTTCGTCCGCAGGATCGACTCGTTGAGGTTCAGCTGCCGGTCCAGTTCCTTGATGGTGGCCGGCTCGCTGTTGAGGTCCAGGACGACGTAGATGCCCTCGGCGTTCTTCTCGATCTCGAACGAGAGACGCCGGCGGCCCCAGACGTCGACCTTCTCGACGGTGCCACCGTCGTTGCGGACAACGTTGAGGAAGTTCTCCAGGGACGGAGCGACGGTGCGCTCGTCCAGGCTCGGGTCCAGGATGACCATGAGCTCGTAGTGACGCATGAAGACCATTCACCTCCTGTGGACTCACGGCCACGGGCTTTCCGTGGCAGGAGGGTCGTTCGCGTCGACGAACTGAACAAGGCTAGCAAGCGGCACCGACACCGCCGCCATCACCCCGCCCCACCCCCGACGACGTTCGTGGTTCCGCAATTCCAATGGAAATCGAAGATCCGATTTCCATTGAAATTGCGGAAGTTGTCCACAGCCGTCGGCGTGTCGGGGTGCGACACGCCGGTGACCCGCAGTTTCAATTGAAACTGCGGGTCACCAGGTGGGTTCGAGGGTGTGCCGGGAAGGTCAGTGGCGGCGGAGGACCCAGCTGCGGACGAGGGCCGCCGTGACCACCGCCAGCGAGATCGCGGCGAGCAGCACCGGGGCCGCCACCCGCTCCGTCACCTCCGTCGGCAACGCCTCCGCCTTGCCCGCGGCGCGGATCTCCTCCTGCTGCTCACGTGCCTTCTGCTGCTCCTGGGACTGCTTCTGGAGGTCGCCGATGTCCGGCGTCAGGCCCGGCACCTGGCCGTAGCGGGCCTGCGCCCACGGCAGCGAGCCGCCCTGGAGGTCCCGCAGGCTGGGCGGCAGGACGCTGAGCGCTCCCGGTGCCCCGCCGCTGGGCGTCAGGGCCGGTGGCGGCGTCGTGGGCGGCGGCAGGGTGGGGCTCGGCGGCGCCGGGTTCGTGCTGGGCGGCGGGTTCGGCGTCGGCTTGGGCTGCTCGGGCGGCGGCTGCTGCGTGGCCGGCGGCGGCGGTTCGACGGCGGGCTTCGCGACCTTCACAGTGAGGGCGTTGCCGAGGCTGACGAGGTTGGTGAAGTGCCAGGTGACCGCGTCGACCTTCTTCTCTGGCAGGCCGATCTCGGCGAGCCGGGGCGCGGCGGCCTCGGCGATGTCCTTGCCGGAGTAGAAGGTGCGGCCTTCCCGCGCGGGCCCGAGCGAGATCGGCGTCAGGGCGGCGAACCTCTTGGCGGCGTCGTCGGCCGGGCCGAAGGCCAGCGGCATGGCGAGCAGCACGGCCTCGCGGACCTTGAAGTCGAGCGTGGACGGCGCGATGGTGATCTGCTGGCCGGGTTCCGCGTCGACGATGGCCAGGGGCTGGTCGACGACCAGCGGGTCGGCCGCGTAGGCGGCGCCGGCGCCGAGGAAGGTGCTCGCGGTGATCGCTAAGCCGACCAGCCCCGCGGACACGGTCCGGCCGAGCGAGTTCGGCCGGACCAGCGGATTGGGTTTCCCCCGTGCTCCCATGTCTCGTCTCCCCACGGCCGTGCGAATGCCGATCACTCTCTCAAGATTAATAACGCCCGAACACCGCCATTGGTGACGGCCCGGGGGAAAACCCGTGGCTTCCCGCGCTGTGGGATCGGGCCGTTCACGCCGCCGGGAGGCGGTCCGGTCGGCCGCCTAGACTTCGGGTATGCGTATCGGCGCCCACGTTCGCGATGATGACCCGTTGGCCGCCGCCGCCGAGCGCGGCGCGGAGGTCGTGCAGTTCTTCCTGTCGGACCCGCAGGGCTGGAAGGCCCCGAAGCCGCATCCGCAGGCGGAGCAGTTGCGCGACAGCGACGTCGAGGTGTTCATCCACGCGCCGTACGTGATCAACGTGGCCTCGCTGAACAACCGGATCCGGATCCCGTCCCGCAAGGCCGTGGGGCAGCAGGCGACGGCGGCGGCCGCGGTGGGCGCGACGGGCCTGATCGTGCACGGCGGGCACGTGACCAAGGACGATGCGCCGGCCGAGGGCGTGTCGAACTGGCGGAAGCTGTTCGAGCGGCAGGCCGCGGACGGCGGTTTCGACGTGCCGATCCTGATCGAGAACACCGCGGGCGGCGCCAATGCGATGGCGCGGCGGTTCGATGCGCTGGCGCGGTTGTGGGATGCGGTCGGCGAGTTCGGGGCGGGTTTCTGCCTGGACACCTGCCACGCGCACGCCGCGGGCGAGGAGCTGCTGGACATCGTCGACCGGGTGAAGGCGATCACCGGGCGGATCGATCTGGTGCACCTCAACGATTCGCGGGACGAGTTCGGCTCCTCGCGGGACCGGCACGCCAACATCGGCGCGGGCAACATCGATCCGGATCTGCTGGTCGCGGTGTGCGCGAGCGCCGGGGCGCCGGTGGTGGTGGAGACGCCGGACGAGGGCCAGGCCGACGACATCGCGTTCCTCCGCGGCAAGGTCGCCTGAACGCATCGACTTCTTCGCGGTATCGAACGGGAGTGATCGGCATCGGCGTCAAGACGGCCCGCAGGTTGACGATCTCCGGCTTGGTCGCGCTGTGCATGTTCACCGCGTTGGCGTTGGCTCTGGGGTATGCCAACAAGGCGCGGTGCACCGGCCCGCTCTTCGACGAGTGGGGGCGTTCGGAGCCCGCTTACCAGGAGCGGGCGTACGGCGACGTGTGCTACTCCGACATCCAGAACCTGTGGATCGGCCGGGACATCGACCGGCACGTCTTCCCCTACGTGCACGGCGGGATCGAGCCTGACGGGACGTTGTACGGCGGCGTGGTCGAGTACCCGGTGCTGACCGGCGTGCTGATCTGGGTGGGTGCGTTGTTCGCCGACACGGACGCGGGTTTCCTGGCCTCGTCGGCGTTGTTGATGGCGCCGTTCGGGCTGGCCGTCGCGTGGTGGCTGGGCCGGTTGAGCGGCTGGCGGGCGCTGTTGTGGGCGTTGAGCCCGCCGCTGGTGCTTTACGCCTTCCACAACTGGGATCTGCCGGTGGTGACGTGCGCGGTGGCCGCGGTGTTCGTCGTGCACCGGTGGACGTCGGTGTCGTTGCGCCGGCGGGCGACGGCGGCCGCGGTGCTGTTGGGCTTGGGTTTCGCGCTGAAGCTGTACCCGGCGCTTTTCGTGCTGCCGCTGGCGTTGTACGTGCTGACCGAGGGCCGCGACGAGCGACGGTTCGACGTTCGCGGCGCGCTGCAGGTGGTGGGGGCCGCGGTCGGGACGGCGGTGCTGGCGAACGTGCCGTTCATGCTGGCCGGGTTCGGCGGCTGGTTGGCGTCGTTCGACTTCCAGTCCCGGCGGCAGGTGGACATCAGCACGAACTCGATCTGGTACTGGGGTTTCCGGCATTGGACCGAGTACGAGGGTTTCCAGTCGGCGATGGGCGTGGTGTCGCCGCTGCTGATGCTGTTGTCGTTCGCGGTGGCTTGCGCGGTCGGCTGGTTGCGCTACGAGCGCACCGGGACATATCCCTGGATCCAGGTGTCGGCGGCGATGTTGTGCGGTTTCCTGTTGCTGCACAAGGTGCATTCGCCGCAGTACACGTTGTGGCTGCTGCCGTTCTTCGTGCTGGTGGCGGTGCGCTGGGGCTGGATCGTGGCGTACCTGGTGGCGGACCTGGCGATGGGCATCAGCATCTTCCGCTGGTTCTACCTGAACATGGCGGGCGAGCCGAACGGCATCCACGACGGTTTCACGTCGCAGGCGCTGATGATCGGCGTCTGGGGCCGGGCGGCGCTGCTGGTGGGCCTGTTCGTGGCGTTCCTCGCCGCGCGCTCCACTGTGGACGATTTCGGCCCGGTGCGGAGCGCGTTCAGGTTGCGTAGCGAGTCGCCAGCGCGGTAACGGTTTCGGCGACCGCGGCGCGGAGTTCGGGCGGGCCGAGCACCTCGGCCTCGGCGCCGAGGCGGAGCACGTCGTGGACGGCGACGTCCTGCCGTTCGACGAGCAGGTCGACCTCGACCCAGCCGTGCTCGTCGGGCGGCCCGGCGGCGGCGAGGGCGCCGGTGCCGAGGGAGCCGAACTTCGCTGGGAGCAGTTTCTGCGCGAGCGGCGAGATCCGCAGGCGCGCTGTTCCGCGGTACATCTCGGCTTCCATGCGCCGGGCGGATTCCGCCCAGCTGGCGGCGAGGTCGAATCCCGCGGGCCGGGCGAAGGCGTCCGGGGTGACCTCCACGGCCAGGAAGCGGGAGATCCGATAGGTGCGGATGGCTTCGCCGACCTGGGCCACGAGGTACCAGATCCCGCCTTTCAGGACGATGCCCAGCGGGTTGAGCTCTCGGTGCACCTCGCCGCGCCAGCGGCGGTAGTGCACGCGCAGGACGCGTTGTTCCCACACCGCCTGGGCGATCTCGGCCAGGTGCGGCACCTCGTCGGCGTCCCGGAACCAGCCCTTCGCATCGAGGTGGAACCGGTCCTGGATGCGGCGGGCCCGTTCGGCCAGTTCGGCGGGCAGCGCGGCTTGGACCTTCAGCTGCGCGGTGGCCAGGACCGCGCCGAGGCCGAGTTCCCGGGCCGGTCCGGGCGCGCCGGCCAGGAAGAGGGAGCCGGCTTCGGCGTCGGTGAGGCCGGTCAGCCGGGTGCGGTAGCCGTCCATCAGGCGGTAGCCGCCGTCGGGTCCGCGGTCGGCGCAGACCGGGACGCCGGCCGCGCCGAGGGCCTCGATGTCGCGGTAGACGGTGCGGACCGACACCTCCAGCGCCTCGGCGAGTTCGGTCGCGGTCATCCGGCCGCGGTTCTGCAGCAGCAGGAGCACGGAGAGGAGCCGGTCGGCGCGCATGGGCCGGATTCTGCCCGACGTACCTGACAGGAGATGTCAGGTACGGCGTTCAAGCTGGTCACAAGACCGATCGAAGGGATGTCCATGACCACCGGCAGTTTCACCGTCGTCCGCTGGGACGAGAGCGTCATCGGCGACGGCGAGCAGCACCCGAAGCTCGCGCGCGCCGCGATCACCAACAAGTTCACCGGTGGCATCGAGGCGGCGGAGGTCGCCTGCGAGTACACCCTCGTGTACAGCACCGAGCTGACCGGCTCGTTCACCGGGATGCAGCTGATCCGCGGGACGCTGGACGGGCGCGAGGGCGGCTTCGCCATCCAGGAGCGCGGTCACTTCGGCGGGGACGGCTCGATCCACTCGACCTTCGAGGTGGTGCCGGGCTCGGGCACCGGCGAGCTGTCCGGGCTGCGCGGAACCGGCCGCTACACGGCCACCAGCGGCGAGCTCACGGTGCCCTACGAGTTCGACTACACCCTGGACTGATCCGTCGTCCACCTAGGACGAGGAGGTGCAGTTTCAATTGAAACTGCACCTCCCGAGGCACCCCCGGTGGTCTGCAGTTTCAATTGAAACTGCAGACCACCGGGTTCGTCAGAAGACGGACTCGTCGAGCTCCATCAGGGAGTTGTCCGCCGCCTCGATGATCTTGCGGCGACCGGTCAGCTCCGGCAGCACGTTCTTGGCGAAGAACCGGGCCACCGCCACCTTGCCCTGGTAGAACGACTGGTCCTTGGCCGAGGCGCCCGCGTCCAGCGCGGCGAGGGCGATCTCGGCCTGGCGCAGCAGCAGCCAGCCGATCAGCACGTCGCCCATGCTCATCAGGAACGACACCGCGTGCTGGCCGACCTTGTAGATGTTCTTGACGTCCTCCTGCGAGGAGGTCAGGAACTCGATCAGCGTGCCGAGCATGCCCTGGGCGTCCTGCAGCGCCCGGGCGACCAGCGCGCGCTCCTCCTTGAGCCGATCGTCGGCGCCCTCTGCCTCCAGCGTCGCCTGGATCTCGGCGGCGATGTGGCCGAGGGCGGCGCCGTTGTTGCGGACGATCTTGCGGAAGAAGAAGTCCTGGGCCTGGATCGCGGTGGTGCCCTCGTACAGGCTGTCGATCTTGGAGTCGCGGATGTACTGCTCGATCGGGTAGTCCTGCAGGAAGCCGGAGCCGCCGAGGGTCTGCAGCGACAGGGTCAGCATCTCGTAGGCCCGCTCCGAGCCGACGCCCTTGACGATGGGCAGCAGCAGGTCGTTGACCTGCTCGGCGACGCTGAAGTCGGTGCCCTCGTGCTGGCCCTGGAAGACCTGGTCCTGGAAGGTCGCGGTGTAGAGGTAGACCGAGCGCAGGCCTTCGGCGTAGGCCTTCTGCAGCATCAGGATGCGGCGCACGTCCGGGTGGTTGGTGATGGCCACGCGCGGCGCGGTCTTGTCGGCGGCCCTGGTCAGGTCGGCGCCCTGCACGCGCTCCTTGGCGTAGTCCAGCGCGTTGAGGTAGCCGGTGGACAGGGTGCCGATGGCCTTGGTGCCGACCATCATCCGGGCGTACTCGATGACCTGGAACATCTGCGCGATGCCGTCGTGCACCTCGCCGAGCAGCCAGCCCTTGGCCGGTACGCCGTGCTGGCCGAAGGTCAGCTCGCAGGTGGCCGAGGCGTTCAGGCCCATCTTGTGCTCGACGTTGGTGACGAAGGCGCCGTTGCGCTCGCCGGGCTCGCCGGTGGCGCCGTCGAAGTGGAACTTGGGCACCAGGAACAGGCTCAGGCCCTTGGTGCCGGGCTTGGCCTCGATGCCGGGACCTTCGGGGCGGGCCAGCACCAGGTGCATGATGTTCTCGGTCATGTCCTGGTCGGCGGAGGTGATGAACCGCTTCACGCCCTCCAGGTGCCAGGAGCCGTCCTCCTGCTTGATGGCCTTGGTGCGGCCGGCGCCGACGTCGGAGCCCGCGTCCGGCTCGGTGAGCACCATGGTGGCGCCCCAGCCGCGCTCGATCATCAGCTCGGCCCAGCGGCGCTGCTCCTCGGTGCCGTTGCGCCACAGGATCGTCGCGAAGTTCGGGCCCGCCATGTACATGTAGATGGCCGGGTTGGCGCCGAGCATGAGTTCGGCGGCGGACCAGATGACGGTGGGCGGGGTGCCGTAGCCGCCGAGCTCGTCCGGCAGGCTCAGCCGCCACCACTCGCCGTCCATGACCTGCTGGTAGGACTTCTTGAACGCCTCGGGCAGCGTCACCGAGTGGGTGGCCGGGTCGAACTTGGCGGGGGTGCGGTCGCCTTCGACGAAGGAGTCGGCCAGCGGTCCGGTGGCCAGCTCGTTGAGTTCGCTGAGCACGCCTCGCACGGTGTCCTCGTCGGACTGCTCGAAGGCGCCCTTGCCCAGCCGTTCCTGCACCTTGAAGACCTCGAAGAGGTTGAACTCCAGGTCTCGGACGTTGCTCTTGTAGTGGCCCATCGAAGGCTCCCTCGTGCGCGCTGCTGCGGGCGGGCCCGGCCCTGCCCTTACTCGTCGGTAACAAGAGGGTATTACCTGACGGTAACTTCTGCCAAGCGGCCTTCCGGACGCTTTCCGGAATCGGGCCGCGTCCAGGGGCGTTCCGCCGGAAAAATCCTGTTCATCCGTGATCGATCGCCTGAAAGCAGCAGCGGTGCGTCGGACCGGACACCTAGAGTTGCGCTCACAATTCCCGCGACTACCCCAGCGGAGGCCCCGATGACGGCGGTGCGCGCGGAAGCCCTGGTGAAGACATTCGGCGCGAACCGCGCGCTCGACGGCGTGGACCTCGAGATCCCGACCGGCCAGGTGCTCGGCCTGCTCGGCCCCAACGGCGCGGGCAAGACCACCGCCGTGCGGATCCTCACCACGCTGCTCAAGCCGGACTCCGGGCGGGCCTTCGTGGCCGGGCACGACGTGCTCGCCGACCCGCAGGCGGTCCGCCGCTCGATCGGCCTGTCCGGGCAGTACGCGGCGGTCGACGAGAACCTCACCGGCTACGAGAACCTCTACATGGTCGGCCGGCTGTACGGCATGACCCGCGCCGACGCGACCGCGCGCGCCCGGCGGCTGCTGGACCGGTTCCGCCTGCAGGAGGCCGCCGACCGGCCGTCGAAGGGCTACTCCGGCGGCATGCGGCGACGGCTCGACCTGGCCGGCGCGCTGGTCGCCGCCCCGGCCGTCGTGGTGCTCGACGAGCCCACCACCGGCCTGGACCCGCGCGGCCGGATGGACACCTGGCAGGTCATCGGCGAACTCGTCGCCGACGGCACCACCGTGCTGCTGACCACGCAGTACCTGGAGGAGGCCGACCAGCTGGCCGACAGCATCGCGGTGATCGACCGCGGCCGGGTGATCGCCAGCGGCACCGCCGACGAGCTCAAGTCGCAGGTCGGCGGCGAGCGCCTCGAACTGGTCGTGCAGGACGCGACCGACCTGCCGGTCGTCGCGCGGGTGCTCGGCGAGGTCGGCGCCGGGGAACCGGAGGTCGAGGAACACCTGCGGAAGGCGTTCGTCGCCGTGGACAGCGGGCCGAAGTCGCTGATCGAGGCGCTGCGTCGGCTGGACGCCGAAGACGTCGCGGTGCACGACGTCGCGCTGCACCGGCCGACCCTGGACGACGTGTTCCTGGGCCTCACCGGCCGGCGCACCGACGAGCAGGAGGGGCAGCCATGAGCGCGCTCGCCACCAGCATCCGCGACAGCAGCGTCGTCGCGTGGCGGAACCTGGTGAACATCAAGCGCAACCCGGACTGGCTGCTGTCCAGCACCGCGCAGCCGATCATGTTCGTGCTGCTGTTCGCCTACGTCTTCGGCGGCAGCCTCGGCGGCGAGGCGTACCGGGAGTTCCTGATCGGCGGAATCTTCGTGCAGACCGTCGCGTTCAACAGCGCGTTCACCGTGATCGGGCTGGCCAACGACCTGAACAAGGGCATCGTGGACCGGTTCCGGTCGCTGCCGATGTCGCGGATCGCGGTGCTGCTCGGCCGCACCTCGTCGGACCTCGTGATCAGCGTGCTGACCGTGGTGATCATGTCGGTGTGCGGGCTGCTGGTGGGCTGGCGGATCCGCGGCAGCCTGTTCGAGGCGCTGCTCGCGTTCTTCATCCTGCTGCTGTTCTCGTTCGCGATGTCCTGGGTCGGCGCGTTCATCGGGCTGATCTCGCGCAGCGTCGAGGTGGCGCAGAGCGCCGGGCTGCTGTGGCTGTTCCCGGTCACCTTCGTCTCGTCGGCGTTCGTGCCGGCGGAAGCGATGCCCGCGCCGCTGCGCGCCTTCGCGGAGTGGAACCCGATCACCGTCACCGCGGACGCGCTGCGCCAGCTCTACGGCAACCCGCTGCGGGTCACCGGCCCGCCGCCGGACAGCTGGCCGGCGCAGCACGCGGTGCTCTACTCGATCGGATCCGCGCTGGTCATCCTGGCGATCTTCATGCCGCTCGCGGTCGCCCGCTACCGCCGCGTCGCCAGCCGCTGACCGCTCACGAATCCAGCAGTCCGGCGAGGAACTCCGCGACGAGGCCGTCGCGGTCGATCTCGGCCGCCACGTCGATCAGCGGGCCGTCGGGTTCGGAGAACTCGCGGCGGTCGACGACGAGCATGCCTCGGGTGTGCTCGCCGCGGAGCTCCACCCGGACCGGGGCCTGCTCGCAGCGCGCGAGATCGGGCCGCACCGCGAGCACGGCGGCGCTCGGGTCGTGCAGCGGGCAGCCGGGCCGGGTGTGCCTGCCGCGGTAGAACTGCAGGTAGTGCTGGAGGATCGCGTGCGCGAACTCGGCCTTGCGGCCGGGCGCCGCGGCGATCCGGTCCACATCGGACTGGTCGAGCCAGGTGCGCATCGTGACGTCCAGGCCGACCAGCGTCAGCGGCCAGCCCGCGCCGAGCACCAGCGCGGCGGCCTCCGGGTCGTGCCAGATGTTGGCCTCGGCGAACGGGCTGATGTTGCCGGGTTCCCGCGTCGTGCCGCCCATGACGACCACGTTGCGCACGAGTTCCGGCAGCCGCGGTTCGAGCAGCAGCGCCAGCGCCAGGTTCGTCAGCGGACCGGTGGCCACGACGGTGCACTCGCCGGGCAGCTCCCGCGCGATCCGGACGAGCTGCTCGGCCGCCGACACCGGCTCGGGCCGCAGTTCGGGCACGGGGCTGGCGTGTCCGCCGAGGCCGTCCTCGCCGTGCACGAGCGCGGAGATGTCCAGCGGTTGCGCCAGCGGGCGCTGCGCGCCGACCGCGACCGGGACGTCCCGCCGGCCGGCGACGTCGAGCACCTGCAGGGCGTTGGCGGCGGCAGCGTCGGCCGGCGCGTTGCCGTGCACCGTGCCGACCGCGACGAGCTCGACGTCCTCCCGGCCCAGGAGGAACAGCGTCGCGAGCGCGTCGTCGATCCCGTAGTCGCCATCAAAGATGATCTTGGCCAAATCGCCACCTCGCTCGGGTCGAATCACGGCAATCGTTATCCGCACAGTTGGATCTAGTTCTATCAGCTGTTTCAACAAAAAGTTAGGCGAATCGTTGACGTTCTAGCGACCGATGCCTACCTTCTACGGAAATCGATTCCATCACTACGGGAGTGATCATGGTCGGGTCCGTCGTGGATCGGCCCGCGGCAACGCGGCAACGCACCGGGCTGGTGCTCACAGCGCTGATCATCGGTGTGGTGAGCTTCCAGCTCAACGCCACCATGGTCACCCCGGCCATGCCGGACATCGCCCGCACCCTGGGCACCACCACCGACCTGGTCGGCCTGTCGCAGACCATGTTCCTGCTGATCGGCGGCCTCGCGGGCGTCGTGCTGTCGCGGCTGAGCGACCACGTCGGGCGGCGCAAGGTCCTGGTGATCTCGCTGCTGGTGATGTCCGCGGGCTCGCTGATCGCGATGCTCGCGCCGAACATCGGCGTGCTGATCGCGGCCCGGGTGCTGCAGGGCGCGTCCGGCGCGACGTTCCAGCTCACCTACCTGATCCTGCGCGACGTCCTGTCGCCGAAGCAGTTCGGCCAGGCCCTCGGCCTGGTGACCGCGATCAACGGCGGCGTCGGCGGCCTCGACGGGCTGGCCGGCGGCGCGCTGGCCGACACCGTCGGCTTCCGCGCGGTGTTCGCGGTGATCCTCGGCCTGGGCGTGATCGCCGCGCTGCTGGCGGGCAGGTTCGTGCCCGAGACCCACGCCGGCACCGGCGGCCGGATGGACTGGGCTGGCGCGGTCGCGCTGACCGGCGCGCTCGCGGCCCTCAACCTCGGCATCAGCCAGGGCAACGACCAGGGCTGGCTCAGCCCGCTCGCGCTCGGCCTGCTGATCGGCGGCGCCGTGCTGCTGGCCGTGTTCTGGCGGGTCGAGAACCGCGTCGGCGAGCCGCTGATGGCCGCCCGCCACCTGCGGTCCCGGCAGGTGTGGCCGCTGGTGGCGACCACGCTGCTCGCCCTCACCGGCGTGTTCTGCGCGATCAACTTCACCGTCGTGCTGCTCAGCCAGGACGAGCAGCTCGGCTACGGCATGAACGCGACCCTGTCGGCCCTGATGTTCCTGGCGCCGCCCGCGGTGATCGGGCTGGCGTCCGGGCCGGTGGCCGGCTGGCTCGCGCCGCGCGTCGGCTGGCGGCTGGTGCTGCGCGTGGGGCTCGCGCTGAGCATCGCCTCGCTGGTCTTCGCCGCAGCCTTCGCCGACTCGCGGTGGCTGGTCTTCGCCGCGTTCATCGGGCTCGGCATCGGCTACAACGGCCTGGTCATGACGACGCTCAGCGGGCTCGGCGTGGTGCTCTCACCGGAGGAGAGCCCCGGGGCCCTGCCCGGCATGAACGGCGCGGCGTTCGGCATCGGCGCCTCGCTGGGCATCGGCATCGTCGCGCCGACCGTCGACGGCGGCGACTACCACACGGCGCTGTGGATCTCGGTGGCCGTGACGGCGCTGGCGCTGGTCGCGTCGTTCCTGATCAAGCCCCCGTCGACGACCGACGGCGAGAACGTCTAGCGGCGTTCGCCACTGGAAGCAGGCGCCGTTTTCGCGCGAAAGCGGCGCCTGCCAGGCGTGCGAACGCCGGTTTCGCGCGAAACCGCCCCGTCCTCCCCGCACAATTCGGGTTGACCCTCACGTCACGTGAGGCCGCATGCTCGGTGCCGAGGAGGCGAGGACCATGAGCTACTCGGTCGGCGAGGCGGCCCGGATCGCCGGGGTGACCGTGCGGACGCTGCACCACTACGACGAGATCGGCCTGCTGACCCCCAGCGGCCGGACGGCGGCGGGCTACCGCAGCTACTCCGACCCGGACCTGGACCGGCTGCGCCGCATCCTGTTCTACCGGGAGCTCGACCTCGGCCTCGACGACATCGCGAACATCCTCGCCGACGGTGGCGCGCACGCGCACCTGAAGCGGCAGCACGAGCTGCTGCTGGCCCGCATCGAGCGGTTGCAGCGGATGGTCGCGGCGGTGGAACGCGAGATGGAGGCGGACACGATGGGGATCGACCTGACGCAGGAGGAGAAGTTCGAGCTGTTCGGCGACTTCGACCCGGACGACTACGCCGCGGAGGCCGAGCAGCGCTGGGGCGGCACCGACGCCTACCGGCAGTCCCAGCAGAAGATGTCCGGCTTCACCAAGGCGGACTGGAAGCGGTTCATGGCCGAGCAGGAGGACATCGGCCGCCGGCTCGCCGAGGCGATGCGGGCCGGGCACGCGCCGGACGGCGAGGCGGCGATGGACCTCGCCGAGGAGCACCGCGGGCACATCACGCGCTGGTGCTACGACTGCACCTACGAGATCCACCGCGGTCTCGGCGAGATGTACGTGGCGGACGAGCGGTTCGCGGCGAACTTCGAGAAGCTCGTGCCCGGCCTCGCCGAGTACGTCCGGACGGCGATCAACGCCAACGCCACCCGAGCCGGCGCGTAGGCGGCCCGTCCCGGATCACCGCAATTTCCATTGAAATCGAAGGTTCGATTTCAATGGAAATTGCGGCCATCACCCACCCTGCCAACGGTGATCACCTGGCCACGACGACGTCCGCCGGGGAGCGGGGTAGCGTTTCGCACCGGAACAGGTGAGGAGCGTGATGAGTTCGGCATTCCCGGCTGAGCTGCAGCCGCAGAGCAAGCCCCGGGCCAGGGCCGCGTGGGACGTGTACGCGGTGGTCGCGGCCGGCGGCACGCTGGGCTCGCTGCTGCGCTACGGCGCGTCCCTGGCCTGGCCGGGGCCGTTGTCGACGTTGCTGGTCAACGTGATCGGCTGCGTGGCCATCGGGGTGCTGATGCACGTGATCACCGAGCTCGTCGTCGCGCACCGGCTGGTCCGGCCGTTCCTCGGCGTCGGCGTGCTCGGCGGGTTCACCACGTTCTCCACCTACGTCGTCGACGCGCTGCACCTCGTGCTCGACCACCAGCCCGCGCTCGCCCTGGCCTACCTGGTCGGGACCGTGCTGAGCTGCCTGCTCGCGGTGCTCGTCGGGGTTCTCGCGGCGCGCTCGGTGGCGCGCCTGTTCGGGCGGGGTGATCGGTGATGCGACTGCAGGGCGAGGCGTTCCGGCTCACCGCGATCGTCGGCGAAGGCGACACCTACCAGCACAAACCGCTGTACCACGAGATCGTGCTGCGGGCCAGGCACGCCGGGCTGGCCGGCGCCTCGGTGTTCCGCGGCGTCGAGGGCTTCGGCGCGACGGCGGCGATCCACACCGCGCGGCTGCTGTCGCTGAGCGAGGACCTGCCGGTCGCGGTGGTGATCGTCGACGACGAGCAGCGGGTGCGGAGCTTCCTGCCGGAGCTCGACGGGCTGGTCACCAACGGCCTGGTGCTGCTCGACGAGGTCGAGGTGATCCGCTACGCCGGCAAGGAGCCGCGGTGACGTTCGTGCTGGTCGCGGCCGGTGGGGCGCTGGGCGCGTGCCTCCGGTTCCACACCGATCGCTGGGTGCAGGCGCGGCACGACACCGGCTTCCCGTGGGGCACGGTGACGGTCAACGCGATCGGCTCGCTGATCCTCGGCTTCCTCGCCGGCGTCGCGCTCTTCGGCGTGCCGATCCCGGTGCTCCAGACCTTCCTCGGCGTCGGCTTCTGCGGCGCGCTGACCACCTTCAGCACGTTCAGCTACGAAACCGTCCGGCTGCTGCTCGACGGCGCGCGGCTGTTCGCGGTGCTCAACGTGGTCGTCACGACGCTCGCCGGGATCGGTTCGGGCGTGCTCGGCGTGGTGCTGGCCGCCGCGATCTGGGGCTGACCCGCCGCGCTGCCCGACCGCCCCTGCGGCGGGAGAATCGAGGCGAAACGGGGCACGGGAGGGGGATCCGATGAGCGACACCACGATCATCAAGGTGGACGGCGCGCACTCACCGCGCGGCGCCCTCGGCCAGTACTACCTCGCCGAAGGCGTCGGCCTGGCGATGCGGCTGTGGCGCGACGAGCCGCCGGGCGTGGACAAGCAGTCGGCGGCCCGCGACTACGAGACCGCCGGATACGTGATCAGCGGCCGCGCGGAGCTGCAGAGCGAGGGCCAGACGGTGCTGCTCGAACCGGGCGACTCGTGGATCATCCCGAGGGGCGCCGAGCACCGCTACAAGATCCTCGAAACGTTCACAGCCGTCGAGGCCACGCACCCGCCGGCCCAGGTCCACGGCCGCGACGAGAAGTCCGGCTGACCTACGGGTGGTGTCATGGTCGCGGTGGAAGTCGTCGAGACCTCATCGCTGGGCGACCGCAGCTACCTCGTCACCGACGGCGCGGTGGCGGCCGTGGTGGATCCGCAGCGCGACGTCGACCGGATGTTCGCCGTCGCCGGTCGCCGAGGGGTCCGCATCACCCACGTGCTGGAGACGCACATCCACAACGACTACCTCTCCGGCGGCTTGGAGCTGTGCCGGCTGACCGGTGCGGAGTACGGGGTGTCGGCGTCGGACGTGGTGTCGTTCTCGCGGCGCCCGCTGGCCGAAGGCGATGTGGTGGCGGTGTCGCCGGGGATGCGGCTGCGCGTGCTGGCGACGCCCGGTCACACCTTCCACCACCTGTCGTACGTGCTCGAAGAGCCCGGCGGCGTGGTCGGGGTGTTCACCGGCGGGTCGCTGCTGTTCGGCTCGACCGGGCGCACCGATCTGCTCGGCCAGCAGCACAGCGAGGAGCTTGCCCGGCAGCAGCACGCGTCGGTGCGCAAGCTCGCCGAGGTGCTGCCGGACGACGCGGCGATCTGGCCGACGCACGGCTTCGGCAGCTACTGCTCGGCCGACGCCGTGCCCGGCGGCTCCGCGACCGTGGGCCAGCAGAAGAAGGTCAACGCCGCGTTCCGGCTCGGCGAGGACGAATTCGTCGACCACGCCCTGTCCGCGCTGGACGCGTTCCCGGCGTACTACGCGCAGATGGGCGCGCGGAACGCGGCCGGGCCGGAGCCGGTCGACCTGCGGGAACCGGCCCGGGTGCGGCCGACTGAGCTGGCCCGGCGGCTGCGCGTCGGCGACTGGGTGGTGGACCTGCGGTCCCGCCGGGCGTTCTCGCGCGCGCACCTGGCGGGCACGATCAGCCTCGGCCTGGACGGGCCGCTGGCCACCTGGCTCGGCTGGCTGGCCGACCGGGGCGCGCCGCTGACGCTGGTCGGCGAATCGCCGGAGCAGGTCGCCGCCGCGCAACGCGAGCTGGCGCGCATCGGCATCGAGCGGCCGATGGCGGCGGTCGGGCATCCGCACGAGCTCGCCGCGGACTCGAGCCTGGTGCGCAACCTGCCGTCCGCGACGTTCGACGACCTCGCCGAAGCCGGCCCGGGAACGGTCGTGCTGGACGTGCGGATGCGCCGCGAGTGGCGGGCCTGCCACCTCAAGAACGCCGTGCACATCCCGCTCTTCGAGCTGCGCGACCGGACGCACGAGCTCCCGGACGGGGTCGTGTGGGTGCATTGCAGCGCCGGGTACCGGGCCGCCGCGGCGGCGTCGCTGCTGGCGCGCGCGGGCCGCGAGGTGGTGCTCGTCGACGAGGAGTTCGCCGCCGCGCACCGGGCCGGTCTGCCGCTGGTGTCCGACCGCTGAGGAACCGCCGGCGCCCGGCGCGAGTCTGATCGGGCGTGGACTTCGACTTCGGCGTGCTGCCCGTGCTGGTGCCGGTGGTGCTCGGCGCGATCTTCCTGGTGGGCGGCGCGCGGCAGATCCGGCGGAACCGGCTGCTGGTCCGCCACGGCAGCCGGGCGCACGGGATCGTGGTCGCCCAGGACAGCAGGTGGTCGTCGTCGAACGACGGCTCGGGCGGCAGCTACCAGCACGCGCCGGTGATCGAGTTCGTCGCCGAGGACGGCCGGACCCACCGGGCGAAGTCGGAGATCTCGAAGACCCACACGTCGTTCATCCCCGGTCGGCGCGTCCTGGTGCACTACGACCGCGCCGACCCGTCGAAGATCTTCCTCCCCGGCCACGACGGCGGGCCTGCGGTGATCTTCACGCTGATCGGCGCCGTCGTGCTGGCCGTCGGCCTGGC
This sequence comes from Saccharopolyspora sp. NPDC050642, assembly GCF_040654735.1. NCBI lineage: Bacteria > Bacillati > Actinomycetota > Actinomycetes > Pseudonocardiales > Pseudonocardiaceae > Saccharopolyspora > Saccharopolyspora sp. NPDC050642. The sequence continues at coordinate 12,475 of NZ_JBFAIN010000029.1, read as the reverse complement.
GGCGCTCTGGGCGTTCTGGCGAGGCGTGACCGCCGACGACCTGATGGACAACGGTGTCCTGTTCGGGGCGGCGTTCCTGTGCGTCGGCGGCAGCGTGCTGGCCATCGGAGTCGCCGGGATCCTCGCCACGCTGCGCATCAAGACCGGTCCGCGCTCCCGCGGCGTCGTGATCGGCGAAACGACCAGCACCGGCCCGCAGGGCATGACGCGGCACCACGCGGTGGTCCGCTGGACCGCCCCGACCGGCGAGGTGCTGGAGGCGCCCAGCGGGCGCGGCCGGCTGATCCGCCGCATCCCGGTGGGCACCGGGATCACCGTCCGCCAGCACCCGCACGACCCGTACCGGATCCTGCTGGCCGGCGACGGGCCGGAGCTGGCCAGCTTCGCGTTCCTGCTGTTCGGCGGCCTGTTCAGCGCGGTCGGCGGCATCATCACCTGGGCCGTGCTGCACTCCTGACGACGCCGTTCGGGGGAACCCGGGCCTACACTCGGTGTCGACAAGGCGTTCGGCGAGCACGGGTGGCCGCCATGACAACCCGGCGGGTGGGCAGACTTCCCGACGACCTGACGAGCTTCGTCGGCCGCCGCGGGGCGATCACGCAGGTGAAGCGGCTGGTGTCGGCCTCGCGGCTGGTGACCCTGACCGGAGTGGCCGGGGTCGGCAAGTCGCGGCTCGCGATCCGCGTCGCGCGCGATCTGCGCCGCGCCTTCCCGGACGGCATCTGGCTGGTGGAACTGGGCAAGGTCCTGCCCGGCGACGACCTCGCCCAGGTGCTGGTCAGCAGCCTCGGGCTCGAACCCTCGGACCTGCCGCCGGAGGCGGCCCTCGCCGATCAGCTCGCCGACAAGCGGATGCTGATCCTGCTCGACGGCTGCGAGCACCTGCTGGACGAGTGCGTGCCGCTGGTCGGGGACCTGCTCGCCGCCGCCCCCGAGGTGCGCGTCCTCGCCACCTCCCGCGCGCCGCTGGCGCTCGCCGCGGAGCGGGTGTGGCCGGTGCTGCCGATGGTCATGCCGCGGGTGGACCGGGAAGGCCACGTGGTGCAGCGCGCCACCGGTTTCGAGGTGCTGGAGCTGTTCGCCGACCGGGCCTCGGCGGTGCTTCCGGGATTCGTCATCGGCCCGGCGAACGAGGCGCTGGTGGTCCGGCTGTGCCGGCAGCTCGACGGCCTGCCGCTGGCCATCGAGCTGGCCGCGGTGTGGATGCGGTCGCTGTCGGTGGAGGAGATCGTCGACCGGCTCAGCGACCGGTACCGCCTGCTGACCTTGGGCGATCGCAGCGGCCTGCCGCACCACCGCACGCTGCGCGCGGCGGTCGAGTGGAGCTTCGACCTGTGCTCGCCGACCGAACAGGCCGTGTGGGCGCGGCTGTCGGTGTTCGCCGGCGGTTTCGAGCTGGACGCGGCGGAGGCGGTCTGCGTCGGCGACGGCGTGACCGTCGAGGACGTGTTCATCGGCGTCGCGGGCCTGGTGGAGAAGTCCGTGCTGGTCAAGGAGGACCAGCCCGCCACCCGTACCCGCTACCGGTTGCTGAAGACGATCCAGGAGTACGGGCGCGAGCGGCTCGGCGGCGGCGCGAAGGAGCTCGCGCTGCGGCGGCGGCACCGCGACCACTTCCTGCTGCTCGCCGAGCACGTCGACGCGGAATGGCTCGGCCCGCACCAGGTGGAGTGGCTGACCCGGCTGCGGCAGGACCGGTCGAACCTGCGCGCCGCCCTGGACTTCTGCCGCACCGAGCCCGGCGAGGGGCATGAGGGCCTGCGGATGGCAGCGGCCCTGCGGTTCTTCTGGGCGGCCGGCGGTTCGCTGCGGGAAGGCCGGTACTGGCTGGACGAGATGCTCCAGGCGGTGTCCGAACCAGGTCAGCAGCGAGCCCGGGCGCTGACGACGAACGGCCTGGTCAGCGCCATGCAGGGAGACACCGAAGCCGCCCGCGCGCTGCTCGCCGAAGCACGGGACGCGGCGCGGCGGGCGGAGTACGGCTCGGTGCTGGCGCTGACCACGCACATCGCCGGGCTGGTCGACCTGCTGCGCAACGAGAACGCGGCGGCAACGTCCCGGCTGGCCGAAGCGCTGGAACGGCGGGAGATGCTGCAGCACGACGGGGTCGCGCTGCTCAGCCTGCCGAACCTGGCGCTGCTGGCGGCGTTCCGCGGCGACTGCGAGCGAGCCGTCGAGCTGTGCGAGGAATGCCGGGAGATCTGCGAGGAGCACGGCGAGCTGTGGGGCCGCTCGTGGGCCGAGCTGGTGCTCGGGCTGGCCCGCTGGCGGCAGGGCGACTTCCCGGCCGCGCTGGCGCACGTGCACGAATGCCTGCGGATCAAGCAGCTGTTCAACGACGTGCCCGGGATGCTGATGGCGATCGAGCTGGAGGCGTGGTTGTCCGCGACCCAGGGCCGGGTGGCGCGTGCGGCCCGGCTGAGCTCGGCGGTGGCGCACCTGTGGCGGCCGCTGGGCCGCTACCTGTTCGGCCTGGAGCGCTACCTCGGCTGGCACGCGGAAGCCGACGCGCGCATCCGGAACGCCCTGCCAACAGCAGAACTCCGCGCTGAGCGCAGCCGCGGCGCGGAGTACACGCTGGACGAACTGATCAGGTTCGCGCTCGGCGAGCGCCCGCCCGCGCCGTCCGAGGAAGAGCCGGTGCGGCTGACGCCGCGGGAACGCGAGGTGGCGCGGCTGGTCGCGCAGGGGTTGTCGAACCGGCAGATCGCCGAGCAGCTGGTGATCTCGAAGCGGACCTCGGACAGCCACATCGAGCACATCCTCGCCAAGCTGGGCGCCACCTCGCGCGCGCAGATCGCGGTCTGGGTGGCCGAACAGCCGTGACGCGAGGGGCAGTTGAAGTGAACGGCCTGTTCACCGCGCCTATCGAGACGAACGGTCCGTTCACTCCATCCCATCGGGCATCCACCGAAGCCGGGCGAATGAGGCGAACAGGCCGTTCACCTCTCCTACCGAGGCGATTACGTCGTTCACTCCACGCTCAGCCGCTCATGGCGGTCCGGGCTCAGGCCGTCATGGCGAGCGCGGTGTCGGCCCGGGCGCGGCGGGCTGCCGAGATGACGACCTGCCGGCTCGGCGCCGGGCGGTCCGCGCGCGGCGGGCTGATCCAGCTCGGGTCGTCCAGCGGCGGCAGGGCCAGGCGGGCGCCGGCCGGCACGCCGGCGACCTCGGCGAGCTCCTCGGGCAGTTCGACGCGGCCGCCGGGTTGGGTGAGCAGCACCCAGTCGGCGCCGTCGACCAGCACGGGTCCGGCTTGGAGGTGGATGGCGAGCACTTGGTGCACGCGGGCGGCAAATTCGGCGGGCATCCGCAGCGCGCCGATGCGGCCGCCGACGATGAGTGTGGTGCGGTCGGAGTTCGGGTCGTGCTCGACCCACCAACCGTAGGAGCGGTATTCGGAAGAGCTGTTCATCTCGACTTTTCGCGGGCCTTCGAGGATCGGGGGATGGTGAACCGGCGAGGTGGGTGCGGCGGCTCCGTTGCCGCCTAGTCGGACGGGTGGCACCCGCCTCGCCGGTGGGAGGGCCGAACAACAGGCAGCTGGGGCAAGTAGCTGCTGTCCGGTCAATGCAACCTCCTCCCTGGTGCGGGAACGCCGCTGGGATCCGGGGGTCGACCCTGGCCGGGACGAACGGGTGGGCCGCGGTCGCTCCGGCGGCTTTCGCCGTTCGACCACCGGTTTCCCGAGCGGTGCGTCCGTTTCCGGACGTGTCGAAAGCATGGGCCGAAAGACCCTGGTGCCGAAGCGGGACATGTACCGAGGGCCATACCTAGATACCGCCCGTTCAGGGGATCACGACACGCGCACCCAACTCGCTTGGATCCCCGCCGCCGCTCGGCGTGCTACCTAACCTGATCCGCACACCTGAGCGAGAGGAGCACGTGATGCGAACTGCCTTCATCCACGGCGAGGTCGGCCGGTTCGAGGCGGCGCGCGGCGAGCTGGTCGCGGCGTTCACCCGCAGCCGGCCGGAGTCCGACGCAGGCTGGTTGGCCGGGTGCCTGCTGGACGACAAGTTCACCAGGGACGGGCTGCTGGCCCGCTGGACCGAAGAAGACCTGGTGCGATTCCTGGTCGAAGTGGTGCCCCGCCGGTTGCTCGTGCCGAAGTGGTCGCTGGCGCCGGATTTCCTGCACCAGTGGCTGGATTTCCTGGCCGCGGCGGGCCTGCTCACCTCGCCCGGCTCGCTCGCCGAGCTGCACGGAGCGGTGGAGCGGGCCGTGCCGGACTACCTGGCGGCGATGGCGGAGCCGACCGAGTGGGCAGCGGCGAAGTTCTGGGACGCGACGATGTGCGAACTCGGCTTCGATCCGGAGGATCCGGGGTCGGCGGCGGAGTTCTTCGACGCGGTGGACGCAGGCGAGATCGACTTCGACGGCGAGATCCTGGAGGAGATCGAGCGCCGCGACGCGCAGGAGCCGCCGGACCAGCCCGCGCTCTGGTTGCCGCCGGTCGATCTCGTCCACGTCGAGCCGCACCGGGCCATCGCGGCGAATTCGCCGGTCATCCGGCAGATGCGCGCCGTCCTGGAATGGCTCGGCACCGGCCGCGATCCGTCCGATGTGGACGACCTGGTCGCGGCCCTCGGCGAGGCGTCCGGCGTCGAGGAGGCCGACCTGCTGCTGGAGTGGGCCGAGCGGGCGGGCCTGGTCCGGCCGGCCGGAGACCTGCTGGTGCCCGCGCTGATCGCGGAGCCCCTGCTGGCGGAACCGGAGTTGCTGTGGACCCGGCTCTGGCAGTGCTTCGTGCTGATCGACGACGTGTTCCACGCCGAGCTCGACGGGATCGCCGAGGACGAGGACGCGCTGCCGGAGATCGTCCAGGCCGCGCTGAGCGTGCTCTACTCGCGGACCGACGCGGTGCCGCTGGAGCTGGTGGTGTCGATGGCCTGCGATCTCCTGGACGCGGGAGAGCCGAGCGACCGGGAGGCCGTGCGCGGCATCGTCCGCCGGATGCTCGCCCAGTGGGAGGCGATGCTGGCGGTCCGCTGCCACGTCACCACCGCCCCGGAGGAGATCGAGGTGCTGGAATCCGCCGTGCCCGCAGGCGTCGCCGCCGATCGCACCATGATCGAGCTGATGCCACCGGGCCTGTGGGCGGCGCGGGAATCGTTGCGCGCCTTCGGCTTCCAAGTGCCCACTGTGGACGATCTGGTGCAGTACCCGGCCGAGCTGCTGGCGCTGGTGGCCGCGGATACCCCGGCCGACGTGCAGCAGGTGCTGATCCCGCGGTGGATCGAGCAGCGCGGCGCGAAGCAGGCCGGCGCGGAGCTGGCGGAGCTACTCCGGCGCGTGGACGATCCGGCGATCCGCCTGGCGGCGCTGGGCCTGCTGGAGCACACCGGCACCGAGGGCGTTTCGGCGGTGCGCGAGCTGGCCGAGCATCCGGTGGCCGGCCCGGCGGCGCGGATGTGGCTGCAGTCCCGCCCCGCGAGCACCGAGAACATGGTCCGCCCCGGCGATGAGCTGCTGTTCTCCCTGGACGGCATGGCGGCGGCGCTGGACGAGGACGTCGACCTGTTCCTCGCGGAGTTCAGCAGGCAGCCGGGGCCCGCGCAGGTCGAGCTGATCGCGGAGATCGCCACGACGGAGCACAACAGCGTCGGCGAGATCCTCGCGGTCCTCGCCGAGCACCACGAAGAGGAGGTGATCGCGGCGGCAGCGCAGGCGGCCCTGAGCTCCTGAGCACCGCGATTCCGGCCCGGTCGGGCCTCCACCGATAGTGAGCTCGCTCATCGTCGTTTGTCCCGCTAACCAAAACTTGTTAGCATTGCGAACGAATTACTTCCGTTCAGCGAGGGGTGGCGACCGATGAGCGCCGGGCACGACGTTCGGTTACTCGACGTTTTCAAGGGACAACCGAAGGCGGTGTGGATCACCGCGTTCGCGGCCGTGATCGCCTTCATGGGCATCGGCCTGGTCGACCCGATCCTGCTCTCGATCGCAGAGGCGCTGAACGCCGGCCCCGAGCAGGTCACGCTGCTGTTCTCGTCCTACCTGGGCGTGCAGGTGCTGGCGATGCTGATCACCGGCGCGTTCAGCGCGCGCTTCGGCGCGAAGCGGACCGTGGTCACCGGGCTGGTGCTGATCGTGGTGGCGACGCTGGCGTGCGCGATGGCGAGCTCGATCGGCGAGCTCGTCGCGCTGCGCGCGGTGTGGGGCCTCGGCAACGCGTTCTTCATCGCCACCGCGCTGTCGGTGATCGTCGGCGCCGCCAGCGGCGGCCAGGGGGCCGCCATCATGCTCTACGAGGCGGCGCTGGGCATCGGCCTGTCCACCGGCCCGCTGCTGGGCGCCCTGCTGGGCAACATCTCCTGGCGCGGGCCGTTCGCCGGCACCGCGGTGCTGATGGCGATCGCGCTGATCCTCTCGGCGGGCTTCCTGCCCAAGGACGGAGACCGCGCCGACCGGACCAAGGTCCGGCTGCTCGACCCGATCCGGGCGCTCCGCCACGGCGGCCTGCTGCGCACCTCGCTCGGCGCCGCCTTCTACACCGCCGCGTTCTTCATCGTGCTGGCCTGGTCGCCGTTCGTCCTGGAGTTCGGCGCGATCGCGGTCGGCCTGGTGTTCTTCGGCTGGGGCCTGTGCGTCGCCCTCGCCGGTGTGTTCCTGGCCCCGCGGCTCGCGGCGCGGCTCGGCGAGGTCGGCGGCACCATCTTCGCGGTGCTGATCTTCGCGGTGCTGCTCGGCGTCATGACGTTCGGCTCGAAGCCCGTGGTGGTCGTCGCGGTGATCCTCAGCGGCTTGGCCTCCGGCCTGCTCAACACCCTGTTCACCGGAACCGCGATGAGCATCAGCGACGCGCCGCGCCCGGTCGCCAGCGCGGGCTACAACTTCCTGCGCTGGCTCGGCGGGGCGGCCGCGGCCACGCTGGTCGGGCATGTGGCCCAGTGGTTCGGCTCGCAGCACGCCCCGTTCGCGGCCGGCGCGATCCTCTGCGTGATCGCCGCGGGCCTGCTGTTCGCGGAGCTGCGCACCCAGGCCAACACGCGCACGGTTCCCGCCGAGGCCGTGCTGGTCGGCGAAGAGTTCTGACCCCGTCCCCTAACTGAATAACCCGATTGAGCAAGCACTCTTCGAGAATTCGCCGAGTTTTCGAAGAGTGTTTGCTGCTTGTTGGTGGTGTCATACGCTCCTAGCCATTTCTCGATCAAGCTTGGGAGGTTGCGGTGGCACAGCCGGGCGAACGTCGACTCCTACCGCTGTTGTCGGCCGGGCGGGCGCGGGTGACCTGCCGGTACCGCTGCGGCGACCAGTGCGCGGAGCACCCGCCGAACCCGACGGAGAACCAGTACTTCGGCGACCTGCTGCAGAACGTGCTGTCCCGCCGGGGTTTGCTGCGCGCCGGCGCGGTGGTCGCGGCCTCCGCCGCGGTGCTGCCCGGCCTCGCCGGACGGCCCGCCGTCGCCGCGCCCGGCCGGCCGCCGGGGCTGGACTTCACCCCCGTGCGGCCGAACAGCGAAGACGCCGTCGTCGTGCCGGAGGGCTACCAGCAGCAGGTCGTGATCCGGTGGGGCGACCCGATCCTGCCCGGTGCCCCGGAGTTCGACTTCGACGACCAGACCCCGGAAGCCCAGGAGCGGCAGTTCGGCTACAACAACGACTTCTGCGCGCTGCTGCCGCTGGACGACGACCGGCGGCTGATGGTGAACAACCACGAGTACACCTCCGAGGAGTTCCTGTTCCGCGGCTACGACCCGGAGAACCCCACCGAGCAGCAGGTCCGGGTCGCCTGGGCCGCGCACGGGTTGTCGGTCGTGGTGCTCGAAACCGGCGACGGCGCGCCGAAACCGGTGCTCGACCCGCTGAACCGGCGGATCACCCTCAACACCCCGTTCGAGCTGCGCGGCCCGGCGGCGGGCAGCGAACTGCTGAGGACTCCGGCGGATCCGACCGGCACGCGATCGTTCGGCACCATGAACAACTGCTCCGGCGGCGTGACCCCGTGGGGCACGATCCTCTCGGGCGAGGAGAACATCCACTTCTACTTCGCCAACGCCGACTCGGTCACCGACCCGGCGACCAAGGAGCGGCTGGCGCGCTACGGGATCAAGGGCGCCGCCAGCGAGCGGAAGTGGGAGCGCTTCGACTCCCGCTGGGACCTGGCCAAGCAGGTCAACGAGCCGAACCGGTTCGGCTGGATCATCGAACTCGACCCGCACGACCCGGAATCGACGCCGGTCAAGCACACCGCCCTCGGCCGCTTCAAGCACGAGGGCGCCAACATCCGGGTGGCCGACGACGGCCGGGTCGTGGCGTACATGGGCGACGACGAGAAGTTCGAGTACGTCTACCGCTTCGTCTCGGACCGGCGGATGAAACCGGGCCGCAGCAAGCACGCCCGGCGGCACAACATGTCGCTGCTCGACTCGGGCACGCTCTACGTCGCGAAGTTCACCGGCGACAGCCCGGACGAGATCGACGGCTCCGGCAAGCTCCCGGCGGACGGCGAGTTCGACGGCTCCGGCGAGTGGATTCCGCTGGCGCACAACGACACCAGCTTCGTGCCCGGCATGACCGCCGAGGAGGTCTACGTCTTCGCGCGCCTCGCGGCCGACAAGGTGGGCGCCACGAAGATGGACCGCCCGGAGGACGTGCAGCCGCACCCGAAGACCGGCCGCGTCTACGCCGCGCTGACGAACAACTCGGACCGCGGGGCGGCCGGCAAGGCACCGGCCGACGAGCCGAACCCGCGCAACGGCAACAAGCACGGCCAGGTCCTGGAGCTCGACGACGACCCGGCGAGCACCCGCTTCGCCTGGCGCCTGCTGCTGGTCTGCGGCGACCCGAACGACCCGGCGACGTACTTCGCGGGTTTCGACAAGTCCCAGGTCAGCCCGATCGCCTGCCCGGACAACGTGGCCTTCGACAGCCACGGCAACCTCTGGATCACCACCGACTCGTCGGAGGCCCTAGGCGCCAACGACGGCCTCTACGCCGTGCCGTTGGAAGGCCCGGAACGAGGCCACGTGATGCAGTTCCTCAGCGTCCCGCGCGGCGCGGAAGCCTGCGGCCCGATCATCGAGGACGACCTGATCATGGTCTCGGCCCAGCACCCGGGAGAGGTCGACGGGGCCAACGCCGACAACCCGGTCTCGCACTGGCCGGATGGCGGGACCAGCCAACCCCGCCCCTCCGTGGTGGCCGTCTGGCGCTGATCGTCCCGGCCGCGCCGCGCCCCTGACCGGCGGCGTGGCGCGGCCGGCAGAACGGCGGAACTGCGGCTCGTGGTGGCGCGTCTCAACCTCGGCATGCCGGCCCGCGGGGCGGTCGGCAGCGGGAGAGAGGCGACGGATGTACCCGACTTGGCTGACCGCCGACCTGGTGTTCCCGGAGGGGAACCTGGTGGAGCACCTGACCGCGGCGACGGAACTCGTACCGGAGTCGCTGCTCGACGACAGCGGGCAGGCCGTCGAGATCGCGGAGTGCATCGACGACGGGTACAACCACCTCTGGATGAACGCGCTGCACTTCGTCGGGCACTGGGCCGACGAGGCGGGCCGGGCCGACGAGCTGCCGACCGAGTTCTGGTTGCGCGTGGCGCAGGCGGCGCACGCCATGGAGTTCCCGGAGTTCGTGCCGTACTGCCACGGCAAGGCGAAGGGCCTCCCGCACCAGGACCCGGGCGACCTGATGGCGGCGTTCAGCACGATGCCGTCCGTCGTCGAGGTTTCCGGTGAGCTGCGCGAGCTCTGCCTGGCAGCGGCCGAGCACCTTCTCACCGACGACCCGTCCACGGCCAAGATGCTCGACGAGATTGACCTCGACGCGCTCGCCGCACATCTGCGCAACGGCGCGTACGACCGGCTCGGCGAGCACCTCAGCGAACTGTTCTCGGATGCCTTCGACGACCTCTTCGAGCTGGTGACCAGCCCGGACTTCCCGGCGGAGCGGGCGAAGCACGCCTGGGCGGTGATCGGCCCGAACCCGTTCCGGGTGGTCCTCGGCGACGGCATGTTCCCGACCACCGAAGCCCAGCCCTGGTGGCGGGCCATCTGAAAGTCACCGGACGGTGCGGAATTCCTGGGTTCCGGTGACCAACGAGATGTTCCGCAGCGACGAGTGCGCGTGCAGGTAGTTCAACTCGCGCGCTAGATCGCCGGCGCCGTTGCTCCCGAAGTTCTGCGCGGAAATGTTCAAAGTGGACAGCACGCCCACCGCGCGCCCCGACGAATCCAGGACTCCGCTGCCGGAGTCGCCGGGGATGCCCGGCGTGACCGTGAAGATGGTGTGGTTCCAGCCGCCGCCGGAATCGCCGAGCGAGGTGCCCGCCTTCGCGTTCAGGTCGCCGACGCTGGCCCGCAGCTTCGAACTGCCGTAGGTCACCACGACGTCGCCCTGCTGCAGCCCGCCGGTGTTCAGGCCGCTGGGGCCGCCCCACACGGGCAAGCTCGGGTTGACCTTCCCGACATCGGCCGGGTCGAGCTGGATCAGCGCGAAATCGTTGTAGGCGCAGGTGTCGGCGTCCTTCTCCTTGAGCGCCTGCATCGTCAGCCACGAGCTGTAGACCAGCACGCCCGGCTTGCTCGCGCCGGTGATCTGGACCTGGGTGCCGATGGGCAGCGACGGCGAAGTGCAGCCGTTGGTCTGCTCGACGCCGCCGGTCCTGGCGCAGTGCGCGGCCTGCCCGAGGTACACCTTCGACCCGCCCTGGAACACGAAGTTCGAGGTGCACTGCGCGGAGTTGGTCACGGTCTGCACGCCGGGATGCACGGCCGCGCTGGACGAGGCGGCCCAGCGCGGCTCAGCCGAAGCGAACCCGCCGGCCGTCAGGACGGCAACGGCGACCAACGAGACCAAGGGAGCGGAACGAGTCCTCACGATCACGGCCTCCTCCCCGAACCGCGCCGAAGGGACCGCTACCTGATACCACACCCCGCGACCTGCGGCGATGCCGATCAGCCGAGCACGACCTCAAGAAACCCACCCGCCCCACCAGCCACTTCCGCGCCACTGGAGAAGGCCCTTAGCGGTCGAAGACGCCGCCCTTGACCGCGCCGATGAACCGGTGCCAGCTCGGCACCGGCACGGCTAAGTGCCCACCGTCGCGGTCTTTCGTGTCACGGACTCCGACGGCGTCGACCCCGAATCCGACCTCGACGCAGCTGGACTGCGTCCCGCTGTAGCTGGACTTCCGCCAGCCGACCTCGACGCAGTTGGTGTCAGGTCCAGATCGGCTGGACTTCCGCCAGTGCATGAATTCTTCAGTCACTACCCCTCCAAGCCATCAAGGTAGGAGCGGATCAATGCCGCAGACTGATCCGCTCCCAGCGCATCCGCTTGGAGCGTAGTCGTGAGGTCGCGAAAATCGGTCGTGTCTTCTGGCTTGTCGAGGAACTGTCCCGAACGGCGATGCTCCAGATGAACGATCGGGTCGGCCTTCGCGAACTCCAACAAGATGTGCGAGCCGTCCTGTCCAATGTGGGCACCCAGATCAAACGGCAGGACTTGAACCGTGACGGTGTCAAGCTCGGCGGTCTTCAGGATGTGCCTGAGCTGGTCGGCCATGACTTCCTTGCCGCCGATCGGCCGTCGCAGTACGGCTTCGTCAACGAGGGCAACGAATTTGACTGGTGAAAGCCGTGTCAGCACTTCCCGCCGCCCCATCCTGATCGCGACGAGCATCTCGATTCGCTCGGGCGAAACCCCGCCTACACGAAACACGGCCCGTGCGTAATCCGCGGTCTGCAAGAGACCTGGCACCCTGATCAAAGAAAGGTCGCTGATACGCGTGGCTTCGCGTTCGAACTCCAGCAACGCGGAGAGCTGACGCGGGATCCCGGTTGGGCCGACCTCGGTCCAGTTCGGTTGGTCCGCTTCCTTGGCGGCCTTGACCAGCTCATCCCGGCGTATGCCCGTGACTTGATAGATGGCGAGCATGGCACCGAGGTCCTCGGCGCTGGGCACCTTTTCACCGCACTCGATCCGGCTGATCGTTGAACGCGAGAAGTTGAGGCGCTCTTCGAGCGCTCGCACGGTAAGCCCAGCCTGCTTGCGGAGATCTCGGAGTTCCGCACCAAGTACGCGAGCTTTCGCGGTGTTCGCCATGCCTTCACCCTATGTCGTTCAGTGATCACTCGATGTGGTCAACCTAGCTTGTCCCTGGGACTATTTCTAGACCCGGTGACATAGCTTTGTCTCAGAACAAGTCAGGAGGCGGGGATGTTCGAAAGTGCTGGTGTGGACTGGTTTTGGCGGCCGGTGGGGGTTGGGCGGCATGCGTTCGGCGTGGCCGCGAAGCGGGCCGAGCCGTATGCGTCGGTGACGTCGTTCTGCGGCGTGCAGGTGGAGGCGTGGCAGGTGCAGCGACTGCCACGAGAGCTGGAGTGGATCAACGAGGACACCTGCATGGACTGCTGGCGGCGAATCACCGCCGGGTGGAGGACCACCGGGTTGTCGATGGCTGCCGCGAGCTCCCGGTCGGCCACGGCCTCGGCATGGGCGACGGTGTCCCTCGCCCCGCCGTGCACCT